>CAITEC010000042.1 GCA_903891325.1 uncultured Opitutaceae bacterium
GAGGCAGTTTCCACCTGCAGTGCCCGCCGGCTGTCCGAGCTGGCGTTTTCCGAAGTGATAGCCCGAACTGGGTCCCCCTTCACATCAACTTTTTCAACCTGACCCTCTCGGATTGACGGATCCATGGGGTCATTTCCGAATGGCGCTTAGATAAGGCTTAAAACGTTTTTGTTAGAACGCGCTAGAGGAATCTCAATGGGGTCGCGCCGCTAGTTGTTAATTTTAGGGCAGTATGGTGGCTCTTCCTGCCAGCCTCATAAAACGGAGTGTGGACCTGGAAAAACCCTCGTCAATATTCTACGGTTATCGGTGGCAGAGATTAACAAGTAGCGGCGCGACCCCATAGGGGTTCGCTTTCCGCTTGCCAACGTCGCTCAGCGCGCTCGGAGATCGCGCTCCACGCCCAATCAAGTAATTGCATAGAAACTCGATCTGTTTTCAAACCGACCCGCCGCCCAAGTCCAATCGCGATCACAAGGAACCTCCTGCGTGACCCCAGCAATCCCAACTGCGCCGAAGAGCGAACCCGACTCGTGCTTCGCCACGCTCCAGGGCCGTGTCGCGTACCTGATCGGGCATGCGCGCCGTCCCCATCCGCTTGGCGTCACCTCGTACACCCCGGCGGCCTTCGGCGAGGCGTACCCGGCGCTGTACGTGCGCGACTTCACCTACATGGCGGAGTCCGCGCCGGAGTTTATTCCGCTCGGGCACCAGAGCGCCATCATCGCGCTGCTTGCGACCCGCGTGTCGCCCGAGGGCCTGTGTCCGGAGCGCATCAGCAACGACGGCGAGGTGATTTATGTCTGCCACGGCGAGCGCCCTGCGGCGGACTCGCCCTTGTTCTTCGCCAAGCTGGTTCGCGCCTACCTGCGCCACGGCGGCGAGGTGGCCTTGCTCGCGGAGATATTCCCCGTGCTTGAGCGCGCGTTCGCCACCGTGCCGGTCGAAGCGTCCACGGGGCTCGTGTGGATCGATCCCTCGCATCCCCACACCGCGTACGGCTTCACGGACACCATCGCGATCACGGGGCGCCATCTGTTCTGCTCGCTGCTGCGCTTCGAGGCAGCCGAAATCCTGGCCGGGCTGGCGGGCCGGCTCGATCGTCACGAGGCCGCCGAGCGCTACACCGCCGAGGCGGCGCGCATCCGAGCGAGTCTCGAACACTTGTGGTCGCCCGAGCACGGGCTGTACCTGGCCGGCTCGGTGGATTGCCGGCAGGCCGACGTGTGGGGCTCGGCCTATGCGGGGGTCATCGGAGCGTTGGACCCTGCGCGGTGCCGCCTCGTCGCTGACACGCTGTATGCCCGGCGCGAGCGCTTTCTTCTCCGGGCCCAGGTAAGGCACCTCCTGTTGCCGGAATTCTGGCAGCGGCGCGTGGTCGTCGCGGAGTGGACCGAGCCCGGCACCTTTCAAAACGGCCCGTACTGGGCCACGGCCACGGGATGGATGGCGGAAATGTTTGAGCTCGCCGCCCCCGGAACCGGTATCGCCCTGCTCCGCGAGCTCGTCGCCGACTTCGAAGCCAACGGCGTCTGGGAGTGCATCGGCCCCGAGGGCTACGCGCGCGTCGCCAACAACCTCTCCTCCGCCTGCCTGCCCTACGCCGCGTGGAAAAAACTCCGGGAGGCGGCCGTCCGATGACGCCGTGCGCGCCTTTATATCTACCCCCGCCCGGCTACGGCCGCGTGCGGATCGTGGACAGTTTCCAGGAACTGGTGGCGACACCCTTTGGCGGAGGCGTCAACGCCCTGTGTTGGCCAAGAAGGCTTAACGGCAACTTCGCCGAAGTGGTCCGGCACCTGGCCGTGACCGACGATGTCACCCCCGTGGACGAATCCCTTCTGCGGGCGCTGCCGCTGGGCCCCGAGGGGCGGGCGGCTGTCGCCACGCTGGTGGAGGATCTGGAGCGGTTGCGCGCTCATGGGCTCGCTCCGAGTCTCGACTGCATCCGCCGCTATCCCCGCGACGAAGAGACGGGGACCGTGTCCACCGACGTCTATTCCTTCCATGCCGACAGCGCCACGGTGGAAACCGACACCTACCTCTGCAGTTACACCGAGGTGGCCTCCGAGGGCCTGCGCAACGACGAGGCGCAGCGGTATGTCGACCAGCCCGAGACGCGTGCCCGCTTGCTGCGCGAATTTGGCGGGGAGGATGGGGATGATTTCCGCGAATTCCTGCGGGACCACTGCTATGACCTGCACTATGCCCCGCGGCCCGGCGCCCGCCCGTTTGACTTCGGCCTGGGGCACCTCTGGCGCATAGCGGTGGACTACCCGGGCAGTCCCGTTCCGCCCTGCGTCCACCGTGCGCCCGACCCCGTGCCCGGGCGGCCGCCCCGCCTTCTCTTGATCAGTTGAACGGTCTGACTGGGGTCATGTTTCAACTTTCAACTGATGGTACGATGCCGGCTGTGAAGCAAGTTGGCCGCTGATGATCGGAAGAGGCTCTTGAGGGTTGAGACATGACCCCGCACTCCGTTCGAATCCCCAAACCCCGACCTTAACCCACGGCCGGTTGCACCGATAGCTATTGGGTGCCATTGGCAATCGAACTTTGGACCAAACCAAAGCGGATGCTCGTGCGTATCACCTCCGGCGGGGCGGTGCCCGACCGGACGCCGGGCCGCCCGGAGTTCCGGTGAACATTTACCTTCAGATCCTCCCTTGGGCGATTGCCGTCGCGGCATTGGCCGCGTTCTTCGCGGTCAGCCGGAGGCATCTCAAGCTGATCGGGGAGCGGAACAGCGCAAATGAGGCGCTCAGGGCCGCCGGCATCAAGCTGACGCGGGTGGGCCAGGCGATTGAGAGCGCAACCGACGCGATCGGGATCGGGGACTTCGAGGGCCATTCGCTTTACCACAATGCGGCGCATGTCGCCCTCTTCGGCTACACGGTCGAGGAACTCAATGCCGTGCCGGAAAAGGGCGTCCTGTTCGCCGACAAGGAGGTTGGCGGCGAGATCCACCGCTCTATCAGCGCGGGGCGCTCCTGGGTGGGGGAGACGGACATCCTCACCAAGGACGGACGGCGCATTCCTGCCTATGTCCGCGCCGACATCATCCGTGACGAGACGGGGACACCGGTGGGAATCTTCGGTGTGTTCCGCGACGTAACCCGGGAGCGGCTTCGGGCGGACGAGGAGGCCAGGGCGGGAAAGCTTGAATCGCTCGGCATGATGGCCGGGGGCATTGCCCACGACTTCAACAATCTGCTCACGGTCATCATGGGCAATATGTCCCTCGCTCAGGTGGATCCGGACATTTCCGAAAAGGGGCGCGACTACCTGGGCAACGCGGAGCGGGCGGCCGTGAGGGCCAGCGAGGTCGCCCGGCAGCTCACGCAGTTTGCCAAGGGCGACACCCCGAAAAAGGCCCGCCTTGAGCTGGAGCCCGTCCTTCGGGAGTCGGTCAACTTTGCCGTGCAGAACTCGATTGTCCGTCTGGACTACGGCACCCCCTCCGGGCTGTGGTCGGTCGAGGCGGACGAGGCCCAACTGGTCCAGGTCTTCAACAACCTGGCCCTCAACGCGGTCCAGGCCATGCCCGCCGGCGGGACGCTGACGGTGAGGGTCGACAACCACACCCCGCCCTCTGACGCCCCTTTGCCGCCGCGGGCGGGCCGCTGGATCCGGGTAGTCCTGGCGGACACCGGTATCGGGATTCCGCCGGAGAACCTGGCGAGGATCTTCGAGCCCTTCTTCACGACCAAGCAGAAGGGCACCGGCCTGGGCCTTGCGACCTGCTACTCGGTCATCAAGAGGCACGGAGGCTTCCTGCGGGTGGAGTCGGAGGTCGGGAAAGGAACGAGCTTCCACGTCCTGCTTCCCGCATCCGCCGACCTTCCCTGCGCGAACCGATCCAATCCGACGGGGTCAGGCTCTGAGATCTGTAATTGTCCGCGTTGAAGTGATCGAAATTACCGATTTCAGGGCCTGGCCCCGTTCCACCCAACCGCGAGCCTCACCATCGTCTCATAGTTGGCGAGCGTGTCGCGGGTGATCGTCCGGCCGTAGGGACCTGCCGACGGCATCAGGACGAAACCGCGCCCATCGCCGGCGGTCCCGTCAGTCAGGGACTGGGCCACCACTTTCTCGAAATCCGCTGGTCGGAGGTTCTCAATGTCGCTCACCTCGAGGTTTCCGAAGAGGACAAGGTCCCTGCCGTAGTCGCGCCGCACCTCCGCGAGCCCGATGTCGCCCTGCGGCGGGGGCTCGATCGGGTCGGTGGCCGTCACCCCCATGCGCACGAAGTGCGGAAGCAGCCGGCGGATGCGCCCATGGCAGTGGAGGCGGGCGAAGCCGCCCTGCCGCTGGATCATCCCGATCATGGGGCCCGTGTAGCGCACCACATATTCCTCGAAGAGCTGGTTGGGGAGAAAGGGCTCGGACGCGTACTCGGGTCCGTACACGCGCCAAAGATGACCGGGGAAGGCTTTTGCAACAGTCTCGGTCCGCTGGTGGAGCACGCGGGCCATCTTTTCCAGAAGCCGGTGGAAGAGGACCTGCTCGGAGAATGCCACCACGACGTAGTCCTCCATCGAGAAGAGCGCCGCGGCCAGGCAGAGGGGATCCGGGCTGTCCACCATCACAATTCCCCGGTCCCCGAGCCGGGCGTCCTGCGCCTGCATGGCCGACACGTCGACCTCCTCGGCGAGGCAGTCGTCGGGAATATCCAGATAGGCCCTGAGGTCGGCGACATCCTTGAGGAGGTGCTCCAGGGTCCAGATCGTGTTCACCTCCCGATCCCGGCGGGTGACCGAGGTGAGTGTGCGTCCTCCGGCCCGGAGGACCGTCCGCGTCACGCGGGAGCCGCCCGGGCCTTCCGAGACCGTCACCGCGGCCGGGTCGCCGGGCCGCCGGATTTCGAGGGATCCGAACCGGATCAGGTCCGTCCGTTCCTCGGCCAGGGCGAGCAGGGGTCCCCAGGACGGGTCGCTAAAAATATTGAAGGGATCTGGATCGCCCTGATCCACCTCGAACCCGCCGACCTCGTAGAAATTGACCGCCGGCCGGTCCACCGGCCGGCCACGGAGGGTCGCCATGAGCCGCTCGCGGCGGGTCATGGGGCTTGTTGGCTTCGCGGTTTGAGATTCCTGGCTCGGACCGCCTTCGCCGGATGGACGATCGGGCATCGCGCGAAGAATTGAGAACCTGGCCGCCGTTCATGCAAGCCCCGGTGATCGCCCGGATGCGCCCCGTCGATTGCCAAGGGTGCCAGAAACAATCGCGCATGCCACCGGGCTGACCCGGGAGGCATGCGCGGCGACTTTGGCTGGAGCCCTTACGCCCGGGGAGCCGGGACGCAGCAGCCGGCGAGGCAGTTGTGGGTCGAGGCGACGGCCACGGCCTGGAGCGGGCTCCGGTCATTGGCATGGCTCGGGATCATCGCCGTTTCTGCGCCCGTCCTGCACCGAGGCCCGTTTTATGACTGGCGGAGGTGATCCGGATTCGAATACACAACCTGCAATCCCGCCATGGCCGACTTTGAACAGGCACTTGCGCTGCTGCTTCTGACAACGGGGTTGGCCGTTGTCTCCCGCTGGCTGCCCTGGCCGCGGCCCATCACCTATGTGCTGGGCGGAATCGGCTTCGCGGTGGCGCACTTCCTCCCCGATGCGGCGCTGGACCCGGGCTTCTTCTTCCTCTGCTTCCTCCCGCCGCTGCTTTTTGCCGACGGCTGGCTCATGCCGCTGCGCGAATTTGCCAAGGCGAAGCGGCCCATCGTGCTCCTGGCCAGCGGCCTGGTCGTGTTCACCACCCTGGTGGTCGGCCTGGTCGCCCACTGGCTCGTCCCCGGCCTGCCGCTCTCGATGGCCTTCGCCCTGGGGGCGGTCGTGTCGCCGACCGATGCCGTCGCCGTCAACGCCATCACCGAACGGCTGAAGGTGCCGGTTCGCCTGACGACCGTCCTGAACGGGGAGAGCCTGATGAACGACGCGACCGGGCTTGTGGCGTTCAAGTTCGCGCTGGCCGCGCTTGTCGCCGGCACGTTTTCGCTCCGGGCCGCGGCGCTCAGTTTCGCCTTCATCGCGATCGGGGGCCTCATCCTGGGCTTTGCCGTGAGTTACGCGGTCGGCCGGCTGAGGGACCTGCTCCGGCATGTGCACGGGTCCGATCCGCTGATCGAGATCACGCTCTCCCTCCTGACCCCCTACGCGGCCTTCCTGGCGGCCGAGCGGCTCCAGGTGTCGGGGGTTCTCGCGGTCGTGGCGGCCGGATTGCATTCGGGATGGCGGGATCCCGTCCGCACGGACGTGCAGACGCGGCAGACGGTGTGGACGGTCTGGTCCACCGTGCTTTTCTGGCTCAACGGGCTGGCCTTTGTGCTCCTCGGCCTGCAGTTCCCGCGGCTGTTCGCCGCCGTCAACGGCAGCTACTCCCTGCTGCACCTGGTCGGCCTCACCGCGGCGGTCGCGGGGGTCGCCGCGCTGGCGCGGATCGCCTGGTTTTTCCCGGCGGCCTACCTGCCCTTCGTCCTGTCGGCCCGGGTGCGCGCGACCGAGACGCGCCCGAGCTGGCAGGCCCTGCTGGTCGGCGGGTGGGCGGGGCTGCGGGGCGCGGTCACGCTCGCGGCGGCGCTCTCGATCCCGCTCCTGCTCCCGGGCGGCGCGGCGTTTCCCTATCGCGACCTGGTGATCTTCCTGGCCTTCGGGGTCATCGTGGCCTCGCTGCTGGTTCAGGGGACGACGCTTGAGTGGCTCGTCTGCCGGCTCGGCCTGCAGGAGGACGGCCTTTACCGGAAGGAGGAGCGGGTCGCGCGGACTGCGGCGGTCGAGGCGGGCCTGGCCGCGCTGCGCGCCCTTGAGTCGGCGACCACCTCTCCGGAGCACCACGCCGCGCTGGGCTACGTGATCGCGGAGTACGAGCAGCGCCTGTCCACGCTGGGCGCGGAGGGAGAGACCCGCACCACGGCCCGTCGCCGGCGGGCGGCGGAGCACCGCTACCGGCTGGCCGCGCTCGAGGCCGAGCGGCACGCCGTCGACGCCCTTTGGCGCCGCAATGTGATCGCCGACGAGGTCCACCGCCCGCTGCAGCAGCTCCTCGACCACGAGGAGTCCATGCTGCGCGCCCAGCCGACGAACGAGGAGGATTGATCGGCGGCGACTCCCGGATTGCGGTCAGCCGTTCACCCGGTCCCCTCACGGATCCACGTCGGTGATCACCACCTCGGTCAGGGCCGCCGTTCCCTTCGACTTGAGGATCCTGACGCGCAGCCGCTGGATTGTTACCGGCGGAAAATCCACCGAGTAGTCCGGCCCGACGCTTTTCACCGGCACGGTCTTTGCGGCAAGGGTCACCCACTTGCCCTGGTCCCACCGCGCGATGTCAAAGGACTGCATGAGGTGGGGCCGGGCCTTCTCCTCCAGCTTGATCGCCCGGATCGTGCGGGGATGAACGAAGTTCAGCTCGAGGCTCCCGGTAGTCTGGCCCTCCGGGGCCGACCACTCGGTCTCCGGGTCGTTGTCCGCGGCAAAGGCCGGTGAATGCTGGGCCTCCGGGGCCATAGTGGCCGAGGCGGTGATGGTAACTTCCCTGGGCAGGGCGATCGGGGCGAAGGTGGCTGCGGGCCGGTCCATCTCCAGGCGCACCAGGGTGTCGATCCGCTGCCGGTCCGCCGGCGCGACGTCCACCGTGAGCGCTCCGTCCGCCTGCGAGGCGCGGACGGTTCCGCCGGTCAGCAGGGTGGCCGCCACGATCCTGCCGGGGAGGGCGGGGACCACCAGCGGCCCGTCGAACCAGCGGATGATGTGCAGGTAGACAAAGTTGCCGCGCCGCGTGCTCGCGAGGTAGGAGGTGGGCTTGTACGGGCCCCCGCGGGTGTCGTAGATGCTTTCGCCGTAGCGGCCCAGCCAGTCGCCGATTTCCCGGAGGCGCGCGACAGTCCGGGGCTCGATCGTCCCGTCCGCCCTCGGCCCCACGTCCAGGAGAAGGTTCCCATCGCCGCCGGAGCAATAGACCAGGGCGCGCAGGAGCTGGGGAAAGCTCTTGAGCGCGTCGTTGGGCTTCCACGACCACTGGGTGCCGATCATCATGCAGCTCTCCCAGGGCCGGTCGTCGCGGTAGCGGCCGATCCGCTCCTCCGGGGTGACATAGTCGCCCGGCACCCCCGAGCGGTTATTGATCAGGATGTTCGGCTGCATCGCCCGCGCAAAGCTCACCAGCCTCCGGCCCCGCTCCTCCGAATCACCGCCGGTCATCGAGTCGAACCACAGGCACTCGAGGGGGCCGTAGTTGCCGATCAGCTCCGCCACCTGCTTCATCACGTACAGGTTGTAGCGCTCCGGGTCGGTCGTCGGCTTGCGGGGCGTCTGCGTCGGCCCCTTGTACGGCCCGAAGAACGGGTACCAGGGACTGTACCAATCGGCGATGCAGTAGTACGCGCCGAAATCCATGCCGCCGCGGGCGCAGGCGCGGGACATCTCCGCGACGATGTCCCGCTTGAAGGCCGAATTCATGATGTTGTAGTCGGTCTGGTGCGTGTCCCACAGGCAGAACCCGTCCATGTGCTTGGCGGTCAGGACGACGTAGCGCATGCCCGCGTCCTTCGCGATCCGCACCCACTGGTCCGCGTCGAAACGGACGGGATTGAACCGGTGGTAGAGCTGGTCGTACTCAGCCGCGGGGGTCTGGTTGCCGCGCGACCAGCCCAGTTCGTAACCGGTCAGTGACACGGGGCCCCAGTGGATGAACATGCCGAAGCGCTGGGATTCGAACTTGCGCAGCGACTCCGGGGAGGGCCCGCTGTCGGCCGCGGCGGCGGACGTTGCCGCGAGAAGCGTCGCGATGGCGAGGATGGCAAAGGTCGGGATTTTCATGGGATAGAGGGCCGGGAGACGGCCTTTCAGGGGAGGGTGAGGGAGCGCAGCCGCCAGCCGGTCGCAAAATAGAAGGTGCGGCCGATCCAGGGGCCGGGCTTGTCAAGCGAGTCGCCGGCGGGCGCCCGCCAGACGACCTGCGTGCGGCAGGTGCCGGGAATCACCCGGTACAGCGTGTGCGCTGTCATGCCGTAGACCCCGTCGGGACCGCGAAACAGGCAGCCCTGGCAGTCGTGCTCGGGCATGTCGCCGAGCTCGGGGGAAAGCGGGGACTCGCAGACCGCCCGGCGGGCCGCCGGGTCGACGAGCGCCAGTCGCATCGGACCGGCGACTGCGGGCCCGAGCGCCTTCGCGGTGTCGCTCGTGTGCCCGAGCAGCGCGTACACGCGGCCGTCGCCGGCCGGCGCCAGGGCGAGCACGTCGGGGAGGTTCTTGATCCCGAAGTCCCCGGTGTAGAGCGGCCTGTCGCCGACCGGGTCCCAGATCACAAACGACCCCCACTTGGCCCTCGGCGAGGCCCCCGTCCCGGCCTGCACGCTCATGCCCACGAGCAAACGGCCCGTTCCGGGCATCCAGAGCATCGACATGGGCGAGCAGTCCGGGACGAGGTTGCGATGGCTGGCCGACCGGCCTGTCGCCGGATCGAGCCAGGCGAGCGTCCCGCCCCAGGTGCCGTAGTAGGGAAGGGATCCGATCCACATGCGCTCCGGCGCCGTGCGGCCGTCGGGCCCGCTTGTGGCGGGCACGATGGCCATCGCTATGGGGCGGAGCCCGACCTTGTCGAGGCTGCCCCAGTCCCGCGGATTGTCGGCGGCCGTCGCGCCATAATGATACGGGCGGCGCGGGTCGTAGATGGAGATCCTCGCGTTGACATAGGAGGCGATCGCCATGGTGCCGCTGCTGAAGTTTCCCATCGTGTACGCCTCGCCGAGGGAGCCGCTGCAGCGGCCCAGGTCCGTCATTCCGCTTCCGTCCGGCGCGCAGCGAAACATATGCTCGGGCAGGAAACTCGATCCGTAGATCATCCCGTCGGGCCCCCGGTGGATCATGAAGATGTTCGAGCCCTCGCCCCGCCAGTCCAGCGTCAGGGTCCGCGGGGGGATCACCGGCCGGGCGGAGGTGAGAATGATCTTCCTGAACATGCCCTCGCCGTCCTCGCCGTCGGACCAGGCCGGGATAAGGCCTCCGGGCAGGGTCGGCATCTCCTGGTAGGCGTGGCGGTAGGTGGCATCCACGCCGGGCATCTGCGCGGGGAGATAGCCGACCGGCTCGAGCGCCATGCCGTGGACTCGGAATTTCCCAAGGTGGGTGTCGAGGTAGAGCAGCCCGTCCACCCCCTTGAAGAACTGGAGGTACTGGGACTTGTCCTCGTCGTTGATGAGGGGGCCGACCGCCCGGTGCGCTCCGGTCGCCGGGTCGAGGACAACCAGGTGCGGGTGCACATTGATCGCGACCGCCGCGACCGTCCCGTCCGCGCCGCACAGGGGGCAGATGTAATGGTCGACGGGATCCATCGAGCCGAAATGGGTGAACTGGCCGGTCCCCGGATTGAAGCGCGTGAGCGTGCTGTCCGGATAGGAGCCGATCCAGATGCAGCCGTCCCGGTCCTCGTCCAGGCCGGTCGGAAAAGTGGCGTGGCCCGCGTCGATCGGTCCGAGGTCCTCGAGCCTGCGCCCGGGATGGGCCGGATCGTAGCGCAGCAGGTGTCCGTCGTAGGCGGTGCCCACGTAGAGCGCGCCGCTGCGGGGGCTGCGGAACGAGTCGGTGGGGTACTGCTGGGCGGCCGCCGGGGCGTTGAACTGGCGGCAGTGACCGGTGGCAAGGTCGATGTCCAGGACGAAGAGCCCGCCATTGTTCTGCCCCATCGAGGCGAGGAGGGAGGCGCGGCCGTTGGGCCCGTGGCCGTCGTAGTCGTACTCGATCACCAGCTCGCCGGGGGTGCTCATCGACGGCCCGGTGTCGGGCGCCCGGCCGGGGTGCAGCCGCACCCAGCTCACCGACTTCACCGGCACGCCGAGGTCGCGGACGACCGGCTCGGCGGCGGACGCCAGCGAAACGCAAAGAAGGCAGATGATTGTGTGCGCGAACTTCATGGGGAAGGGGTCAATGAGCCGTGGCGGCGGGATCGAGCGAGACCGGATCGATCATGGGCATGCCCGCCTCGCGGGCAAGGTTCGCCAGTTCCCCCATCTCCGCGGTGGTGAAGAGCAGGCCACCCCGGGCCTTTGATTCGCGGGCCGCTTCGGCCTCAATCTGGCCGGGCAACAGGCAGCCCTCGTTGCCGTGGCCCAGGACGTCGGCAAGCACGGCCCGAACATTGTCCGCCTGGGAGCGGCCGAGCGCGAATCGGCCGCCGGCCAGCGCGTCGGGGTGGATCGCCTGGAAATAGAGCGACACCGTGTGCTTCTCGCCGGCAACCGGGCCGCGGTTGCGAAGCGTGGGGAGCGAGCCGCCAATGTACCCGGCCATCAGCTCGCAGACCAGCCCGAGCCCGTATCCCTTGTGCGCACCGAAGGGCAGGAGGGCCGCTGCCTTTCCAGGCTCGACCGTGGGGCGGCCCTCGGTGTCGACCGCCGCGCCGGCGGGCAGCTTGAGCCCCTCGCGGCGGCACTGCTCGATCCGGCCCATGGCGATGACCGAGGTGGCCCAGTCGACCAGCACGGGAAATCCAAGGGTTTCCTGGGTCGGAAACGCCCAGCTGTGGGGATTGGTGCCGAGGGTGGCCGTGCGGCCGCCAAAGGGCACGACCTCGGCCATTCCCGCCGTGCAGGTCGTGTAGGCGATATAGCCGCGGCGGGCGGCCGGGAGCACGCAGCCGCCCCCCCAAAGGTAGTGGAACGCGTTGTCCACGCTCACCTGCCCGATCCCGTGGCGGTCGGCGAGCCGCATGCAGGTCTCCATCGCCTCGCGCGCCACGGGCTGGCCCAGCTTGCGCCCCGCGTCCCAGGTCTCCGAGGCTGCAAAGCGGCCGGGGATGCGCCGGACCGTGGCGCCCGGCACGGCGCCCCCTCCTCCGGCGCGGCACCGCTCCTCGATGTGCAGGGCCTTGATTCCGTTGTGGGTGCGCACGCCGTGCCAGGACGCCTCGCCCGCCATCTCGGCGGCGGCAAGGGCCTCATGGGCGGTGAAGCCGCGCCGGCGGTAGACGGCTGCGATCAATGCATCGTGCCGCTCCCGCGGCACGATGTGGAATTTTCCGGCGCCTTCGGGACGGCTCACGGCCCAGGCGCGTCTCCCGTCGCGGTTGGAACCAGGTTCTCCAGCGCGTATCCCTGGACGAAGCGCCTGAAATTGGCGATGAACACGTCGATCTTCGCATCGGCCTCGCCGGGAAACCGGCCTCCGGTGTGCTGCATGAGGATGACGGAGGGATGGGTCCACAGCGGGCTATCGGCGGGGACGGGCTCGATCGCCGTCACGTCCAGCACGGCGCCGGCAAGCTTTCCCCCGTCGAGCGCGGAAAGGAGCGCCGCCTCGTCGAGGGCCGAGCCGCGGCCCACGTTGACCACGAGCGCCGTGGGGGGGAGCAGGCCCAGCCGCCTGCGGTCGATGATAAGGGTTGTCTCGGGGGAGTGGGGAAGCGTGTTGATCAGGATATCGGCGGCGGGAAGCGCGGCGTCGAGCTGGTCGGTTGTGCGCAACCGGGCTGCCGGCGAACGGCGCGCGAAACACACGACCAGGCACTCAAATGCGGCCAGCAGCCTCGCCAGCCTTCCCCCGATCGACCCGGCCCCCAGGATCACCACCCGCGCCCCGTGGAGACGGCCGATCGAGGGCTCCACCTCCGACTTGATCCATCGCCGCTCGCGCTGGGCGGCGAGGAGGAGCGGCAGCCGCCGGTGGAAGGCCAGGATTCCCGCCAGGGCGGCCTCGCTGACGGCCCGGCCGTAGAAGTCGCCCAGGTTCGAGAGCGGGACCGGGTGGACACGGCCCAGGTTCAGGCCGAGATAGGCGTCCGCGCCCGCCGAGTCGAGCTGCACCCAGCGCAGGCCGGCGGCCCGGGAGAGCCACGGCGCGGGCACGTTGCCGAAGACGACCTCAGCCCCGGCAACCGCCGCGCGGCGCTCCTCATCCGAGTCCAGCGTGTCGGCAAAGGTGAATTCCTGGCCGGGCAGGGCCTGGCCGAGGCGCGCCTTCTGGCCCGGGCCGAGGCTCCTGACCGCCACCAGGATCTTCATGGGGGAACGCGACTGAAGGGGCGCGGGGACCGCGGCGCCCCGGCGGGCGGCTACCAGACGTAGCTGAGCGAGAGCTTGGTCTCCCGGCCGTCCTCGGTGAAGACCCGCTCAGGGCTGACCATCATGTAGGCCGCCGTTGCGTTCGTCACGTTGCTCATGCCGAGGCGCCAGATCATCTTCCCCTTGCTCAGGTTCTTCGTGTAGGTGGCGAACAGGCCCAGCGTGTCGTAGGGGGCGAGGACCCGGTTGGAAAATCCGTCCAGCGAGTTGCCCTGCCAGCGCCAGTTGCCGCCGAAGGCGATCGCCGGCGTGATGTTGTACTTGAGCAGCGACACGAAGGTCGTCTTGGGGGAGTAGGGCACGCGGATGCCGGTGATCGGGTTGTAGGGGCCGTTTGCGTCGTAATAGCCGATCGTGCCCGACAGCTTGTCGCCCTGGTAGGTGATCTGCGCATCAAAGCCGTCGTTCTTTTCCGCGGCCTCCTCCAGATAGTAGCCCTGGTGGGCCGGGTCGGCGATGTTGATGTTGGTGACGTTGAGCATGAAGTACGAGAGCTGGCTGGACCACTCGCCACCGAGGGCGTGGAACATGTCGGTCTTGATGCCCACCTCGTTCTCCTTGCCGGCCTGGGGCTGGATGAGCGCCCCCTGGAAGGTGTAGCCGACGCCCACGGAGATGTAGCCCTCGTCGTGCCCATAGTAGAGCGACACCTCGGGGATCGGCTGGAAGACCAGGCCGTAGCGGTTGAGCCACAGCTCCTCGATCACGTCCGTGGAGGGGGTCCCCGCCAGCGGTGCCGTCGGCGTGGAGCGGGTCGTGTTGTAGCTGTAGCGGCTGTCGTAGTTGTACCGGGTGCCCAGGACGAGCTGCAGCTTCTTGTTGAACGCCCCGAAGGTGTCCAGGCCGTCGATGCCCCCGAGCCATTCGGTCGCGTAGGGCTCGCTCATCTGGGGGATCAGCAGGCTCATGTTGGCGATCGACGAATAGTTGGGATTGGAGGGGTCGAAGGTGGTGTAGGGAGCGACATTGTACTGGGGGTACATGGTCGCGGTCTGCGAATTGGCGTAGAAGATGTAGTTGTCGCTGTACTCGTACATGTCTCCGCTCACCGTGGCGTCGTTGCTGAAGCCGTGGCCGATCTCCGGCACCTTCCAGTTGGTGGCGGCGCCGCCGTACCAGCTGTGGTAGGAGATCTTCTCCCTGAGCTTCTGGTACTGGTAGGTTTCCTGGGGATACTGGTTGGATCCGACGAGCCCGGTGGCCGCATCCTGGGCGAGGAGCACCTGGTCGTCCACGTACAGCTCGGCGTCGGTCATGAAGTTCAGCTTGAAGCTCCAGTCGTCGGTGAGCTGGCTGGTGAGGACGGTCTGGGTCTCCGTCGAGCGGTCCTCGACGCCAAGGTCCGGCTGCAGCCCCTCCGGGCCGTCGTCGGTGAAATTGCGCAGGACAACCCCCGCGGCGTTCTCGGCGTCCTCGCTGTTGCGGACGTGCGAGGACTCCAGGTCGAGCCGGAACTTGAGCTGCGTCTTCTTGCTGATGTTGATCGTGATCGACGGCGCGATCGTGTGGTTGTGCGTGAAGTCACCCGGTTTCCCGGCGCGGTGGGCGTCGTACTCGCCCCCGACCAGGCGGCCCTGGACGACCCCGTCGGTGGTCAGGGCCGCGCCGACATCGATCAGTTCCGAGGTGTAGTCGTTGGTGCCGACCGTGAACTGGACCTGGTTGACCTCGCCGTCCTGCCCGGCGTACTTGGGGACCATGTTGACGTAGCCGCCGAAGGCGCCGAACGGCCCGAACAGCAGGGCCGAGGGACCCTTGACGATCTCGAAGGAATTGAAATTGAAATTGTCCAACTGGGCAAACGAGGCCTCGGTGGCCCCGTCCACGGACCAGTTCTGGGCCCGGAAGCCCCGGATATAGACGCCCTGGTTGGCGGATGAGATCGCATAGTTGCTCACGGCCGCGGTGCTCGCGGGTAGGAAGTCGTTGGGATCCTGGTAACCCAGGTCGTTGATCATGTCCTGCGTCACGACGTTGATCGTCTCGATGCTGTCGATCAGCCGGGTGGCGATCTTGGAACCGGACACCGTCTGCGACGCGGCGTAGCCGTTGTACGAGGTGGAGGACACCTCGAAGGGGTTCAGCTTGATGATGTCGCTCGACGCCCCCGGGGCGGAGTAGGAGAGCTTTGGCGCGTCCTTCCGGTGGACCGTCAGGGCCCCCGTCCGGGCGTCCTCGGCGATCTCCAGGCTGGTCCCCGCAAACATGATGGTGAGCGCCTCCCGGGCCGTCATCATCCCCTTCACCGGCTTGGTCACCGCGCCGCGCACGCTGTCCTCGAGGTAGACCAGCTGCACGCCGGACTGGACGGTGAATTGCCGGAGCGTCGCGACCGCGTCGCCCCCGGGCAGGTCGAAGGTCTTCAGCGGGGCGGTGGATTCCTCCGCCAGGACGGCGGCGGGCGCGATCGCGATGATCGTGGTGGCAAAAAGGGCGGCCGCTGCCACCCGGAAGACAAGACTGCGGCACCGGCACTGTGAGCCGCCGGCGGGCCTTGAGTTGTTTGTCATAGGCTTGTTAAGGTTTGGCGAAGAACGTGCGACGCTGTTTCAGCCTAATGAGACGGGTGGAAGGGCGGCATGGGCTACTGCGCCGCAAAAAAAAATGGGGCGGCGCCGCGGGGCGGCCGCCCTCCGGGTCAGGGTACCCGGCGAAGCACGATGTGGCCCGCGTCCCTGCGCTCGGCAACAATCCCGTTGCCATCGCCGAGGAGGCGGACGAAGGCCTCGACGTTGTCCGCGCCGAAGCTTCCGCCGACCAGCCGCGAGCCGAGATCCGGATCGCCCAGCTCAAGCTGCACCTGGTTGCACCGGTTGAACTGGGCGACGACGTCGGCCAGGGGCGTGTTCTCGAACTTCAGCCGCAGGCCCTTCCATGCTAGCTCCTCCTTCATCAGGGAGACGCTGACGCGCTCGACGACCGGGCCGACGGCAGCGCTCCCCAGCGGTATGAGCGCCCTCTGGCTCGCGGAAACGTCCGCCACGGACTCGGGCAGGGCGAGCGTCGCGGCGGCGGTCTGGGGCCTTGCGCGGTCAACCTGGACCCGGCCCTCGGACACGAGCACCTCCACGCCGGACGGGCGCAGGGACACGCTGAACGCGGTCCCGACCGCGCGCACCGAGACCGGACCGGCCTCGACCCAGAAGGGCCGGGCCTTGTTCTTGGCGACCGTGAAAAAGCCCTCGCCGCGCACGAGCTTCACCCGGCGCTCCTCGGCGGTGTAATGGACGCGGGCCTCGCTGCCGCCGTTCAGCTCGAGCACGGACCCGTCGGGGAGCTCGGCGTGGGTGTAACCGTTCTCGGCCGTCGTGTAGGTCGAATCGGCCGCCTCCTTCGCGGCGCCCGGCGACGCGGGGCCGAGAAACCACCAGGCGGCCGCCAGCGCGAGCGAGGCGGCGAGCGCGGCGGTCGCCGCCAGGGAGGGGAAGTGAAGCCTCCGGCCGGGGGACGGGCGCGCGAGCAGGTCGCGATCGGGGTGCTTCTGGGCCTCCGGGCGGAAACTCTTCAGCTCCTGCAGCGCGGTCCAGGTGCCCTCGAGGGCGCGGACCGCGGCCTCGTGGCGGGGGTTCTCCCGGCGCCAGCGCGCAAACTGCGCGGCCGCCTCGGGCGTGAGGCCGTCGTCACGCTCGGCGAGCCAGGCGGCCGCTGTCGATTCGATGGCCTCGTCGCGGCCCGAATAATGGGAGGGATTTTCTTTCATTCTTTGCAGGTCCCCGTCGGGCGGACGCGAGCATGCGTGAGGCCGCGGGCGGCGAAATAATCCGTGCAGCGGCGCATGCCCTTGGCGAGCTGGGCCTTGACGGTGTGGGGCGAGATGTTGAGTTCCACCGCGATCTCCTTCTGCGAGAGCCCGTAGAGGAGGCGCAGGGTGAGGACTTGCCGGCAGCGTTCGGGCAGCGAGCGGATGGACTCGGCGAGAAGGTCGAGCTCCTGCTGGCGGGAGACGGCCTCGGCCACGCCGGGCCCCTCCTCGGCGGCGGAAAGCCGGGCTGGGTCGGCGATGGACTCGATCGAGACGACCTTCCGGCGGCGGAAGATGTCCATCGCCACGTTCCGGGCCGTCGTGAAGAGGTAGGCCTTGATGTAGGTCACGCGTCCGGTCTCCCGGGCGCGAATCAGCCGGACGTACGCCTCCTGCACCAGGTCGTCGATGTCCGGCAGCGTCGGGAACACATTGCGGAGGTGGGCCCGCAGCGATGACTCGTGCGGCTTTACCTCCTCGGCGAACCAGCGCGATTGTTCTGAGCTCTGCATGGCGCGTGCGGCGACAGGGGATGGATTTACCCGAAGGCCGGGACTGTCGACCACAATTTGACCGGGCCGGGGTTTATTTTGAAAATCGGCGACGGGGATAGCCCACAACGCCGCGTCGTCCGTCTTAGTCCCTTCTAGTGACCCACAAGGCAGACGGAATTGAGGAGCCGGCCCGCGGGCGCTGGCGCGCCGGTTCGCTCACCTATACGTCGGGCGCGCTGGCCGGCCTCTTCTTCTGGCTGCTGTGGGGCGACTTTTCCTTCTTCCTGAAGGAGCGATCGGTGACCCCGGCGATGCAGCTGCTTCTTCACCGGCTCAACGCGTCGAACCTGCTCGTCGGGACGCTGCTGGTGAGCGTGCCGGCGGCGATCGGCTTCGCCGTCGTGCCGATCGTCGGGTACCGGAGCGACCGCCACCGGGGTCCCCGGGGCCGGCGGATTCCCTTCCTCATCCCGCAGATACCGGTCACGTTCCTGGCGATGGCGGGGCTCGCGTTCAGCCCGCAGATCGGGCGGTTTGTCCACCGGCTGCTCGGCGGCTGGTCGCCCGGGGAGAACCGGAGCGAGCTCCTGGCCCTCACCGCCTCGTGGGCGCTCTTCGAGGTGTGCACGAGCGTCTGCAACTCGGTCTTCCTGAGCCTCATCACCGACGTGGTCCCGCGCGAGGTGATCGGGCGCTTCTTTGCGCTATTCCGCATCGTTTCCCTCGGGGCCGGGATGATCTTCTTCTACGACATGTTCGGCCGGGTCGAGGCGCACACGGTCGGGGTGTTCCTGGGCATCGGGATGATCTACTGCGTCGGGTTCACCGTGATGTGCCTCAAGGTGAAGGAGGGGAGCTACCCGCCTCCTCCCCCGGCCGGACCCCTCGCGCCGCCGTTGGGCCGCTTTCTCGCCGGCGCGAGAACCTACTGCAGGGACTGCTTCTCGGTCCCCTACTACCGCTGGGTCTTCCTCTCGTACGCGCTCGTGGGAATGGCCTCGGTGGCGCTCAACTCTTTCTACGTTCTCTACGCGAAGTCGCTCGGCATGAGCATGGCGACCCTGGGAAAGTACGGCGCGGCCCAGCTCCTCCTCTCCCTGCTTCAGGCATACCCGGTCGGCTGGCTTGCTGACCGATTCCACCCGCTGCGCATGACGCTTGCCGCGCTCGTGCTGCTGGCCGTCGCCACGGCGGTGGCGTTCCTCACCGTCCACGACGCCCCGACATTTGGGATCGCGCTGGTCGTTTGCGGCTCGTTGACGGGGTTCTGGCTGACGTCGAGCGCCTCCCTTCCGGCGGTCCTGTTTCCCAAGCCCAAGTTCGCGGTGTTCAACAGCGCCCGGCTCACGGCGAGCTCGGCCGGCACCCTGGTGGCCGGCCCGGCGTGCGGGTGGATGCTCGACCTGCTCCATCGGGACTACCGCTATCTCTTCGCGTGGTGGTGGGTCTTCATCGTTCTCTCGCTGGTGGCCACGGTAGCCGTCTACCGGCGCTTCATCCGCCACGGCGGGCCGGGAAACTACGTGGCGCCGGAGTGAGGGAACGCCCGATGGACTTCCCGCGGCCCTCCGCGTCAGGGAAAGACCGGCCCGATCGGGTAGATGATCCCGCGCGGCGCCGGGCGGCCGGCAACCTGCGAGGGGGAAAACCCGTGGATCGATCCGGTGCTCATGATCGTGCCCGTGTTGTCGATCCGGCTGTTTTCGTTTGCGACCACGATCACCCCCGGGTTCTCGATCGAGCCCGAGTTGGCGATATAATTCTGGGCTGCCGAGCCCGACTTCCCGGGCAGGGAGAGGCTGCCTTGGTTGTTGAGGTTCGAATTGAGCTTGATCGTCATCCCGGAAATGGCGATCGAGCCGGCGTTGAAAACCTCCCCGCCGTCGATGACGAGGGACGGGCCGGGCGAACCGGGCGTGCCGCTGTTGTCGATCGTCCCGCCCGGCCCAGTCAGCAGGGCGCCGCCGTCGCAGTTGTAGAAATAGCCGCCGGAGTTGTTGATGGCGCAGTTCTCGATCAGGCAGCCGGCCGGGTTTGTGACGGTGCCGACGCCCCCTCCGCCGTGGCCGGTGGCCGAGCCGCTGATGTTGTTCAGCGTCCCGCCCCGGATCGTCCCGTGCGCCGCCCCGCCCGGTGCGGGCGCCACGAAGTTGTCGACCCGGGCGTAATTGTTGATCGTCGGGGCCGAGCCGCCCATCGGCACGCCCTCGATCAATCCGCCATTCTCGATCGCGCCGCCGCGACTGGGGTAGTCGACGATGTTGTCGATTGTGCCGGAATTGAGTATCCGGCCGCCCCGTGAATTGAGGAGGGTCCCGGTGTTTGTGAGGGTGCCCTGATTGGAGATCCGGCCGGAATTGCGGAGGGTGCCCCGGACAACCAGGCTGCGGCCCGCGCCTATCGTGACGGGGGAATCGACGGCCACCTGGATTCCGCCGGGAATCTCGATGTCGTCGGCCGCCCCGGGAATTGCGGTTCCGGTCGCCGACCAGGTTGCGGGCACGGTCCAATCCCCGGTCGCCACGGCCTTGAATTGGGCTGCCCGGGTTTCCGCAGTGAGGAAGAGCGATCCCGCCAGGACGAGCACCAGGGGGTAATTCATGGAAACGTTATGCGTCCCGTTGCCAACGCGGTTCAACCAAATTTCAAACCTCACCCACCTCTTCGGCATTTGACTCCCCCGCGCGGCATCCTTCGCTCTTGGGACCATGACCCCGTTCCAGCGCTTCGACGCAGTCCTCGGTCATGGGAAACCGGGCCGGCCGCCGTTCTATTTTCCCACGATCGCCTGCTCGGTGGCGTCGGAACTCCTGGGACGCGCGGTGGACAGCGGGGCGGACAGCCTGCACTTCAGGGAGGAGCGCTCGTGGCTGGACGGCGAGGCCGCGCACGGGGACTTCGTCGCCCGGCACCAGGAGGACGCGATCGCGCTGAACCGGCTCCTGCGCGCTGACGTCGTCCGCGAGACCTGGCGCAGCGCGGGCCGGCCCACGCGGCTGCTCGACGAGAACACGCTTCTCTTCGGCGACCCCGGCGGGCCGCACCTTGTGAAGCGCTTCCTTCCCGACCAGCAGTCGTACGGGATTGTCGAGGACACCCTCAGCCCGGCCACCCCGGAGGACCTCATCGCCTCGCTGGAGGCGGAGATGAGGCGCGACGCGCGGGTCACCGAGGCCGAGCTGGAGGCGGCCTACGGCAGCCAGCTCCGCTTCAAGGCGCTCGCCGATCCCCACTTCCCCTCGATCGTGGGCGGCCTTGGCCTGGGCATCCCGATGACGAGCGCGGCCTGGCTCGAGGCCGCCGCCATCGCACCCGATTTCCTCGGCGAGTATTTTGCATTTCGGGCCGCGCTGGCCGCGCAGCACGTGGGCTGGCTGCGTGCCCGGGGTTACCGCTTCATCAACGCGGGCGTGGACCTGGCCTCCCGCTCCGGACCGATGTTCTCGGCCGGCACCTTCCGCCGGATCCTGGGGAAGCCGCTCGCGGCCATCGCCGCGGAGTGCCGCAGGCAGGGGGTCACCTACTGCTTTCGGACCGACGGCAACATCTGGGGCCTGATGGACGCGCTCTTCGTGGAGACGGGCATCGGGGCCTACGGGGAGGTCGACCGGCAGGCCTCGATGGAGGTGGGCGCGATCCGCTCGCGCTACCCGGACCTCATCATCCTCGGCAACGTGAGCTCGTCGACACTCTCCAACGGATCGGAGGCCGACGTCCGCAGCGAAACCCGGGCGAGCCTGCGGGAGTCCGGCGGATCACATTACATCGCGGGACCCTCCAATGCGGTCGTCCACGGCACGCCGATCCGCAACGTCCTCGCCATGCGCGACGAGATCGAGGGATGGCGGCCGTGAGGTTCCTCAGGGGCCCCTGACCAGCGAGAGGCACAGGCCGTCCGGGGAAAGCGCGGCCACGATGCTCCGCACGTCGCCGGCGGACAGGTCGCCGTGCAGGTGGAGCGCCTTTCCCGCCTCCTGGACCCGGCGCAGCCGCGGCAGCAGGTCGGGCAAGGGTGGACCGATCGGGTCGATGACGACGTTGACGGCGGTCAGCGGCGCGATCTCCAGCACGGCCTCCAGGATGTGCAGCGCCGCGGAGTGCAGGTGCAGGAGAGAGTAGGGGAATGCCGCGGCGATGTCGCGGTCGCACTCCTGGAAGACCTCGCGGTACATCCGCTCGGATATGTACCCGGCGGCATCCTCCTGGAAGACCGCTATCGGTCCGGGAGCCCACAACCCCATCATTCCCGAGACGACGCCCCCATGAAAGGGGGGGATGTGCCGGTACTGGGCCTCGAGCACCCTGATCCAAATCGAGGCGCAGTGGCCCGCCATTGCCCTGAGCGAGGCGGGATCGTCGAGCAGCCCGGTGTAGAAATCCGGTCCGAGGAGCGCGGCCAGCATGTCGGAGGGCCCGCGCATCAGCGTCTGCCCGATGGGAAAGCGCTCCCCGAAATGGAAGGCCAGGTTCCGGGTGAACGCTGTCATGAGCCCGAGCCAGCCGTTTGCCCCAAGGTCAAGGCCGGCAAGGTCCCCGACGGCCTCCGGCGCCACGGCCTTCATCGAGAGGGAATTCGCGGAGACGTGGACGCTGCAACCGGCTATGGCCTCCATCCAGGGAAGGGCGCGGGGCGGCTTGGGCACCCAGTACAGGTCGCCGTCCCGGGCGTCGCCGCGCAGGGTGGGCTCAAAGTAGGACGGGACGAACGCCTCCGGCGTGGGAACATCCCCGAGGCGCAGCAGGCCGTCCCGGATCCCAAGGTCGAGAAAGGGCTTCAGGAAGAAGGATCCCTCGCGCGATTCCCCGACCAGGACCTGGCCGGCCTGTTCCCGCCGCCAGAAGCGGCGATGCCGTTCATGCAGATCCAGGCTCACCCGACGGGCCTCTTTTCCCCGGTCACCCGCCTGATGCAACGGGTGAGTTCCTGAAGGGAGATCGGCTTGCCCAGGTAGTCGTCCATGCCCGCGGCCAGGCAGCGCTCACGGTCCCCGGGCATCGCGTTGGCCGTCAGGGCGACGATCGGGATCCTGCCGCGGCCCGCCTCCTGCCGGCGGATCTGGGCCGTGGCCCCGAAGCCGTCCAACCCGGGCAGGTGGCAATCCATCAGGATGACGTCGAAGTCCCGGCCGGCGGCCAGCCGGACCGCGTCGTGGCCGTTGCGCGCCACGACGACCGCGCAGCCGATCCGCCGCAGGTATTCCTCGGCCAGGAACTGGTTCGTGGGATTGTCCTCGACCAGCAGGACGCGGCACCGGGCAGCCTCCGCGGCCTCCCGCGCCGATTCCTCCGCGGCGCCGCCCGCGGCCGTGGCCTCCGCCGGGTCGATCGGGAGGCGCAGCGTCACCCAGAAGGTCGAGCCCTGGCCGACCTTGCTCTCCACGCCGATGTCCCCGCCCATCAGCGCGGCCAGGCGCTTGCAGATGGCCAGCCCGAGCCCGGTGCCCCCGTACCGGCGCGTCGTGGAAGAGTCGGCCTGGAAGAACTTCTCGAAAAGGCGGGACTGGAGATGGTCGGGAATCCCGATCCCGGTGTCCTCGACGGCCATCCGGATGAGCGCATCGCCCTTCCCGCGCTCCACGCAGGACGCGACCACGGAGACGCGGCCCTTCTCCGTGAACTTGATCGCGTTGCCGGTCAGGTTGAGGATGACCTGCCGGATCCGCCCCGCGTCGCCAAGGAAGCGGCGGGGCATGCCCTCGGCGTAGCTCAATCCAAACCCGACGCCCTTCTCAAGGGCGCGGGGCCGCAGGAGCTCGGATGCCTGCTCGAGGACGGTGTGAAGGTCGAAGGGCAGCGTCTCGGTCGCCAGCATCCCGGCCTCGATCTTCGAGTAGTCGAGGATGTCGTTGATGACGCTGAGCAGGGCCTTCCCGGACACGTGGACAATCTCGGCGTACTGGCGCTGCTTGGACGGGAGCGGGGAGTCGACCAGGAGCTCGGCCATCCCCATGATCCCGTTCAGCGGGGTCCGGATCTCGTGGCTCATCGTCGCAAGAAACTCGCTCTTGGCCCTGTTTGCCGCCTGCGCCGTCACGGCCATCCGCTCGGCGCTTTCCTTCGCCGCCTCGAGCTCCCGCTGATACCGGCGAACGCCGGTGATGTCGCGCAGGGTTCCGACCACGCCGCCATCCGGCATGGGCGTCGCCAGTATCGCGGCCCACACCGTCCTGCCGTCCGACCGGATCAGCCGGATCTGGGACTGGCCGACGGACGGGCTGACCCCCCCGCCGGTCATGGCGGCGGTCAGGGTGGGCCAGTCCTCCTGCGGAACGAAGCGGGAAACCGGGCTGCCGAGGCTCTCGCCGACCGGGCGGCCGACGACCTTCTCCCAGGCCGGGTTCAGGAACACCAGCGCCCCGGTCGCGTCGGTCTCAAAGATGACCTCGGAGAGCAGCTCGATCCGCCGCCGCATCCGGTTCTCGGCCTGGACCAGGGCCTCCGTCAGCCGGTAGGTCGCCTCGACATGAAGGTCGGTGGCGAGAAGCGGATCGTCCTTCTTCCGGGGCTCATCCACGGCGGTCCTTTATCACGCCGCTGCCGAGGTCAGTTCCGCGATCGCCTGCCGGCTGTCCAGTACGCCGCCGTAGAGGGGAAAGATGTTCTGGCAGAAGAAATCCTGCTCGGCGCGGGTGCGGGCCGACGTGCAGTCCGACAGGATCTTGACGCTGTAGCCGCGCTCGTAGGCCGCCCGCCCGGTCGAGTCGATGCAAAGGGAGGTCACCATGCCGGCGACGAGCACGTCGCGGATACCGCGCTCCTTCATGACCCCGTCGAGCTGGGTGTTTGAGAAGGCGTTGAACCCGACCTTTCCCTTGACGTAGGTGATCCGGTCGCCGAAGGCGGCCAGCTCCGGGATGTCCTCGGCGCCCTTGGTCCCGGCCTTGAAGGCGCCCGAGGCCTTGATCTTGTCCAGGATCCCGACCGAGTTGGAAAGGGCGCGGTAGTCCGGCTCCAGGACAATCGGCGTGGCGATGATGGTCATCGGGGTGGGCGCCAGCGCCCGGATGAACGCCAGGGTGTTCGCGAGCACGCTGTCGACCCGGTTGGGCTCCTCGACGACGCCGCGCAGGATGCCGTTGGCCGCGAAATAGTCGTTCTGGTACCCGACGAGGATCAGGGCGGTTGTTTTCGCGTTCATGATGGGAGCGGTTGTAGCGGGTTTCGGGCCGCCTGCGAGCAAAACGGGCGCCGGGCCTTGGGGCGTTTTTCTCTGGTCAACCGCGCCGCCGGCCGTTCACCTCACGGGCGATGGGCCGCATCCTCCCCCTCTCCGTCGCCGCCGGCCTCGCGCTGCTGGCGGCACAGTCCGCAATGGCGACACGGGACCTGTGGTTCCCCGACGGCCCGGTCGAGCCCCAGATCCCGCACGGGGTCATGCTGCCCCCGCGCGTGCGCGCGCCGCAGTTTCCCCTCAAGACCTCGCGCACCCTCCACACCGACGCGGAGATCGCCACGGCCCGGGCAAACCTGGCCCGCTACCCGGAGGCGAAGGCGGTCGCCGACCATATCATTGAGCAGGCAAACTACTGGAGGGACTGGACCGACCAGTCGCTGCACGACCTGGTAACCACGGCGGAGGTGCCCCGCGCGGTCGAGCTGACCAGCGCCGGCTGCCCGGTGCACGGCAAGAAGATCTTCGAGATCAATGGCGGGACGACCTATCCGTGGATCGTCGACCCGAGGCATCCCTTCAAGGTCAAGTGCCTGATCGGCGGCGAAACCTACCCGGACAACGACTACGGCGCCTACTACCGGAGCGGGTTCAGGGACAAGGGCGCGCTGAAGGGGAAGATCGTGGACGACGGCTGGGGCTGGGTGGCGCCCGACGGCCAGCGCTACTGGTTTGTCGCCCATGCGAACCACCTGGTCTGGCAGGGCCTGAGCCCGGACAGCCGCTCGATCAACACCGCCATCCAGTTCCTGGGCCGGGCCTACATCCTGACCGGCGACCGGGCCTACGCGCACAAGGCCGCTGTCCTGCTCCGGCGCGTGGCGGAGGTGTATCCAAACATGAATTACGAACAGGAGTCGCGCTTCGGCCAGATGATGGGCGCGCAGGGGACCCGGTACACCGGCAAGATCGTGAACGCCCTCTGGGAGGCCTACCTCGTCGTCCCCGAGCTGTCCGAGGCCTACGACAACATCTGGGAGACGATCGACTCCGATGCGGAGCTCCAGAGGTTCTACGGCCAGACGGGGGTCCAGATCCGCGGATTCATCGAGGCGAACTACCTCGAGGAGGCCATCGACTCCTATTTTGCCGACAAGATCCGGGGCAACTACGGGACCCACCAGGCGGCGCTCCTCGAGTTGGCCGCCGTCCGGCAGCACGCGGACACGGCCCGCTATGTCGCGGAGGTCCTCCACCGGCCGGAGGGCCACATGCTGCGGATCGGCCTGGACTACGCGTTCTACAACCTGGTCTACCGCGACGGCAACCCGCACGAGTCCCCGGACTACAATTTCGTGTGGACGCGCGTCTTCGCGCGTTCCGCGGATCTCCTCGCGAAGCTCGGCTACGGTTCCTCGGAGATGCCGCGGCTCAGGCGGATGTTCGACGCCCCCCTGGACTTCATCGCCGTCGGCAGCCACTCCCCGGCAATCGGCGACAGCAAGACCCGCTACGCCCAGCTGATCCCCGACGATCCGGCGACCTACCGGCTGGGACTCGCGCTTTACGGCGATCCGCGCTATGCGGCCTTCCTCCAGGGAATCGGGGCGTCGGGGGCAAAGAGCTTCCGGGTCTACGAAAACCTTTTTTCACCCCCCTTGGATCCGGGAGCCGGGAACCCGTCCGGCCGCGTCGTCCCCCCCCAGCGCTCGCGCATCTTCAGCGGGTACGGCTACGCCTTCCTGGACAACCCGGCGGACAACCGGTCGGTGGGGGTCTTCTACGGGCTGCACGTCGCGCACTACCACCACGACCGGCTCAGCTTCGACATTTTCGCCAACGGGCAGGCGATGACCCCGTCGCTGGGCTACCCGGACGGGGCGAACGAGTTCAACCCGGGGATCTTCACCTGGTCGAAGACGTCGATTTCGCACAACACGGTCACGGTGGACGCGCACCGGCAGCCGGCGAATCCCGCCGGCCGCCTCCTGCTCTTCGCCGACGGCCCCTTCGCCCGGACGGTTTCCGTCGACGCGTCGGGCACCTACCCGCAGACGAGCGTTTACCGGCGGACCCTGGTCATGGTCGATGCGCCCCCGCGGGCGGATGGCCGGGACAGCGGCTACGTCGTTGACTTCTTCGATGTCACGGGGGGGCGCCAGCACGACTACAGCCTTCACGGTCCGACGGGAAAATTCACGCTGGTGGGCGGAACTCTTTCCGCTCCCGCGCCCGGCACGCTGGCCGGCCCGAACGTTGCCGTCGGGGAAATCTACGACGACCCGGTCCGGGGCGCGAAGGGCTTCAAGGGCAGCTACCTGAACTACGCGGGCTCGGGGTTCCAGCACCTGGTCAATGTCCGGCGGCTGACGGCCGGGGCCGAATCCTTTGCCGCCGAGTATGTCCATGACAAGGACCCCAACGCGCGGATTCGGATCCGGATCCTTCCCCAGCCGGGACAGGAGCTGATCTTCGCCGACGCGCGGGTGTCGCCCGTAAAGTTTCCCGAACTGGTGACGTTCATGATCGCCCGCCGCGCCGCGGCGCCGGGCGCAGCGGAACTGTCCAGCACCTTTGACGCCGTGCTGGAACCCTTTGCAACGGTGCCGTTCATCGCGGCGGTCCACCGGGGCGACTTTGGCCCGGGATCGGCTGTCACCGTCACGCGGACCGGCGGCGAAAGGGACATCGTCATCCATCAGTCCGGGACGGGCGTCCTGCGGGTGCCCGTCGACGGGGGGCCGGCGCTTTCGACCGACGCGACGGTCGCGGTCGTGACACTCGGGGCGTCCGGCCAGCCGCTCCGCGCCTTCTTTGCGGGAGGCACGTTCCTGCAGGTCGGCGGCAGGAGGCTTGAGGCGGCCCCCGTGTCGGGCCGGATCACCGCGCTGGACGTGCCGGCCGGGCGCCTGTGCGTGACGCTGGACGCCGGCTCGCAGCTCCCGGACCCGAAGCTCCTGGAGGGGCGGGTTCTTCACATTTCCAATTCCCTCAGGGACACTGCGGAGACCATCACGGCGGCCGTGCGGGAGGGCGACCGGCTGTGGCTTACGGTGAAGGACGACCTGCGGGTTGGGCTGGTGCGGGTATCCGCTGTCGACGGGAACCGCGTCCTGACCCGGAGCGGCCTCCGCATCTTTGGAGCCTACCGCGGCGTCACCGTCTGCGACCGGTCGGACCGGCCGCTGGCCACGGTGTCGGCGGCGACCGACGCGAGCCTGACCCTCTCCGCGGATCCCCGCGGCGTGATCAAGGCGGGCGAGGACGTCTGGCTCATCGACGGGGCGGTCGGGGAGACCGTGAGCCTGCCGGCGATCCTCAGCTGGCGAAATTGAGCGAGATCGCCGCGATCCATATCGCGATCCCCGCAACGGCCCAGGCGAAGGTCTGAAAATCTGAAAGCGGTTCCATGGTCCGGGGCAGCATGGAACTATTCAGGGGCTGTACAAACCGAATCGGCCCGCCGGTCGTCAATCGGACACCGGGGCGCGGTAGGGTTTCCTGTTCCGGTAGAGGTCCAGCCGCTTCCTCGAGTCCGCAATGGACTGAGCCGGCAGCGGGAATTCGATGGATTTTTCCTCCCACCGCACCGCCTCGTCGAATTGGCCCGCTTCAGCGCAGGCCGCGGCGAGGGTGTCGATGTATCCCGGATCCTTCCAGTTTGTCATCGCGCAGGTCCGGCTTGCCGCCTCGACGGCCTTTTGGCCGTCGCGAACGGTGGCGTCGGGCGCGGTTGCCCGTATCCAGGCAATTTCGTTGAGCGCAATCGCCTCGTCTGGTTTCAGCTGGAGCCCTGCGTCAAGGTCGGCGAGCGCGCCGCGGAATTGACCCAGCTTAGCCTTGGCGTGGCCCCGAAGGAAGAGGTCGCTTGCGACCCCCGGCTGCGCCTGGATGGCCGCGTCGAGATCCGTCAAGGCCCTGGCAAAGTCGGGGATCCGTAAATAGGCCAGTCCGCGGTATGAGTAAATCCTCGGGTATTTTGGATTCAAGCGAATCGCCTCGGTCAGGTCGGCAATGGGCTTTGTCATATCGCCGTTCGTCCCCTCTTCGAGGGCTCGGGCGACGAACCCGCGGGGATTTGCCGGCTCGACGCTGATAGCCTTCGAAAAATCGGCGAGCGCAAGTTCGCTTTTTCCCAGGGTCGAAAAGGTATTGCCCCTGTCGATGTAGGCCGCACCCGACCGCGGATCGAGGCGAATTGCCGCGGTGAAGTCGGCAATCGCCGCATCGCGTTTGCCGATGGTTCGGCAGGCGTTTCCCCGGGCAATAAGTGGCCCGGCGCTTTTGGGATCGAGCCGGACCGCCTCATCAAGGTCGGCGAGCCCCCGGCTGTTGTGACCCAGAGCAACATAGGCACGGCCCCGGTCCTCGCGGGCGACGGCGAGATCGGGATCGAGCAGGAGCGCGGTGTCCAGGTCGCCGATTGCCGTTTCAAATTCGCGCCTTTCCATGTGGATTTCGGCCCGCTCGGCGTATACCGGTGCGAACGTCGGGTTGATTCGAATTGCCTCGCCAAAATCGTCGATCGCCATGCGCGGATTATGTTGGAAGGAATAGGCGGTCCCCCGGTCCACATGGGCGGCGGCGTCGCCCGGGCGAAGCGCGATTCCCTTGTTGAACGTCGCAATGCAGCGGTCGTAGTCGCCGACCCGAAGGTAGGTTTCGCCCAGGTTGAAGAGCGCCGGGACCGAATTGGGTTCCAACCGCAGGACCTCGTTGAAATCCCTGATCGCCGCCGGGTAGTCCTTGCGACTCTTCTCCACGATGCCCCGCGCCAGGTATCCATCGGGCGAATTGGGAGCGAGCCTGATGGCATCGCCAAAGTCCCGGATGCCCGGCTCCGTGTCCCCGAGACCGATGAGGGCCATGCCCCGTTTGACATACGCCGCCGGCTGGTTCGGATCCCGCCTTATCGACTCGGTGAACTCGGCGAGTGCATCGGCATTCCTGTCCGCCTTCAGCAGGTCGGATCCCCGCTTGAAATGGCCGGCTGCGGTCATGGCGTCAGGCGGACTCGCGGGGGCGGGGGGAGGCGCGAGGTCGGAGGAGGGACCGGGCGCGGCCTCGGGTGCCTCGCAGCCGGCCCATCCCAGTGCGACAACCGCCGCCAGGCTGGCGAGGGCCGGCGCGGCGCGGAAGGCGGCTCGCGAACGGGTTTTCATCCGGGTAGGGCGCATCGCGGGGAGGCTCAGTTCAACTTCCAGCGAAACCGGAGGGCCTGGGTCCAGTCGTTGCGGCCCGGGCCGAGCACGCGGCTGATCTCGTAGTCGAGGAGGAAGTCCTTCGTGAGCTTGAGCGTCCCGCCGCCGCCGGCGGTGCCCGTGTCGCCCGACGAGCCCGCGGTCGAGCCGTTTCCCGTCACCTCGCCGTAGATCGCGATGCGCTGAAGCAGGTTGATCTCCGAGTAAAGGGTCGCGTACAGGCCGGTGTCGTACCCGGTGTTGGCGGCATTGCGCAGCTCGTTCCACTCGACCATCGCGCCGACGGTGGGCCCCCACGAGGTCGTCAGCGACCAGGGAAGGATCACGCCGCCGGATGCGGAACGGGTGCCCTCAACGCTTGAATTGGTGGGAACCAGGACAAAGGGGACGAGGGCCGCCGCCTGCCCGAGCGCGGTATCGCTCCAGAAGCCCCACTTCAGGCGCATCGAGACGTCGCCGACCCCGCTCTGGGTCGTGTCCTTGCCGCCGTAGGTGTACGTCTCCCTGAGGTAGAGCTGCGTGCCGACCTCCACGTCGAGGGCCGGGGTGATCCCGGTCGCGAGCAGCGTCGAGCCCAGGACGAGGGCCTGGGACTGGTTGGGGGCGGGCGTGTTCGGCCGCAGCCCGAATGAAAACGCATCCGCGCGCACGAGGAACTGGCCCGGGGCGATCGTCTGGGGAACCTCCGTCACCTGGGCCCTGAGCCCTGCGGACAGCCCGAGGACCACAAGGAAGACGGCGGCGAAATTTGCTGGCGGGCGCCGCCGATCAAGTCGCATCCGCTGGAGGCTCATTAGCCGGCGGGCCCCTGTCAGCACTAAATTGGACGGGGTCAGGCCCTGAAATCTGTAATCGACCCGCAATTACAGATTTCAGGGCCTGACCCCATTCTGTCACGAGGTGCAAAACGCGCTTCCCAGGGGCCGGCTTTGCGGTAAGACCTGAGTCAACCCCGTGTCCACGCCAAGAGCCGAACTCCTGACCGCGCGCCTCGACCGACTTCCGGCGTCCCGGCACCTTTGGGGGCTGGTCTTCCGGATTTCGCTGGGCGCCTTCTTCGAGATGTTCGACCTGTTCCTGACCGGCTACCTCGGCCCGCTCCTTACCCGCGCCGGCATCTTCCGCGCCGGAGCGCGGGGATTCGCGGGCCTCACCGACCAGGCGACCTTCGCCGCGATGACCTTCCTGGGGCTCTTCGTTGGCACGCTCCTCTTCAGCCCGGTCGCCGACCGGCTCGGCCGCCGGCCGGTCTTCACCGGGTCCCTGCTCTGGTACACCGCCGCGACGCTCCTGATGGCGGCGCAGTCCACGGCCCTGGGCGTCGACCTGTGGCGCTTTGTCGCGGGGGTGGGCATCGGGGTCGAGCTGGTGACAATCGACGCCTATATCTCCGAGCTGGTGCCGAAGGGCGTGAGGGGACGGGCTTTTGCCGTGAGCACGGCGGCGCAATTCCTGGGGATACCGGCCGTCGCCCTGCTCTGCTGGATCTTCACGGCGCACCCCCCGGCCGGGCTCGCCGGCTGGCGCTGCGTGCTGCTCTTCAGCGCCCTCGGCGCGATCGCCGTCTGGCTCGCGCGCGCGGGCCTGCCGGAGTCGCCGCGCTGGCTCATCCGGCGCGGCCGGATGGAGGAGGCCGAGCGCGTGACGGCGGCGATCGAGGCCCGGGTCGGCGCCGACATCGGAAGGCCGCTCCCTGAACCCGCGCCGCCGACTCCGGCCGAGACAGCCGCGCCGGGATCCTTCGCGGAGATTTGGAGGCCGCCCTACCGCCGGCGGACCCTCATGCTCGCCGTATTCAATTTCTTCCAGACGATCGGCTTCTACGGCTTCGGCAACTGGCTGCCGCAGTTCCTCGCCGCACAGGGGGCGGGCGTCCTCCAGGGCCTGCGCTACGCGTTCATCATCGCGCTGGCCTACCCGCTGGCGCCGCTCGTCTTCCTGCCGCTCGCCGACCGGCTTGAGCGCAAGACCCAGATCGTGTGGGCCGCCATCGGGGTCGGCGTGGTCGGCCTGGTGTTCTCCCAGCAGCGCCAGCCGGTTCCGCTGGTGGCCTGCGGAGCGCTGGTCATCGTCTTCAACTGCTTCATGAGTTTTTCCTTCCACGCCTACCAGACGGAGCTTTTCCCAACGAGGGTCCGCGCGCGCGCCGTTGGTTTCTGCTATTCGTGGAGCCGGCTCTCCACGGTGCTGAGCAGCTACATGATCGCGTTCTTTCTCGCGCAGTTCGGCATCCGGGGCGTCTTCGGCTTCATCGCGGCGAGCATGCTTGCCGTCGTGGTCGCGATCGGCGGGTTCGGCCCGCGGACAAGGGGCCTGGCGCTCGAGGCGATCTCACAATAGCGGCCGGGTAGGGAAACAGCCCATGGCGGGTGGAACCCGGACGGGGTACCCTCGGTCGAAACCACAAAGATCCAAGGTCATGCCATGAAATCAAACACTTGCCGATTCACCCGCCGCACCGCCATCGCCGCCGCCACGGGCGCGCTCCTCGCCGCTGCCATCCTCACCACGTCCGGATGCCTCGCGGTCGCCGCGGGTGCCGGAGCGGGTGCGACAGTGGCCTACGTGCGCGGCGACCTCGACGCGACGCTCAACGCCGGGTTCGAGAAGTCCGTGCGGGCGACCAATAGCGCCGTCTCCGACCTCCACTATGCGAAGGTCAGCGAGAAGCGCGACGACCTCCAGGATACGATCATCGCGCGAAACGCGGCCGACAAGAAGATCGAGCTGCACATCGAGCGGCTCGGCGACGACGCGACCAAGCTCAAGATCCGGGTCGGGACCTTTGGCGATAACGCCATCCAGGTTGAGGTACTTACCAAGATTCAGTCCGAGCTATAAAGAGTTGGAGTAAAAAGGGTTCCAATCGTACATCTCTGTCGGGGCCTTAATCTTCGGCGAATTGAGCCGTTGTAGTCCCCATGGACGCAGAGGCGCAGATCGACAGGGAGCTGCTCCATGTCGCCGAGAGGCTGCCCACCGCCCCCCGTATTCTTGTCGAATTGGGAGGCATCATTGACGACGCCTATGTGGAAATGGACGACGTGATCGAGCTGCTGCGGCAGGATGCGCCGCTCGCCGCGCAGATCATCCGGATGTCCAATTGCGCGATCTACGCCTCGCCGATCCCGGTCGGCTCGCTTGAGCGGGCCCTGATTGTCCTGGGATTCGCCGAAGTCCACCGGCTGGTCGGGGCCGTGGCCGCCGCGCAGTTGGCTGAGCAAAAAATGCGGATGTACCCGATCGACGGGCCCAGGCTGCGCATGAACACGCTCTTCGTGGCGGTGTTCATGGAGGAACTTGCGCGGTGGACGGGCGAGCGGCCGCGGAGCTGCTACACGATCGGGCTCTTGCGCCCGATTGGGATGATGGCGCTGGAGCGGATGAAACCCCGAATCGAGGGATTGCGCCCCTTCCTTGAGAGCGGGGAGACCGTCCTCGACGAGTGGGAGCGGAAGACCTGGGGCATCACGAACTCCGAGGCCGCCGAGCACATCCTCACCCATTGGAGGCTGCCGCACGACACGGTCTCGGCGATCCGCCACCATTACCGGCCGACCGGCCTCCAGCATCCCCTCATCCACCTCTTGACGCTCGCCGCCTCCGCGGCGGCCGACATCGGCTATGCGATCCCCGGCGAGCAGCACTATTGGGAGCTCTCCTCCAAGACCTTTGCCAAGGCGGGCCTCGACCCCGGCCTGCTGCCGATCGTCACCGAGCGCGCGCAGCGCAAGTTTGCGCAGCTGAACCTGCTCGTCGAGTGACCGGGGGCGCAGAGTCTTGATTCCTCGGGCGGCCTGTTGAGGGAGACCGCCGTCCCGGCGCCGACCGGCAAGTCAGGAGACCGTCAGGCTGTTCAGGAGCTGGACCGCGTTCTCGTAGTCGCCCTTGGTCTCGACGCGGAGCTGCTCAAGGTCGTTCGCGCAGAGGCCCAGGCAGGCCAGGATCGGCGGCTCGGGCAGCGGCGGGATAGCGTCGGGGGCCGCGTGGGCGGCCTCCTTCATCCACTTGGCGACGTGGAGCACGCAGGCGAGCGGCACGTGGATGCCGGCCTCCTTCGGGGCGAACTGCCAGCGGATCGGCTGCACGATCGCCGGATGGAAGGACCAGCGCCGAAGGAGCACCGCCGCGGCGGCCGCGTTCGTGAAGCCGAGGACGCGGTGCTCCTCGTCGATGCTCCGCCGGGGGAAGGACCCGTGCCTGAAGCTGAGATTCTTCGCATTCTTCGTGTTCCAGGCGTCGATGGCGATCAACCCGACCATGTGGAAAAATCCCACGGTGTACGCGGAGCGGCCCTCAAGCCCGACCAGCACGGCGATCTTCTCGGAGGCGAGCGCGCAGGTGAAGGACTGGCGCCACAGCGAGTCACGCCTGATCGAATAGGTCGGCAGGTCCCAGGCGAGGAGCTCGGAGGCGACGGCATTGGTCACCAGCTCGCAGACCTTGACGAGCCCGACGCGGCTCACGGCCTCCTCGATTCTCGATGAGCGCTCGCCGTTGTTGTAATAGGCGCTGTTGCTCAGCTGGAGGACGGCGGCGGCCACTCCCTGGTCGAAGCTGATCAGCGCGGCGATGCTGTCGATTGACGCGCTGTCATCCTTCAGCGCGTCCATGACCTTGGGCAGCACCTCCGGGGAGGAGGGGAGATGGTCGAGGCCCGAGACCATCTCGTCCGGTCCGAGCAAGCCGTCCGAAAACTTGGGCGTGGGGAAGGTGCGCATGCGTACGTATTTTCCTCTTATACGGCGCAGATCCCGGCGGACTTTAGCCTAAGTCTCGGAATTTGCGTCGGATAAAACACCTTGTAGGCTGGCCTTCTCCGGACCAATTATCGTCCCGAACCGCCCTCAAAGAGATGGAATACGCCCTTGGAATAGACTTCGGCACCAATTCCGTGCGAGCCCTTGTCGTCCGCTGCCGCGACGGGGCTGAAGCGGGATCCTGCGTGGTCGATTATCCCGGCGGCGAGCAGGGAATCCTGCTCGACAGGACCGACCACAACCTGGCCCGGCAGGACCCCGCCGACATCCTCTTTGGCCTGGAAAAGAGCGTCCGGGGCGCCCTCGCCGCCGCGAAGCGGCGCCACGGGGTTTCGCCCGGCAGCATCGTCGGGATCGGTGTTGATACCACTGGATCCAGCCCCATCCCCGTGGATCGCGGGAACCGTCCCCTCGCCCTTTCGGCCCGGTGGAAGCGCAACCTGTCGGCCCATTGCTGGTTGTGGAAGGACCACACGAGCTGGCGCGAGGCGGCCCGGATCACGGAATTGGCGGCCCGGATCAGGCCCCGGTACATCGCCAAGTGCGGCAACACCTATTCCTCGGAATGGTGGTGGTCAAAGATTTGGCACTGCCTGCGGACCGCTCCCGATGTCTTTTCGGCCGCGTATTCATGGGTTGAGATGGCCGACTGGGTTCCCTCGGTCCTCGCCGGGGTGGACGATCCCCTGAAGGTGGTCCGCGGCGTCTGCGCGGCCGGGCACAAGGCCCTCTACAGCGACGAGTGGGGCGGGCTTCCGGACAAGAAGTTCCTGGCGGCCCTGGACCCCCGGCTCGCGTCGCTCAGGGACCGGCTCTACGCGCGGGCCCACGACGCGTCGCAGGCGGCGGGAGCGCTCTGCCCGGCCTGGGCCGGGAAGCTCGGGCTGCCGGCCGGAATCCCGATCGCGATCGGGGAGTTCGACGTCCACTACGGCTCCATCGGGTCCGGGGTGAGGGAGGGAACCCTGGTCAAGGTGATCGGCACCTCAACATGCGACTGCGCCGTTGTCGCGGCCGGCCGGAATGTGCCCGACATTCCCGGGATCTGCGGGATCGTCCCCGGGGCGATCCTGCCCGGCTTCCAGGGGATCGAGGCGGGGCAGTCGGCGGTGGGAGACATCTTCAGGTGGTGGGTCGAGGGGGTCTGCGGCGGGGACGCCGCGATGCACCGCGACCTGACCGCCGAGGCGGCCCGCCAGAAGCCCGGCGAGAGCGGGCTGCTCGCCCTGGACTGGCAGAACGGAAACCGGACGATCCTGGTCGATCCGCTGCTTACCGGCCTGCTCGTCGGCTGCACGCTGCACACGACGCGCGCCGAGATCTACCGGGCTCTCATCGAGGGTACCGCCTTCGGCGCCCGGGCGATCATCGAGCGGATCCGCGAGTACGGGGTCCCGATCCGGCGCGTGGTCTGCGCGGGTGGGATTGCCGAGAAGAATCCGCTGCTCATGCAGGTCTATGCCGACGTGATCGGCTGCACGATGCACGTCGCCGGCTCGAGCCAGGCCTGCGCCCTGGGCGCGGCGGTCTCCGCCGCCGTCCTGGCCGGCGTCCACCGGGACTTCCCCGCCGCGCAGCGGGCGATGACACGGCTGAAGGCCGCCTCCTACCGCCCGATTCCCGCGAACCGCAGGGTTTACAACCGGCTCTACGCGCAATACCGCTTGCTCCACGACGGATTCGGCGGGAAGGCCAAGGCGGTGGATTTCTCAAAGACAATGAAGGTCCTTCTCGCGGAGAAAGCCGCGGCAAAATCGTGATCAAGCAACTCCCCCCCTCCGAGGTCTGGTTTGTGACCGGATCGCAGCACCTCTACGGCCCCGGCCCCCTCCGGCAGGTGGCCTCGAACGCCCGGGCGATCGTCGCCGGGCTTGGCGCCTCGGGGCGTCTGCCGCTCCGGCTCGTCTTCAAGCCGGTCGTGACGACGCCGGCGGAGATCCGCGCCCTGTGCGGGGAGGCCAACGCCGCCCCGGCCTGCGCGGGCCTGGTCCTGTGGATGCACACCTTCTCCCCGGCGAAGATGTGGATCGGCGGGCTGTCAGCCCTCCGCAAGCCCTTCCTGCACCTCCACACCCAGTTCAACCGCGACCTGCCGTGGGAGACGATCGACATGGATTTCATGAACCTGAACCAGGCCGCCCACGGCGACCGGGAGGCGGGTTTCCTCCACACGCGGATGGGCCTGCGCCGGAAGATCGTGGTCGGGCACTGGCAGGACGGCGAGGTCCAGGACCGGCTCGGGGCCTGGATGCGGGTGGCGCGGGCCTGGCACGACTGGCAGGGGGCCTCGTTCGCGCGTTTCGGCGACAACATGCGCCAGGTCGCCGTCACCGATGGCGACAAGGTCGCCGCGGAGATCGCATTTGGCTGGTCGGTTAACGGATACGGCGTGGGCGAGCTCGCCGCGGAGATTGCGGCGGTCGGCGAGGCCGCGCTCCGCCGGCTCTGCGCGGAGTACGAGGAGCTCTATGCGGTCTCCCCGGAGCTGCGCAAGGGCGGCGCCCGGCACGACTCGCTGCGGGAGGGAGCCCGTATCGAGATCGGACTGCGGTCCTTCCTGAAGGCCGGCGGGTTCAAGGGATTCACGACCACCTTCGAGGACCTCCACGGCCTCCGGCAGTTGCCGGGGCTCGCCGTCCAGCGGCTGATGGCCGAGGGCTACGGCTTCGGCGCGGAGGGGGACTGGAAGACCTGCGCCCTCCTGCGCGCGATGAAGGTGATCGGGTCGGACCTGGACGGCGGTACCTCCTTCATGGAGGACTACACCTATCACCTCCACCCCGACGGGCACCTGGTCCTCGGCGCCCACATGCTCGAGGTCTGCCCGTCGATCGCGGTGGGAAAGCCGTCGCTCGAGGTCCATCCGCTGGGAATCGGGGGCAGGGAGGACCCGGTCAGGCTCGTCTTCAGCGCCCCCCCCGGGCCCGCCGTCAACGCGTCGCTCGTGGACTTGGGTGGCCGCTTCCGGCTCATCGTGAACGAGGTCGACGCGGTGGAGCCGCCGAGCCGCCTGCCGCGGCTCCCGGTGGCCCGCGCCGTCTGGAAATGCCGGCCGGACTTCAAGACGGCCTGCGGCGCCTGGATCCGGGCGGGCGGAGCCCATCACACCGGTTTCAGCTTCGCCGTGACCGCCGAGCATCTGGGCGACCTCGCGGACCTGGCGGGAATCGAGGCGGTCGTGATCGACGGCTCGACGACCCGGTCGGGCTTCGAGAAGGAACTGCGCTGGAACGAGGCGTACTTCCACATGGGACGGGGCCCGTCGCCATGCTGACCGAGCTCAAGCGCGAGGCCTGCGAGGCGAACCGGAGCCTGCCCGGCCACGGGCTCGTCCACCTGAATTTCGGCAACGCGAGCGCCCTGGACCGCCGCCGCGGAATTTTCGCGATCAAGCCGAGCGGGGTCGACTACGCGCGGCTCCGGCCCGCGGACATGGTCCTCGTCGACCTGGAGGGCCGCAGGGTCGAGGGCAGCCTCCGGCCGTCGTCGGACACGCCCACGCACCTGGAGTTGTACCGGAAATTCGAGTCGATCGGCGGGGTCGTCCACACCCACTCCCTTTACGCGACCGCCTTCGCCCAGGCCGGGCGGCCGATCCCCGCACTGGGCACGACCCACTCCGATTTTTTCCGCGGGAAGATCCCGGTGACCCGGCTGCTCCGCAGGCGCGAGATCGCCGGCGACTACGAGACGGAGACCGGACGGGTGATCTGCGAGGCCTTCCGGGGCCTCGATCCCGCCGCGGTTCCCGGCGTGCTGGTGAACCGGCACGCCCCCTTCGCCTGGGGGCCCACGGTCGCAAAGGCGCTGGAGAACGCCGTTGCCGTCGAGCTTTGCGCGCGAATGGCCTTCCTGACCCTGCAGCTCAGGCCGACGGTGGGCGCGATCGACCCGGTCCTTCTCGACCGGCACTTCCTGAGGAAGCACGGGGCGCAGGCGTACTACGGCCAGCCCTGAGGCGGCCGTTCACTTGCCCGCGTACCAGAAGGACCGGCGCCAGTTGTGGCGGCGGAGCCGGGCCAGGAGCTCGGGCGGGAGGTCGGGCAGGTCGCTGACCGCGCAGTTCGCCTCGGCCTGGGACACGTTCCGGATCCCGGGGATCACGGTGGAGACCGCCGGATGCGCCAGCGCGAACTTGATCGCTGCCTGGGCAAGCGTGTAGCCGGAGCCCTCCAGGTCGCGGCGCACCTTCTCGACGCGCAGGACCGTGCGGTTCAGCCGGTCGCCGGCGAAGTAAAACGAGCGGAAGTCGTCCGGGGCGAACCGGGTCGCGCCGTTGAATTTTCCGGTAAGCGATCCCTCGTCGAAGACGACGCGGACGATGACGCCGACGCCGCACTCCAGCGCCGCGTCGAGCAATTCGGCGGCCGGCTCCTGCTCGAAGATGTTGTAGATGACCTGGACGGAGTCGATCCAGCCGTCGCGCATGAGCTGGATCACGCTGTTCTGGTCGTTCTCCGGGGTGGAGATCCCGACCAGCCCGATCTTCCCCTCCTTCTGAAGATCGCGGAGGACCCTGAAGGGCGTCGGGTTGCGGTTCCACGCGCGCGTCCAGGTGTGAAGCTGGAGCAGATCGATCCTCGCGGTCCCGAGGTTGGCGAGCCGCTCCTCAACGCTGCTGCGCAGGTAGTCCTCGGGATAGCGCTCGTCGGCCTTGCAGTAGGGCGAAGGGGGCCAGATGCCGGCGACCGGCGGGGTCTTTGTCGCGACAACGATGCGGGATGTCTGGTCGGCCGCGGCCCGCTCCCGGAGCATCTGGCCGATCAGGCGCTCGCTGCGGCCCTCGCCGTAGCCGGCCGCCGTGTCGATGAAGTTCACTCCGCATTCCAGCGCCGCGTGGAGCGCGGCCAGGGAGTCGCGGTCCGACTGGGCGCCCCACGAGCCGCCGATCGCCCAGGCGCCGAAGCCGACTTCCGAGCAGGAGAACCCGTGCTTTCCAAAGGGGCGGTATTTCATGGGGTGGCGGGCCCGTCAGCCGGGAAAGTGCTGCGCTATCTTAGCCTTGAGAAAGCGGACCGACTCAAGCAAATCCTCCCGGCCGTTCATCCCGTCCTCGATCGAGATCCAGGAGTTGAAGCCGACCGCGGCGAGGGTGGAAAAGATCCGGTCGTAGTCGTTGAGGCCCCGGCCGATGACCCCGTGCGAGAGCCGGCTCGCGTAGCCCAGCGAGTCCTCCTCGCGGCGCAGGTCCTCGATCGTGCCGGACTTCAGGTAGCGGTCGCTCGCGTGCATGGAGACCACGCGGTGCTTCACCTTCTCGAGCAGCACGAGGGGATCCTCCCCGGCGAGGATCGTGTTCGAGGGGTCGTAGTTGACGCCGAACCACGGGGACTCGATCCGGTTCACGATCTCGACGAAGACATCCATCTTCTGGGCGAACTCGGGGTGCTTCCAGTAGTTGTCCTTGTAGTGGTTCTCCAGCGTCAGGATCACCCCGTGGCTCTCCGCGAAGGGGAGCAGCCCGGTGATCACGCGCACAACCTGGTCCACGCCCGCCGCCCGGGTCAATTCGGGGCGGCGCTGGCCCGACAGGACGCGGCAGAACCGGCCCCCGAAGTAGGCGGTGATCTCGATCATCCGCCTCTCGCGGTCGATCTCCCGCCGGAGCCGCTCCGGGTCTGTCTCGGTGAAGTCCGGCGAGCAGCAGAGCATCGGCATCTCCAGGCCGTGCCGGTAAAGGCTGTCCCGGGTCCGCTCGAGGAATCCGGGGTCGTCGTCGATGAAGCCGGAGTAGAACTCGAGCCCCTCGACGCCGAGCGTGGCGCCGATCCCGATCCACTCGTCGAGCGTCATCGTCCGGTCGACGACCAGGGCGTCGATGAAGCACTTGGGAAAGGCGGCGAGCCGGGGTCTCATTGCGGGGTGAGGACGCCCTTCACAATCCGGCCGGAGTGCATCTCCTCGAAGGCCTCGTGCCATTGCGCGAGCGGCGAGATCCGGTTGAGGACCAGGTCCAGGTTGAGCTGCCCGGAGGAGAGGAGGGCGATCACCTTCTCCCACACCGGCCAGTTGTGCGAGAAGCTGCCCTGGAGCGTGACCGCCTTCTGGACCAGCGGGTCGAGCGAGAAGTTCAGGGGCTGCGGGCCCCATCCGACCTTGGTGATCTGGCCGGCGGGGCGGACAATCTCCATCGCCAGCTTGAGGGTCGCGGACACGCCGGCGGCGTCGATCACCAGGTCGAGCCCGTAGCCGTCGCCGAAATTCCTGACCCAGGCGGCGACGTCCTCGCCCGCCGCCCCCAGGGTGACGTTCGCCCCCAGTTTGCGCGCCGTGTCAAGCCGGTGCGCGTCGGCGGGGATGCCGATCACGATCACGGTCCCGGCGCCGGCAATCCTCGCCATCATCGCGCAGAGCAGCCCGATCGGCCCGGGCCCGATCACCGCCACCGTGTCGCCGGGCCGGATGTGGGAATTCACGCAGCTTGCGTTGTAGGCGACGCAGCAGGGTTCCGTGAGGGCGGCCGTCTCGAAGGCGAGGTGGGGGGGGATCCGGTGCAGGCAGCGCTCGGGCACCTTGGCGAAGCGGGTCATGGCCCCGTTGACGCCGTAGCCGAATCCGAGCCGGTTCGGGTCGAGGTTGTAAAGCCCCTGGCGGGAGTAGGGCGACGCGGCGTCGATGACGGCGGCGGTCTCGCTGACCACCCGGTCGCCCTCGGAAAAGCCGCGGACCAGCCGGCCCTTCTTCGCGATCACCCCGGAGAATTCGTGCCCGAGGACAACCGGATAGTTCACCTTCCAGCTCTGCTTCCCGGTGAACTGGTGCAGGTCGCTCCCGCAGATGCCGACCGCCTGGACCGCGAGGAGCACGTCGCTCTCCCCGATCTCGGGAATGGGCACCTCGCGGAGATCCACACTGAAGGGCTCCGGGGAAAAATTCACCACTGCGGGCATCGTGTTGCTCATGGGCGTCGCTTTCGGGGTTTTCTATTGCCAGTTAGCGGACCCCGAAAGCAATCTTATCTTCGGATGCCCCCGCAAACCCCACCGGCGATCCGGACCACGCGCGTGCGCTTCGGGATCCTCGCGATGCTGTTTGTGACCATCGCGATCAATTACCTGGACCGGAGCAATCTCTCGGTCGCCGCGCCCAGTCTTGCCGGGGATCTTCACTTCGACACGCGGAGAATGGGGCTGGTCTTCTCGGCCTTCGGCTGGGCCTACGCGCTCCTGCAGATCCCCGGCGGCTGGCTCGCGGACCGGTTCGGCCTGCGCGGGCTCTATGCGCTGGCCTGCCTGCTCTGGTCGCTTGCCACCGTGCTCCAGGGGTTTGCCGGGTCCTTCCTCGCGCTGTTTGCAATGCGGCTGCTGCTCGGCGCCTTCGAGGCGCCCGCCTTCCCGATCTGCAGCCGGGTGGTGACGCTCTGGTTCCCGGAGCGCGAGCGGGCCGGGGCGACGGGTTGCTACATCGCCGGCGAGTTTGTCGGCCTGGCCTTCCTCACGCCGGTCCTGATGTTGACCCAGAGGAACTACGGATGGCAGTCGGTCTTCATCGTCACCGGCGGCATCGGGCTCCTGTGGGCGGGCGCCTGGTGGCTGCTCTACCGGGATCCCGCCCAGTCCGGCCGCGTCAACGCCGCGGAGCTGGCGCTCATCGGCGGCGGGGGAGGCTGGTCGCCGGCCGCGGTGGGCGCGCCGCCCCCGGGCAGGATCCAATGGGCCGACCTCCGGGATGTCCTGCGGCGGCGGCAGCTTTGGGGAATCTACCTTGGCCAGTACGCCAACAGCTCGATGCTCTGGTTTTTCCTCACCTGGTTTCCGACCTACCTGGTCAGGTACCGGCACTTCAACCTCGCGCAGGCGGGTTTCCTGGGATCGGTGCCCTTCCTTGCGGCCTTTTTCGGCGTCATCGTGGCGGGCCTTTTGTCGGACTTCCTGGTGCGGAGGGGATTTTCGCCGACCGCGGCCCGCAAGGCCCCGCTCGTCGGGGGCCTGGTCCTCTCCACGGGCATCATCGGTGCGAACCACGTCTCGGATCCCCGGATGGTGGTCCTGTTCCTCTCGCTGGGCCTCTTTGGCTGCGGCTGCGCCTCGATCAACTGGGTGCTGGTCTCCCTGCTCTCGCCGCGGCGGCTGGTGGGACTCACCGGCGGGGTCTTCAATTTCATCGGCAACCTGCCGTCCATCGTCGTCCCGATCATCATCGGCTTCCTGGTCCACGGCGGGAACTTCGAGCCCGCCCTGGTCTTCATGAGCTGCGTCGCCTTCGCCGGCGCGCTCGCCTTCATATTCCTTGTCGGCCGCGTGGAGCGCTGAGAAGCGGCGGGCCGGACCGACCCGATTTATTCCGCGCGCCCGGCGTTCCAGATCTTCATCAGTTCCGGGGTCCCCTGGGCCCGGACGTCATTGTCGTTCAGGATATTGTCCGTGGCCTCAAGCATGGACTTGCGCGGGAAAACCATCATTTCAAATGCGCGGCCGAAATACTCGATGGTGACAAATTCCCCCTTCGCGTCGCGCAGGACCTGCACCAATTGCGGCAGGTTCCTTATCGGGATTCCATCGACGGCCTTGACGACCCAGCCGACGGGATTGGTGTACGCCTGGGAAAGGCGGTCGGGAAAGAAAGGGGACGACACGACCACGAGCTTCTCACCGGGGAAGGCGGGCAACACCCCCCTGCGGGTGAACAGCGGACTCCCGAAAAACTCGAAGTTGTCCTTGGCGTCCCGGTTGAACCCGGAAATATACTGGGACGTGGCCGTCGAGAGCACGATCGGGCCGTAGATGAAATAGTCGGGATAGGCGCCGGCGAGATCCTCGATCAACAGCGGCCGGCGCGAGGGGACGGGAGCATCCACGCGGAGTTCCTTTCCGTCCCGGATCAGGGTCAGGGGAACAAGCCCGTCCCTTGCGATCTTCTGGACAAGGTAATCGAATCGCACGCGAAGGTTCGGCCCGATTTCCACCATGCCCTCGTCGTCGATGGGCGCCGATCCGATCCGGGTGATGACATCCCACTTTTTCAAGGGGTAGCCGGGCCCGTCGCCGGCGGGCAGGAACACGATCACCCCCCGGGCGTCCGTGCCGAGCCTCAGAAAGCGCCGCAGGGCCGGATTCTGGAGCTTCTGGGTCTGGTCAAAGAGCGTGGGCTTTCCCTGGTAGGGCCCGGTCGACACCTGGCCGAGGAAGAGGTCGATCTCCTCGCTGGGAATGATGTAGCTGATGTTCTGGGCGTTGTTCTCGGTGCTGAATGCCAGCCCGATCATCCTGTCGCCAGCCACGGCCGGGCCCCCGCTGTTGCCGTGGTTGATCGCCGCGTCGATCTGGATCCGAAGGCCGGAGACGGGGAAGTTGTAGGGCACGAACTCGATTCGCGAAATAATGCCCTTGGTGATCGAGAGGCTGGTGCCGCCCGTCGGGAAGCCGTAGGCGAGCACAGCGTCCTTGACCTCCGGCAGCGATCGGCTGCGCGGAAGCGGCGGGCGCGTGTCAAAGAACGACTCGTCGTCGAGCCTGAGGACGGCCAGGTCGATGCCCGGTGCAATCGCCTCGACCGTCGCGGAATACTTGTCTCCGGACTTGTTTCCCTGGACCTGGACCTGGCCGGCGTAGAGCACGACGTGGGCATTGGTGAGGATCCGCTTTCCCTCGATGACGACGCCGGATCCGGTGATCTCGCTCGAGGGTTGCTTCGTCCAGGGCCTGAAGACATCGGGGCTGCGGACGGTTGAAAAGACCTTCACGACCGAGTTCTCAACCGCGCTGGCGGGGCCGGCGGCCCGGCAGGGCGGCGTGAATCGAAGTCCGGTTGCGAGAATGAAGGCAACGGCTGCCGCCATCGGAAACGAGGGGGTTTTCACAGCCGCAGTGCTAATTGTTCCGGCGATGCTTGGGAAGAATAAGTTGCGCCCGGATCCCGCCAACCCGTTCCGGGTCATCCAATTGGCCCGAAGCGTAAGGGGCTTGCCGTCCTCTCGCGCCCCGGGCAGGAAATGTGCGAGCCAATGCGCCACTCCGCGACATGACCGTTGAATCGCCGGCGAAAGATTCCGTTACGCCGCGATCGAACCGCTTCCGATTGCGCTGGGATGTCCTCCAGTTTGTGGTCTTCGTTCTGCTGACTGCGCCGCATGCGACGGGCCTGCCCCTTCACGAGTGGGCGGGACTGGCGCTGGCGCCGATCCTGGTTGTCCACCTGGCCGCCAATTGGGATTGGATCGTCGACAAGACGCGCAACGTGTTTCGTCGGCAGCCCGGAGAGGTGCGCTTCAACCATATCTGGAACACGCTCATGTTTGTGGTCGCGGTCGTTGCGATCATGTCGGGAATCCTCTGTTCCCGGCAGGTTGTCCGCTCCCTTGGCTTCAGCCACCCGGTGGACTTTTTCTGGGCGGTCGTGCATTCGGTGAGCGCGACCGTGTTGATTGCCCTGGTTGGCGTGCACCTGGGAATGCACTTCCGATGGGTGATCGCGCAATTCCGACGCTCGCCGAGGGGCTGCAAGCCCGCAGGGGAGGATGGTCCGTGAGAAGCCTGCGCCGGGGGTTTCTCGTCCTGGCGGTGGCGATGGCCGTCGCGTTTGCGCTCCTGCAGGTCGGGGACACGCAGATGGCCGAGGGGGTGCGCGCCCGGATTCGCGCGCGGAACGAGGCGCGCCAGCGATATAATCGCGGCCCGTTCAAGCCCCGGCCCCCGCAGCGCCCGGTGGATCATTACCTGCGGCCATTCCGCGGGCCGCTCATCGTGATGGCCGTTCCGGGCCTGATCACTGCTGGCGTCCTCGTGCTGGTCCGCCGTCGCCGGTCCCGGCCTTGATCCCGTCGGGGTGGAAATAGGACCCCAAGCACCGGGGTCTCGGACCCCGGCTACATCGAGCCGCGGCAATTTGCGGGACTTTTTACGCGGAATGGCGCTAGGCTGGCGGGGTCGAACCTGGCACGCCTATGTCCACCGCCGCATCGCCGAAACCCCCGCCACGGCCGATCACCCGGTCGCCTTTCGTCGATTCGACGGATATCCTGGGAGACGCCGCGGCGCTTCGGGCGCGGGCTGACGAGGAGGGCTATCTCTATTTTCGGCGATTTCTCCCGGCCTCATACGTCCATGACCTGAGGGCCGACATCCTGGCCGTCACGGACCGCTTTGGCTGGCGGGTACCCGGGCAGGACCGCTTGGGCGGCTTGGTCGACCCCGCGGCGATCGACGCGATACCGGATGAGGACATCAGCAGCCTGGGCACCGGGGCGGCCTGCTACCGGGAGGTCCAGAAGCTCGAGTCCTTCCACCGCTTCCCGCATCACCCGAGGCTGATGGAACTGTACCGGACGCTCTTCCAGGGCGAGCCCATCGTGCACCCCAGGAACATCGCGCGGATGATCGTGCCGCATTCCCGGAATTTTCCGACGCCGCAGCACCAGGACTTTCCCCACATCCAGGGCTCGGCCAATACGTGGACCTGCTGGATCCCGATGGGCGACTGCCCGCGCGCGCTCGGCGGGCTCACGGTCCTCCGCGGTAGCCACAAGGCCGGCTATATGCCGGTCCAACCGGCAAAGGGCGCGGGCGGAGGCGGATTTGCGGTCCAGCTCTGCCCCTGGGAGTCGCAGTGGGTTGAGGGGGATTTCTCGGCGGGCGACATTCTCACCTTCCACAGCATGACGGTCCACAAGGCGCTGCCGGCGCAGATCACCGACCGGATCCGCCTCTCGCTGGACGTGCGCTACCAGCCCGTCGCCGAGCCGATCGAGGAGCGCTCGCTCGGGCTCCATACCGGGGACATCACGTGGGAGGAGGTCTACCGCGACTGGAAGTCGGACGACCTCAAGTATTACTGGCGCAGGCTTCCGCTGACGATTTCCGCACCCTTTGATCCCGGTTACCTCGAGGCCAAGCGGCGTATCTGCTGAGGGGGGAATCGGCCGCCGGGACCGTCACTTGGCCGGCTGGAAATCCGGGTGGCCGGTCTGCCAGAGGATGAAGGCATACTGGCCCGCGAAATCCCTGAAGGTGACGGACTTGTCCTCGGTGAAGTGCCCGCTGTCGTAGTTCACCTTCATGAGGACGGGCTTTCCCGACGCGCTCGCATTCTGGACCGTCGCGACAAATTTCCCCGTCTGCCAGGCCGGCACGCGGGCGTCGTTCCAGCCGGCCACCCCGAGAAGCGCCGGATAGAGCGAGCCGGGCTGCACGTGCTGGACGCCGTCCATATTGTAGAGGGCCGCGCATTCGACCGGGTCCTTCACGGTCCCGAACTCCGGGGCGTTGAGCGGCCCGTTCGGGCGAAACTCCAGGCGCAGCGCGTTGGCGTCGCCCACACCGCAGACCGCGGCCGCGAAGAGGTCGGGGCGCTCCGTGATCGCGCGGCTGATCAGGATGCCGCCCGCGCTCCGTCCCGTTCCGGCCAGCCGCCGCGGATTCGTGTAGCCTCGCCGGATGAGGTGCTCGGCGCAGGAGATGAAGTCCATCCAGGTGTTCGCCTTCGTGGTCTTGAACCCGGCCTTGTACCAGGACTCGCCCTTCTCGCCGCCGCCGCGAACGTGGGCGACGGCAATCACGACGTCCCGCAGGGCGACGGAGTAGAACAGGTTGAAGTTCGGGGACAGGCTCACCCCGTAGGAGCCGTAGCCGGTCAGGATGCAACTGTGGTCTCCATCCAGGGGAAGGCCCTTCCTGTGAATGATCGAGAGCGGGATCATCACGCCATCGTGGCCGGGAACCTCGACCTCCTCGCTCACCAGCCGGTCAAATCCGGGGTACGCCACGGCGGTGTTGAAGGCGCTCTTGGTGAAGGCGCCCGTGTCCGCGTCGTAATCGTAGAGCGTCCGCGGCAGCGTCCAGGAGGTCAGGGTGACCTGGCAGCGGTTCGTCGTCCGGTCGGGACAGCCGATCCCCACGGTCCCCGAGGCGGGGAGGGCGACTTCTGAAACCGCGCCGGTCGCGTAGGCGAGCTTCACGATGCGTCCCACGATGCCGTTTGAGTAGACCACAAAAAGGTAGTCCCTCGACGCGGCGAGGGCCTGGATGGAGTCCTTGGCCTCGGGCAGGACGGTCTCCGCGCGCGCCCAGTCAAGTCGGCTCATCGGGGTGCGGACCAGCCGGTAGCGCGGCGCATCCCGGTGCGTGATCGCGTAGGCGTAGTCGCCGTGGCGGACGACGCCCTTCACAAGGTCATCCGAGGGCCGGCAGAAGACCGACCACTTCAGGGGAACCCGGCCCATTGCCGCGACCGGGGCGTAGAACATCCGCAGTTCCGGCTGCTCGGTCTTCACGCTCGCGAAGACGTAGTCGGGATTGAGCTTGTCGACCCCGACCGCGGGCAGTTCCCGCGGCGTGATTCCCAGCTCCGGATTGCTGGCATCGCTAAAAAAGTCGGCATCTGCCGAAAAATCCGTCCCCAGCCGGTGGAGCCGGATCTTGCGGTGCTGCTTGAAGGCGAGGCTCCGCGTGTCGGTCACGTCGCCGGAGTCGTAGAAGAAGGACCTGCTGTCCAGGGTCCATCCCGTCGCCCCGGCCGTGGGATGGGTTCGCTCCGGCAGGAAGGTCCGCCGGTCCACGTCCAGGATCCGGATTTCCGAGTACTCGGCCCCGCCGGAGCTGAATCCGATCGCCACGTAGCGGCCGTCGAACGAGGGCACGACGCTGTCGATCGTCGTCGTCACGCCCGGCTTGTAGGTGGAGGGATCCACCAGAAGCTTCTCGGGGCCGTTCCATCCCTCGCGGAGGTAGAGCTTGCCGACGATCTCGCCGCCGAGCGTCTTCTTGTAGAAAACCCGGCCGTTTTGGTAGCTGATTGCCCCGTAGGTCGCGTGCTGGAGCCTGTCGAGCGCCGTCCACTCGCGGACGAGCGCATCCCTCCCCGGAATCCTGTCGATGACACCGTCGGCCAGCCCGGACTGCGCCTTGAACCAGGCCTGCGAATCCGCGGCGTTCAGGTTCTCAAGCCAGCGGTAGGGGTCCGGGTATCTCCGGCCAAAGTACGTGTCGGATGCGTCGGTGCGCTTGGTCGGCGGGTAGGCCCATTGCGCTCGCGAGGGGATCGCGAGAAGCGCAATGAGGGCACCGACGCAGGACCACTTCAGCAATGGGGCTAATTGCATATTTTCAAAAAGGCGTTTCGGCTGCGCGGGTTCTTCGAAAACCGGCCTCTGGGAGGCCGGCTACAGTCGAACCAGCACCCCGGAAATCCCTGAAAGGTCGAAGATCGATTTCAGGTTTCAGGTCTCAGGTCTCAGGTTTCTGAAAAGAGCGGTCTCCGGTTTCCGGTTTCTTCGCGCGCCAGCGCTCAGTGCAGATACGTGTTGAGCAGGTTCTCGAGCTTCTCCTGGCGGCCGCTCCTCGGGACGGGCTCGCCGAGCGTCTTCAGGACAAGCCGCTCGAGGTCCTTGAACCCGACCTTGCGGCGCTCGATGTCCTTCCCGAAGCCCGCGTCGTAGCTCGAATAGCGCTCGGCGACAAACTCCGTGAACTTCCCGTCGGCGAGGATCCGGCGCGCGGTCTTGAAGGCCAGCGCGTAGGTGTCGAAGCCGCCGATGTGCGCGTAGAACAGGTCGGCGGGGTCGATCGAGGGGCGCCGCAGCTTGGCGTCGAAGTTGAGCCCGCCCGAACCCAGGCCCCCGGCGCGCAGGATCGAGACCATCGCCAGCGTCAGCTCCTTCGCATCGGTGTTGAACTGGTCGGTATCCCAGCCCAGGAGCAGGTCGCCGGCGTTCGCGTCGATCGAGCCGAGCATCCCCACCGCAGCGGCGACCTCGATCTCGTGCGGGAAGGTGTGCCCGGCGAGGGTCGCGTGGTTGGTCTCGATGTTGAACTTGAAGTGACGGTCGAGCCCATAGGTTCGCAGGAAGGCGATCCCGCTCGCGACGTCGAAGTCGTACTGGTGCTTGGTCGGCTCCTTCGGCTTGGGCTCGATCAGGAACTGGCCCTTGAAGCCGATCTCCTTCGCGTAGGCGACCGCCATGTGCAGGAAGGCGGCGAGGTGGTCCTGCTCGCGCTTCAGGTTCGTGTTCAGGAGGGTCTCGTAGCCCTCCCGGCCGCCCCAGAAGACGTAGTTCTCGCCGCCGAGCTCCAAGGTGACCTCGAGGGCCTTCTTCACCTGGGCCGCGGCGTACGCGAAGACGTGCGCGTCGGGATTGGTCGCCGCCCCGCACATGTAGCGCGGATTGGAGAAGAGGTTGGCCGTTCCCCAGAGGAGCTTCACCCCGGTCGCCTTCTGGAGCGCCTTGGCGTGGGCGACGAGCGCGTCGAGGTGGCGGTTGGACTCGGCCAGCGTCCGACCCTCCGGCGCGATGTCCCGGTCGTGGAAGCACCAGAAGGGCGCCCCGATCTTTGTGAAGAACTCGAACCCGGCGTCCATCCGCGCCTTCGCGACGGAGATCGGGTCGGTGCCCCGCTCCCACTCGCGCCGGATCGTGCCCGGGCCGAAGGGGTCTGAGCCGACCCCGCGGAACGAGTGCCAGTAGGCGATCGAGAAGCGGAGGTGCTCGCGAAGGGTCCGGCCGTCGATCCTCTCCTCGGGATTGTAGTGGCGGAAGGCGAGGGGGTTGCCGCTTGCGGGGCCTTCGTAGCCGATGGGACCGATCTTGGGGAAGTGCTGTTTGTTCTTTGCCATAAAAGTTCAGCCTGAAGCCAGTTTCCGATGCTGGGGGAAGACGCCCCGCAAGGCGAGGCTGAGCCGGTCCTGCAGGGCCTGAAGGTCGCGGTAGCGGGCGGCCTCGGCCGCGCGCGGGGCGCAGCGGGTCTTTTCGTCGACCGCGACGATTCCCGCCGTGAAGTCCGAGATCGCCGCCCGCGGACGGCCGCCGCGGCGGGCGACGCACCAGGCCGCCTGCAGCGCGCCGCCGAGGGCCGCCCCCTCGTCCTGGACCATCGCCACGACCGGCACGCCGAAGACATCCGCCATGATCTGCCGCCAGGCGGCCGAGCGGGCGCCGCCGCCGGTGAGCCGGATCTCCCTGGCCTTTACGCCGAGCTTGGCCAGGCGCCGGAGCCCGTAGTTCATCCCCAGGGTCACGCCTTCCATGGCCGACCGGGCGATGAAGGCCGGCTCCATCGTCCGCTGGTTGAGCCCGAGCAGGACACCGGTTCCCGTTGGCACGTTCGGCGTCCGCTCGCCGGCGAAGTAGGGGAGGAGGAGGAGCCCGCCGGCGCCGGCCGGCGCCGAGGCAACCGCCGCGTCGAGCGCCGCGTGGTCGTAATTGAACAGGGCCCGGACCCGCTCGGTCACCGTCGTCACGTTCATCGTGCACAGCAGCGGCAGCCAGCCGCCGGTCGAGGAGCAGAAGGGGGCGATTTCGCCGGTGGGGTCGATGACCGGCTTGGCCGCGAAGGCATAGATCGTCCCGCTCGTACCGAAGCTGGCCGTCACGATGCCCGGGCGGACGTTGCCCGTCCCGATCGCCCCCATCATGTTGTCGCCGCCGCCCGCGCTCACCACGACACCGGCCGGAAACCCGTAGGCCTTTGCGCGGGCCGGATTCAGGACGCCGGCAGCCTCGTCGGACGGGGAGAGCGCGGGAAGCCAGTCGGCAAGCCGCGGATCCACCGCCCGGATCGCCGCCGCGGACCAGGCCCGTCGTCGGACGTCCATCAGGGCCGTGCCCGACGCGTCGCCGTATTCCATCCGGTAGTTCCCGGTGAGCCAGAAGTTGAGATAGTCGTGGGGGAGCAGGACGTGGCGGAGGCGGCGGTAGTTGGCCGGCTCGTGCCGCTTCAGCCAGAGGATCTTCGGCGCGGTGAAACCCGGCAGGAAGGGGACGCCGATCTTCCGGATGGCGCCCTTCTCGCCGCCGAGCTTCCGGTTCAGGATCGCGCATTCGGCGACCGTGCTCGTGTCGCACCAAAGCTTGGCCGGCCGGATCACCCCGCCGCCCGCGTCGAGCGGCACGAAGCCGTGCTGCTGGCCGGAGACACCGATCCCCCGGACCCGGCTGCCGTCGATCCGGGCGCTCACGGCGGATAGGACGGAGTCCAGGGCGGCGGTCCACTCCGACGGATCCTGCTCGGCGTGCCCGTCGGGCAGCCCACCGATCATCCCGTGGGGCGCGCGGGCCTCCGCGACAACCTGCCGCGCCTCGAGGTCGAGGACGACCGCCTTTGTGCTCTGGGTGCCGGAATCGATGCCGATGAAAAGGGACATGTCAGTTCACGACGTTGGCCGGCTTGCCGGCGAGAAAACCGCGGACGTTGGCAACCGCCGTGTCGAGCAGCCGGGCGCGCGCACCGCGGGCGCCCCACGCCTGGTGCGGGGTGATCAGGCAGTTCTTTGCGGTAAAGAGCGGATTGCCCGCCGGGGGCGGCTCAATGGACAGCACGTCGAGCGCCGCGCCGGCGATCCGGCCGGCATTGAGCGCCGCCGCGAGATTCGGCTCGTTCACGAGCAGGCCGCGGCTGGTGTTGATCAGGAGCGCCGTCGGCTTCATCCAGCCGATTGTCCGTTCATTGATCATCTCGCGCGTCTCGGGCGTGAGCGGGCAGTGCAGGCTGATCACGTCGCTCGTGCGGAAGACGGATTCCAGCTCGGCGGTCCCGCCGGCCCGCCGCGTGAAGGCGACCTTCATTCCCATCGCGGCGGCGATCCGCCCGACCGCGCTTCCAATCCGCCCGCCGCCGACGATGCCGATCTGGAGCCCGGCGAGCTCGATGATGGGCGAATCCCAGTAGCAGAAATCCGGGCAGCGGGTCCAGCCGCCCGAGGCGACCGAGGCGGCGTGGTGCCCGGCGTGCCGGGTCATTTCCAGAAGGAGGGCGATCGTGTGCTCGGCGACCGCCCCGGTGCCGTACTCCGGCACGTTTGTCACCGGGATGCCCCGGGAGCGCGCGGCGGCCGCGTCCACGACGTTGTGGCCGGTCGCCAGGACACCGATGTACTTCAGCCGGGGCAACTGGGCAAGGGTGGCGGCCGGGAGCGGGGTCTTGTTGGTCAGAAGGATGTCCGCGGGGAGGGCCCGGGCGACGATTTCGGCGGCCGGGGTCCGGTCAAAGCACGTGAAAGTCCCGAGTTCGCGCAGGGGCGACCAGTCCAGGTCGCCGGGATTCAGGGTATGGCCATCGAGAACGACGATATCGGGGCGGCTCATTTCGATCCTTGGGTGGATAACCCAAACGGGGCGAACGTCCATTTTTTAAATCTTGAGCGGCCCCTGAATTGGGAACAGGAAGGCCGGGCGTCCTGTTTAAAGACACCATGCATTCCCTCCATCGGCGAATCGCCCCCCTTGCCCTCGCCCTCATCGCCGCCGCTCCGGCCCTGGCCCAGTGGAATTATCCGCCGACCCGGACCGTCGACGCCAGCGACACCTATTTCGGCAAAACCTACGCCGACCCCTATCGCTGGCTGGAGAACCTCAAGGCCGACGACACCAAGGCCTGGTTCAAGGCCCAGGCGGCGCTGACCGACGGGCTGCTCGCGAAGATCCCCGCCCGGGAGGCCCTTGCCCGGGAGTGGATGGAGATGGACCGGCTCCAGCCGGCAAAGTACGGGGACATCATGTACGAGAACGGCCGGGTCTTCTACAAGAAGACCCTCGGGGGCGAGAATGTCGGGAAACTCTACTGGCGCGAGGGTTGGAAGGGCGCGGAGCAGCTCCTCTTCGATCCCACGACCTACAAGGCCGGCGTCGTCACGACGATCGAGAACATCTCCCCTTCCGTGGACGGAAAACGCATCGTGCTGGGGCTGTCGGCCGGCGGCGCGGAGTTTTCCGAATTGCGGGTGATGGACGTGGACAGCCGCGCGCTCCTTCCCGAGAAAATCTATCCGTCGTACGGGCCGATGGGCTGGACCCTGGACAGCACCGCGTTCTTCTACGACGCGGGCAAGGTGACCGACATCAAGAGCCTGGGGATCGAGCTGAACCGCAAGACAAGGCTCCACCGGCTGGGAACCGCGGTCGCGACCGACGCCGACTTCTTCAGCGACGAGACGAACCCCGAACTGGGGATCGAGCCCAAGGAGTTTCCCCAGGCCGGCGTGGATGAATCCTACCCCGACTACCTTGTCGCCTCGGTGAGCACCGTGCAGAACGAGATGCGGATGTTCTACGCGCCGATCTCGGAGATGGGCGGGCCGAAGATCGCCTGGAATGTCCTCTGCCGCCCGTCGGACAACCTCGTCCGGGGCATCGAGTTCATGGGCGACTCCGTCTACGCGGTGACCCACACCGGGGCGCCCCGCTACAAGCTGGTCCGCACGTCGGTCGCGCACCCGGACTGGGCGCACGCGGCGACGATCCTGCCCGAGGCGGCCGACTCGATCACCGCGCTCGCGAAGAGCCGGCACTTCCTTTTTGTCGTCTATTCCAACGGCGTTGTCGACCGGGTCGTCCGCTACGATCCGGCGACCGGGAAGTCCTCCGAGGTCGCGCTGCCCGGATCGGGATCGGTCGATGTCTCCTGCCCGGACTGGCGGACCGACAACTGCATCGTCTCGATCACCGCCTGGATCAAGCCCAAGACGCTATACGACTACGACGCGCTGACCGGGGAATTCCGAAAGAGCCTCTTCAACTCCGATGTCGCCTATCCCGGGTTTGAGAACCTGGTGACCGAGGAGGTCGAGGTGCCGGGCCACGACGGGGCGATGATTCCCCTTTCGATCATCTACAAGAAGGGAATTCCCCGGGACGGGAGCAATTCCTGCATCCTGGAGGGCTACGGGGCCTACGGGATCAGCTACACACCGGCCTTCAGCGTCCGCCGGTCCGTCGCGCTCCGCGGGGTCGTGGTCGCGTACGCGCACCCCCGCGGGGGAAGCGAGAAGGGCGAGGACTGGTACCGGGGCGGCTACAAGACGACCAAGCCGAACACCTGGAAGGACTACATCTCCTGCGCGGAGTACCTGGTGGCGAAGGGCTACACGAGCCCGGCGAAGCTGGGCGGGGTGGGGACGAGCGCGGGGGGGATCCTGATCAGCCGCGCCATCACCGAGCGGCCGGATCTTTTTGGCGCGGCGATCTGCAATGTCGGCTGCGCTAACGCCATGAGGATGGAGTTCACGTCAAACGGGCCGGCCAACATCCCGGAATTCGGTACGGTCAGGGATCCGGTCGAGTGCCGCGCCCTCTATGAGATGGACGGGGTCCAGCACGTGAAAAAGGGCGTCAGCTACCCGGCCGTCATGTGCGTGGGCGGATGGAACGATCCCCGCGTCTCGGCCTGGGAGCCCGGGAAGTTCGCGGCCGCCCTGCAGGCGGCCAGCACCTCGGGGAAGCCCGTCCTGATGAAGGTCAACTACAACAACGGGCACTTCACCGAGGAGAAGATCGTCACCTTTGAGAACTTTGCCGGGCAGTTCGCCTTCCTGCTCTGGCAGACCGGGCACCCGGACTTCCAGCCCGCCGGCAAATGACATGGAAATCCGAAACGCGACGGATCCGGCCTGCGACTCGCCCAGCCTCCACTGGACGTCGACGGACGGCTGGTCCTCGGTTTCGGAGCGCCTGGTGGTCGAGGCCCCGCTTGCGATCGAGATCGCCTACGAGCGCCAGGGGCAGGAGGTGCGGAAGGTTCTGGCGGTCACGATGCGCACTCCCGGATCCGACGAGGAGCTGGCGATCGGCTTTCTCTTCTCAGAGGGGCTGATCGGGGGACTTGAGGACGTTACCGGCGGCGCGGCAGCGGCGGAAAACTCCCGGGGCGAGGCGATTGCCACCTGGCGCGTCCGGCTGGCCCGCGCGCCCGGCGAGGAACTGCAGCGCGTCAGCCGCGGGCTCATCACCAGCTCCGCCTGCGGCCTGTGCGGGCGCTCGACGCTGGAGGGGCTGCCCCTGGGCGGCGCCGGGGCGGTCCCCCTGGGCGAGCCGCTCACCTGCGAGGCGATCCTCGCCCTTCCCGGGGAATTGCGCCGCCTCCAGAAGACCTTCGACGAGACGGGCGGCTGCCACGGTGCGGCGCTCTTTGACGCGAAGGGCCCCCTGCTCCTCGCCCGCGAGGACGTCGGCCGGCACAATGCGGTGGACAAGCTGATCGGCGCCGCGCTGCTGCGTGGAATCCCGGCCGCCGGGAAGATCCTCGCCCTCAGCGGCCGGGCCAGCTTCGAGCTGGTCCAGAAGGCGGCCGCGGCCGGGATTGCGGCGGTCGTGGCCGTCGGCGCCCCCTCGTCGCTGGCGGTGACAATCGCCCATGAGACGGGCATCACGCTGATAGGCTTCACGCGCGGCAACCGGTTCAACGTGTACGCGCACGCCGCGCGGCTGAAGACCTGATTCAAGCGCCATGATCGTCACGCGGCTCTTTCTCTGCCCCGAGCATGTCTATGTCGGGCACTTCGGCCGGCTCGCCGGGACCGAGCCCATGGAGCGGGTCGACCGCGTTCGTGCCGTCGCCGGCCGGGGGCTCGAGGGGGACCGCTATTTCGACAAGCCCTCGGGTCACAAGGGACAGGTGACCTTCTTCGCCGAGGAAACCTGGCGGGAGCTCCGCAGGAAATTCTCGCAGGACGGGCCGGGGCCGGAAGTCTTCCGCAGGAACATCCTCGTGCGGGGCGCGGACCTGAACGCCCTGATCGGCGCGGAGTTCGAGGTGCAGGGAGTCCGCTTCAGCGGATCGGAATACTGCAAGCCCTGCTTCTGGATGGACCAGGCGTTTGCCCCGGGAACCCTGGACGCATTGACGGAGTGGAAGGCCGGCGGGCTGCGCGCGCGGATCCTGACGGACGGCTGGCTCGAGGCCCCGGCCGCAGACGAAGGTTGAACGATGCAGGGCTTCGTGCTGGCCGGGGGCGACTCCCGGCGGATGGGTTCCGACAAGGCGGAGATCGTCCTCGACGGCGAGCCGCTGTGGCGGCGGCAGTGCCGCGTCCTGCGCGAGGCGGGCAGCTCGCCGGTGGTCCTGGTCCGCAGAACCGGCCAGCGCGCGCCGGCGGGAATCGAGGTGATTCGCGACCGTTTCGGCGACGCGGGCCCCCTCGCCGGGCTCCATGCCGCGCTGGCCGCGGCGACCGGCGCGCACATTGCGGTGCTCGCCGTGGACATGCCCGGGGTGGACGCCGGCTGGTTTCGCCGGCTGCTCGGGTGCTGCCGGCCCGGCGCCGGGGCGATGGCCCGGCATCCCGCGGCCGCGGAGCCGCTCGCGGCTGTCTATCCCCGTGAGGCGATCGTCCAGGTCGAGGCCCGGCTCGGTCGCGGGGAATTCTCGCTCCAGGGCCTGGCCGAGGCGCTGGCGGAGTCCGGGGCGATGGCGCTTGTGCCACTGCCCCCGGCGGAGCTGTGGCGGGCCGTGAGCATCAACACCGCGGCCCAGGCCTCCGCCTGGCGCGGCGACCCGGCGGCCGCACTCCTGGGCGAATTGCGGGACGCGGGCCTCCTCGCCGATCCGGCGGCGCGGCTGACACCGCTCTCCGGCGGGGTCTCCAGCGACATCTACCTTGTCGACGACGGCCCGCGGCGCTTCGTCGTCAAGCGGGCCCTCGCCAAGCTGCGGGTCAGGGACGACTGGTTTGCCGACCTGGGCCGCAATCGGGTGGAGCGGGACTATCTGGCCTATGCCCTGAAGATCGTTCGCGGGGCGGTACCCCGCGTGATCCACGCCGACCCGGCGAAGGATTGGTTTGCGATGGAATACCTGGGGGGCGACCTCCTCAACTGGAAGACCGAGCTGCTCGCGGGGCGGGCGGATCCGGCGGCCGCCCGGCTCGCGGGGGAGACGCTCGGCCGGCTGCACGCCGCCTCCTGGGGGGACCCGGCCGCGCAGGCGACCTTCGACACGCTCCCAAATTTCACGGACCTGAGGATTGAGCCCTACCTCCTCAGCACGGCTGACCGCGTGCCGGCCGTCGCGCAAATCCTCCGGGAGGAGGCGGCCCGGCTTGCGGCGACCCGGATCGCGCTCGTCCACGGCGACTACAGCCCGAAGAACCTCCTGGTCGGGCCGGGCCGCGTGGTTGTCCTCGACGCGGAAACCGCCTGGTACGGCGACCCGGCCTTCGACACGGGCTTCCTGCTCAATCACCTCTTCCTGAAGGCGCTCCACCGCGCCCCGGAGGGCGACGCGCTGCTCGCGCTGGTCGGCGAGGCGTGGCGGGCCTATGCCGCGGCGCTCGGCCGCCATGCCGACGCGGGGATCGAGGCCCGCACCGTCCGCCTGGTCCTTTCGCTCATGATTGCGCGCGTCCATGGCAAGTCGCCGGTCGAGTACCTCACCGACCCGGGCAAGCGCCGCGGGCTTTCGGATTTTGCCTGTCGACACCTGGCGCGTCCCCCGGAAACTGTGGCCGGGCTCGCCGCCGCCTGGCGCGCCGCCTTTTCCCGGACATGAGAATCAAATCCGTTTCGGCCCTCCAGATCTTCGACAGCCGCGGGAACCCGACGGTTGAGGCCGAGGTCGAGCTGGAGAACGGGATCCGCGGCTGCGGGCTCGTCCCCTCGGGCGCGTCCACGGGCCGGCACGAGGCGCTCGAGCTGCGCGACGGCAACCCGGCCGATTACCGGGGGAAGTCCGTCCACCGCGCGGTGGCGAACGTCACCGGGGAGATTGCCGGGGCGGTTCGCGGGCGCGACATCCTCGACCAGGCCGGCATCGACGGGACGCTGGTCGCCCTCGACGGGACGCCGGACAAGACGCGGCTCGGGGCAAACGCGATCCTCGCGGTCTCGATGGCGGTCGCGCGCGCGGCCGCGGCGGCCCGCGGGGTTCCCCTCTTTGAAAGCCTGGGAGGGGGCACGCTCCTGCCGCTCCCCGAGATCCAGGTGTTCGGCGGGGGAAAGCATGCGGCCGGGCGTGTGGACCTGCAGGACTTCATGGTGATCGCCCTCGGGGCGTCGAGCTACGATGCCGCGCTGGCGATGACCGCCGACGTGATCGCCGCCGCCGGCGCAACGCTGAAGGAGCGGGGTCTCCTCGCCGGGGTGGCCGACGAGGGAGGCTACTGGCCGGTCTTCGACCGCAACGAGGACGGGATCGCCGCGCTGGTCGCCGCGATCGAGCGCGCCGGCTACGTCCCGGGCCGGGACGTCGGCATATCCCTCGACGTGGCCGCGACCGACCTGTTCCGCAACGGGCACTACGAGCTGGGGTTGGAGCACAAGCGCCTCACCCCGGACCAGTTCGCGGGGCTCATGATCGGGTGGGTTAGGAATTTTCCGATCGTCTCGATCGAGGATCCCGCGGCCGAGGACGACTGGGAGGGCTGGGGGCGCATCCGGGAGGCGATCGGCAACCGCTGCCAGCTGGTGGGCGACGACCACTTCACGACGAACCTCACGCGGATCGAGCGCGGGATCGCCGATCGCACGGCCAACGCGGTCCTGATCAAGCTCAACCAGGTTGGGACCGTGACCGAGACGCTGCAGGCGATCCGGCTCACCCAGTCCGCCGGCTGGCTTCCGGTTGTCTCGGCCCGCTCGGGAGAGACCGAGGATGCCTTCATTTCCCACCTCGCGGTGGCCACCGACGCCGGCCAGCTCAAGGTCGGATCCTTCTCCCGCGGGGAGCGGATGGCGAAGTGGAACGAGGTCCTCCGGATCCAGGCGCGGCTCGGGTCCCGCGCCCGCTTCGCCGGCGCCGGGCTCTTCGCCGGGGCCGGCATCCGCTTCCGATGAGGCCTCCGTCCGGACTGCCGCCGCGCGCATGGCTGGTTGTCGGGCTGCTCTGGTTTGTGGGCGGCTGCAATTACCTGGTCCGGATCATGATCACGACGATGCACGGGTCCGTCGTGGAGGCCTTCCCCATGTCGGAGGCGCACTTCGGCCTCCTGTCCTCGTCCTTTCTCTGGGTCTACGGGCTGCTCAGCCCCTTCGCCGGCTACCTCTCGGACCGGTTCAGCCGCAGCCGCGTCATCCTCGTGAGCATGATCGGCTGGTCGACGGTCACCTGGCTGACCGCCTACGCCCGGAATTTTGAGGAGCTGATCGCCATGCGCGCGCTCCTGGGCGTCTTCGAGGCCTGCTACCTGCCCGCGGCCCTGGCGCTCATCACCGACTACCATCGCGGCCCGACCCGCGCCTTCGCCGTGGGGGTGCACATGACCGGGATCATGGTCGGCTCGGCGCTCGGCGGTCTCGGGGGCTGGCTGGCCGAGCACCGGAGCTGGCACTACGCCTTCAGCCTGGTCGGGGGCGCCGGGGTCGTTTATGGCGTCCTGCTCATCTTCGTCCTCCGCGATCACCCGCGTGAGGCGGCGGGCGGGGGGCACGAGCCGCCCGGACATCCCCGGTTTTTCCCCGCCATCAGGAGTCTCTTCGGGAACGGATCGTTCATCCTCGCCCTCGTGTACTGGGGGCTCCTGGGGATCGTCCCCTGGGCGATGTCCGGCTGGATGCCCGTCTATCTCAAGGAGCACTTCAACCTCGCGCAGGGCGTGGCGGGGTTTTCCTCCACGGGCTTTTCCTACTTCCCGGGGATCGCCGGGCTCCTGATCGGCGGGGCCTGGTCGGACCGCTGGAGCCGCTCGAACCCGCGGGCCTGCCTCTACGTGCCGGCGATCGGGCTCGCGCTCTCGGCGCCGGGCATCCTGCTCGCCGCGCACACCGGGACCCTCGGGTTCGCACTGGCCGGGCTGGTCGTCTTCGGGGCCACCACCGCGTTCACGAGCAGCACGATGATGCCGATCCTCTGCCTGGTCTCCAGCCCGCGCTACCGGGCTACGGGCTACGGGGTCCTCAATGCCGTGGCAAACGTCGTCGCCGGGCTCACGAATTACGCCGGCGGCGCCCTGCGCGACGCCCACATCGACATCGTCCGGATCTTCGAGCTGGCCGCGGCCGCGGAGATCGTCTGCGCGGCGCTCGTGCTCTTCCTGAGGCCGCGGGCGGCTACTTGACCACGGCCACGCACTCGATCTCGTACTGGAGCGAGGCGGGGAGGCAGTGGGTGATCGTCGCGCGCGCGGGATAGGGCTCCGAGAAGTACTCCCGGTAGATCTCGTTGTAGCGCGCGACATTGGCCGGATCGCGCACGTAGTTGCGGGTCTGGACGACGTGGCGCATATCGCTGCCGCAGCCCTCCACGATTCGCTTCATGTTCTCGATCGAGCGGCGGACCTCCCCCTCGAAGGTGTCGGGCACGATGGCCCCGGAGGCGTCGACCGACGCCTGGCCGGAGACGAAGATCAGTTCGCCCACGCGGACGGCGGGCGAGAAGGGAAGGTGGGACACGGGCATGCCCGGCATCCTGGGATGTTCGATGGTCGGTTTCATGAGAGGTGGGAAAGTTTGGGGGTGGAGCGCGATCTCCGAGCGCGCTGGTCTGGTTGTAGCCGGCCTCGCTGAGGCCGGTGCCGATTCATGAGAAGTCGAAGGAGGGGTTTTCGATCGGGTCGAGGGGATGGATGGGCCGGCGGAGTCGCCGGTAGGGAAAGGAGGCCAGGTTGCTGGAGCAGGGGCCGGGAGTGTCGACGTAAAAGGAGGCCGCGGCAACCGGATCGTAGGCGGCCCGGTGCGCGACCGCCGCCTTGACGCCGATGAAGGCAAAGTCGCGGGGCTCGATTCCCTGGCTGCGGAGCTGGCCCAGGTCGAAGGGCGGCGTCTTTCGGCTGGTGAGCAGGATCGTGACGCCGCCGTGCCGGACGACGGCGCAGGGGCCCATCCGGCATCGGGTCCCGCTCATCGAGGCGAGGTGGCTGCGGGGATTCTCGAGCATGAAGTCGCCGTCGCTCCGGGACACGAGAATGGCGTCCAGCTCCACGGGCCCCGGGTCGAGCGGCGACCCGCGGCCGCCGACCGCCAGGGGCGCTCGCCCGCCAACGGGGGTTGCGGAGAGCCGGGCGACGGAGACCGGGTCGTTGATGACGACCAGCGCCCGCTGCACCGAATGCGCGAGGAGGGCGCGAAGGACGCCGGTCCCGTCCCCGGGCGCCCCCCCGCCGATATTGTCCGAGGGCTCAACGAGCAGAGTCGGGCCCCCCGCCGCCGGCGCGAGCCGGCCGACCGCCGCGTCGGCGGACGGATAGGAGACATCGCCCGCCTCGCGCAGCGACCAGGCGAGCCGGGCCCCCTCCTCCAGCCGCAGCTGGACCGGCGAGGGCTCGCCGGTGAAGACCGCTCCGAGGCTCACGCCCGCGTCGGGCACGTCTGCGAAGGCGAATCCGGCGATCACGTTGAGGGCCCAGATGGCGGGAAAGTCCCGCTCCGTCTCCGCGGCAAAGCGGCCGAGCGCAAGCATCGGATCGCCCTGCGTCCCGGTCGCCGTCGGCGGCAGGAGGAGCGGCAGCCGGCAGAGCGCCATCCGCGGCGTTCGCCCCTCGCGGAGGCAGCGGCCGAGGAGCCGCGCTGCGCGCGCGGCGGCTTCCTTCGCGTCGGTGTGCGGGTTTTTCCGGTAGGCGACAAGCCCATTGGAGTGGGCGCACATGAGCGGTGTCACGCTCGCATGGAGATCCAGGACGCCGAAGACGGGCACTCCCGCCGCCCCGGGAAGCGAGCGGAAGCGGGCGAGAAGCTCCCCCTCCGGATCCACGAGCGAGTGCGTGACCATCGCGCCGTGGAGGACGGCGAAGAACGCGTCGATCCCCGCGGCGAGGGCGGGCCGGGCCCGCGACTCGAATTCCGACCAGAAGCGCTCGAAGGCGGAGTCCTCGACCATGCCGCTGGGCTGCGCACGGGCGTCGACGGTGGGGATCACCTCCCAGCCCGCCTCCCGCGCGACCCCGAGAAAGCCGTCGGTGGGCGACTGGTCGCCCTCCTTGGCGAGGACCTCCGCCCCCAGGGCGACCTCGAAGTCCCCCCAGGGCGTCGTTTCGGCGAGGAAGGTGTGGGTCTCGTGGTAGAGCCCGGCCAGGAGGATCCGCGGCTTCATTGCGGCGGACGCCAGGAGGCCGCGTGGCGCGAGAAGGCCGGGGCGGCCCGCCGGAGGGTTTCATCGATGTCGGCGCCCGTGTGGGCGAGGCTCGTGAACCAGAGTCCGCGCTCGATTGCGCGAACACCCTCCTCCAGGAGGCAGCGGCGCAGGTGCGCCCAGCGGGCCGCGTCGTGGCGCCCCACGTAGTCGCGGTAGTCGCGGATCGGGCCCTCGGCTGATCCCGGCTTCAGGATGACGGCGTGGAAGGCGAGCCCGGGACCCTGGGGGCGCAGCGGAACCCCGTGCGAGCGGCCCAGCGCTGCAAGGCCGTCCATCAGCCGGCGGCCGAGGGCGTTGATCGCGGCGGGATGCCCCGCGCCCAGGCCGGCGACGAAGTCCAGGCACCACCGGCTGCCCGCCAGGCAGAGCGGGTTCCCGTTCAGGGTCCCGGCGTGGACGACCTCCCCGGAGAGAATCTTGCCCATCGCCGCCCGGGTGCCGGCCAGCACGGCGAAGGGCGTGCCCCCGCCGACCGCCTTGCCGAGGATGGTGAGGTCCGGCCTGAAACCGAGGTAGCCCTGGGCGCAGGAGGCGCCGAAGCGCAGGCCGGTGATCGTCTCGTCGGCGATCATGAGCATCCCGTCCCGGTCGCAGAGTTCGCGGATCGTCCGCATCAGGCCCTCGACCGGCTCGAGGCAGCAGGTGTTGCAGAGGATGGGCTCGAAGACGATGGCGGCGATCCGCCCCCGGTATTCCTCGACGCGGCGCCGGAGGTGGTCGGGATCGTTCCAGCGGGCCACGACGAACTGGTCCAGGACCGCGGGGATCACGCCCTGGCTCGGATGAATCCGCGCGGGATCCTCATCCGGGCCCCAGCGGCCCGGGGGATTGGCGTAGCCCACCAGGCCCTCGTCGGCCCAGCCGTGGTAGTGGCCCTCGAAGCGCAGGATCAGCGGGCGGCCGGTGTGGGCCCGCGCCAGGCGGAAGGCTGCCGTCACAACCTCCGTCGCCGAATTGTTGAAGCGCACGAGCTCCGCCGAGGGGATCATCGCCTGGAGCCGCTCGGCCACCTCGATCTCCAGCTCGGACTGCGCCGCCCAGTGCGTGCCGCGCCGCGCCTGCGCGCCGAGCGCCTCCGCGAGCCCGGCCGGCGCATGCCCGTAGAGCAGGGCGCCCTGGCCGATCGCGTAGTCGAGGTACTCATTGCCGTCCACGTCCCAGAGCCGCGGGCCGGCGCCGTGGGTGAAGTAGAGCGGCACGGGCTGCTCAAGCTTGCGGATGCCGCTGCTCACCCCGGAGGCGATCGAGCGTTGGGCCCTGGCGAAGAGCTTTTCGGAGGCGGCGAAGGTGTAGGGCATGGGGCGGGCGGGACGAGATCACGCTTTGCCTTTGCAAATCGATTCACAATGAGAAAAAACTGCGACCGGCATGACCGGAAAAAAGAACCCATTCTCCCTGGAGGGAGGCGCGGCCCTGGTGACCGGATCCACGCAGGGCATCGGCCTGGGGATAGCCCGCGGGCTGGAGGAGGCGGGCGCAGCGGTCGTCTACCACGGGATCGGGGAGAGGGCGGCGACCGTCCCGCCCGGGGCGCCCTATGTCCGGCGGGATCTCCTGGAGCCCGACGCGCCCGCAGCGCTCCTTGACGCCGCCTTCCAGGAGCGGCCGGGGCTCAATCTGCTCGTTTGCAACGCGGGAAGCTTCTTCGACCGTCCTTTCCTGGAAATGGACCCGGCGACCTGGGACCGCACGCTCAACCTCAACGCCCGCGCGGCGTATTTCGCGGTCCAGGCCTTCGCCAGGGGGCTGGTCGCCCGAGGGCGGCCCGGCGCGGTCGTCATCATCTCGTCGACCAACGGCTTCCAGTCCGAGGAGGACTCCACCGCCTACGACGCCTCCAAGGGCGCGGTCGTCATGATGACCCGGACGCTGGCCCAGGCGCTCGCCCCGCACGGGATCCGGGTGAACGGCATCGCCCCGGGGCTCATCCGGACACCGCTCACCGATTCGCTCCTCGACGGCCAGCCCGGCAAGCGCGCCCACTATGAGAGGAAGATCTGGCTGAACCGGATCGGCGCGCCCGAGGATTGCGCGGGGGCCGCCGTCTTCCTGCTCTCGGCGGCATCGGCCTACATCACCGGCCAGATCGTCGTCGTGGACGGCGGCCTGATCTCCGGACAGATCGGCCGGATGTGATGGCGACCATCCACGAGCTTCCCACGCCCTCCGTGCTCGTCGACCGCGCGAGGGTCGCCGCCAACATCAAGTCGATGCAGGAGGACTGCGCCGCGCACGGGGTCGAGCTCAGGCCGCATGTGAAGACCCACAAGATGGTCGCCGTGGGCCGGATGCAGCTTGACGCCGGCGCGCGGGGATTCACCTGCGCGAAGCTGGGAGAAGCCGAGGCGCTGCTGCCCTCGGGGGTGCGCCGGGTGTTCCTCGCCCACTCGCTGGTCGATCCGCGGCAGGCGCCGCGGATCGCCGCCCTCTCGGAGCGCCTGGATGAGTTTGTCGTCGCGGCGACGAGCGGGCCCCAGGCGGTCGCCCTGGACAGGCTGGCCGGGCTCGCCGGCCGGCGGCTGCCGGTGATGTTGGCCGTCGACACGGGCCTAGGCCGGGAGGGCGTCCGGAGCCTGGCCGACGCGCAGGCGCTCGCCGCGCAGATTGGCAGGAGCGGACACCTCGAGCTTCACGGATTCTACACCCACGAGGGCCAGATGTATTCGGTCGTCCCGGGCGGGCAGCAGGCCGCGTCGGACGAGGCGCTCGCCAAGCTGGCCTCCGTCCGCGACGCGATCGCTCCGGGCCTTCCCCTCTGGCCGGGCAGCAGCGTGAACGCCCGGCGGATGGCCCGCTCCGGGCGCGTCCAGGCCGTCCGCCCCGGGGCCTACGTCTTCGGGGACCTTTCGCTTTCGCAGGTGTGCCGGGTGATGGAGCCCGGGGAGGTCGCCCTCACCGTCCTGGCGACCGTGGTGGACCTGCCGGAGCCCGGCCTGGCCCTCATCGACGCCGGGTCGAAGGCTTTTTCCGGGGACAAGACACCCGACGGCGTCCACGCCTCCAGCGCGGACGGCCGCGAGCTTTCCGTCATGCGGGTCAATGAGGAGCACGGCTATGTGCGCGGCTCGGCGGTCGCGTCGTTGCGGATCGGCGACCGCCTGCGCTTCGTCCCCGCGCATGTCTGCACGGTGGTGAATCTCACCGATGAGGTTGTGGTGGTTGAGGGGGAATCGGTCGTGGACCGCTGGGAGGTCGAGGCGCGGGGGAAGGTGAGATAGGAAGAGGATCGATGTAGCCGGCTCTTAGGCGGCATTTCCCGCTGCGGCGAAGACTTTGCTCAAATCCCGCATGTTGGCGCCTGTTGCAAAGAGAGCCCGAAAAAGCAGTTCCAGCGACACATCGCTCTCGGCGGCTTCAAGTTTGGCGATCCGCGATTGGCTGGAACCGATCCGGCGGGCGAGGTCAGCCTGCGAATAGTGCAGCAGAAGGCGACGGCGACGTACTTGTCCGGCCAAGGATAGGCGAAGGGACACCAGGGCGCGTTGCTCGGAAGTGAGAGCAAGGAAGTCATCTGCCGAGCCTACTTTGAATCCGGCGGCTTCCAGGCGTTGCTTCTTTTCGGGCTTCATGGAATGGATTGATAGAGTCGCAGCCGGCGTTTTGAGTTTTCCAAGACAGGCTGCGGAGTTTTTTTTGTCGTTTTATTTTGCACGTCGAGGATGACCACGGCATCGGCCGCGAGATGATAGAAAATACGCCAGTCCGCTCCGCCTTCAAACCGATACGCGCCTTCTATCCAGCCTGCAGCTTGACCAATAGATCCTTGGCCTGCACGGAGTCGCCGACCGCGACGGGAACCTCCGCCACCACACCCGACACCGGCGCGTAGACGGTTGTCAGCATCTTCATCGCCTCGACGGTCGCGAGCCTGTCCCCCTTGACGACCTTGGCGCCGAGGCTGGCCGCGAGGACCGAGACGATGCCGCCGATCGGGGCGCCGACCTGGAGCGGGTCGCCGGGGTCGGCCTTCGGCCGGGGCTTGGCGAAGACCTCGATCGAGCTGTCGCGCACGACGCACTCGCGGGGCCGGCCGTTCAGCTCGAAGGTGAGCGTTCGGTGGCCAAGATTGTCCAGGTCCCCGATGTGGAGAAGCCGTACGAAGAGGGTCTTTCCCTCCTCGATCTCGACCGCAATCTCCTGCCCGGGCCCGAGCCCGTAGAGGAAGGCCTGGGTCGGCACGACGCTGATGTCCCCGTAGGTGTGCTTGAACGCGGCGAACTGCGCGAAGACATCCGGGTACATCAGGTGGCAGTAGAACTCGTTGTCGGTCGGGGCCCGCTTGAGCTTGGCGGCCAGGGCGGCCCGGAGTTTCGGGAGGCTCTTCTCGACCGGGGGCTTTTTTCCCGGGGCCGCGCCGGCGCCCGCGAGGATGACCTGGCGGACCTTCCGCGGCCAGCCGCCGGGCGGCTGGCCCAGGGCGCCCGAGAGCATCTCGACCACGGAGGACGGAAAGGCCGTGCCCGGCGGCAGGCCGGGAACGTCGGCCGCCTTGATCCCGCGGGAGACCAGGAAGAGGGCCATGTCGCCGACCACCTTTGAGGAGGGCGTGACCTTGACGATGTCGCCGAAGAGCAGGTTCACCTCGGCGTAGGCCTTCACAACCTCCGGCCAGCGGGCGCCCAGCCCGAGCGCCTCGGCCTGCTCCTTCAGGTTGGTGTACTGGCCGCCGGGCATCTCGTGGAAGTACACCTCCGCGCTCCCGGACCGGGGGGCGGTGTCAAAGGGGGCGTAAAGCGCGCGGACCTGGTCCCAGTACGCGGAGATGGCGTTGAGCGCCGCCAGGTCGCAGCCGGTCGCACGCGGCGTGTGCTCGAGGGCGGCCACGACCGAGTTGAGGTTGGGCTGGCTGGTCGAGCCGGACATCGAGGCGATCGCCAGGTCGACGATGTCGACCCCGGCCTCGCTTGCGGCCAGGACCGAGGCGGACGCCACCCCGCTCGTGTCGTGGGTGTGGAAGTGGATCGGGATCCCGACCGTGTCCTTGAGCGCACGGACCAGCTTCGCGGCCGCCGCGGGGCGGCAGAGCCCGGCCATGTCCTTGATCGCCAGGAAGTGGGCGCCCATCCGCTCGAGCTCCCTCGCCAGGCCGACGTAATACTTGAGTGAATACTTGTCGCGCTTCGGGTCGAGGACGTCGCCGGTGTAGCAGATCGCCGCCTCGCAAACCGCCCCGGCGCCGCGCACGGCCTTCATGGCCGCGCGCAGGTTCGGGACGTAGTTGAGCGCGTCGAAGACCCGGAAGATGTCGACCCCGGCCTCCGCAGCGTGGACGATGAAGCCGTTCACGACCGAGGCGGGGTAGTTCGTGTAGCCCACCGCGTTCGCGCCGCGGAGCAGCATCTGGAAGCAGATGTTGGGGACCCGGGCGCGAAGATGGGCGAGGCGCTCGTAGGGATCCTCGCGCTGGAAGCGCATGGCGGTGTCGAAGGTGGCCCCGCCCCAGCACTCCAGGCTGAAGAGCTGGGGCGCGTGCCGTGCGAGCGCGTCGGCCGCGGCGACCATGTCGTAGGTGCGCACCCGCGCCGCGAGCAGCGACTGGTGCGCGTCGCGCAGGGTCGTGTCGGTGATCAGGAGCCGGCGCTGGGCCGAGGCCCACTTCGCGAACTTCTCCGGCCCGAGCTCGCGGAGCTCGTCGCGGCTTCCCCGGGGGAGGGGCCCCCCGGGTCCGGGGAGCGGCGGAACGGCCGCCGGCGGGATCTTCCTGGGGACCCGGCCCTTCACCTGGGGATTGCCGTTGACGGTGATGTCGCCCAGGAGCGAAAGCAGCTTGGTCGCCCGGTCCTTTCCCTCCTTGAAGCTGAACAGCCCGGGGGTGGCGTCGATGAAGCCGGTCGTCGCCGACCCATCGATGAAGGCGGGGTGGGCCACGACATTCTGAAGGAAGGGGATGTTGGTCCTGACTCCGCGCACCCGGAATTCCGAGAGCGCCCGCCGCATCCGGGAGGCCGCCGCCGCGAAGTCCGGCCCGGTGGCGATGATCTTAACCAGGAGCGAGTCGTAGAAGGGGGTGATGATGCTCCCGGCGCTGGCCACGCCCTCGTCCAGCCGGATGCCCGGCCCGGCGGCGTACCGGTAGTCGAGTATCTTGCCCGTGTCCGGGGTGAAGTGGTTGGCCGCGTCCTCGGTCGTCACGCGGCACTGGAGGGCGAAGCCGCGCTTGGGCACCTGCGCCTGCGGGGGGATCCCGACCTCCGGGTCGTGGAGCCGGTGGCCCTGGGCGATCAGAAGCTGGGCCCGGACCAGGTCCAGGCCGGTGATCGCCTCGGTCACCGTATGCTCAACCTGGATACGCGGGTTCATCTCGATGAAGTACCACTCCTGGGTGTCGACGTTCACCAGGAACTCGACCGTGCCCGCGTTGTCGTAGCGGATGGACTCGCCGAGCTTCAGGGCCGCGGCGCAGAGGGCGGACCGGAGGGCCTCGGGGAGGCCGACGGAGGGGGCGACCTCGATCACCTTCTGGTGGCGCCGCTGGATCGAGCAGTCCCGCTCGTGCAGGTGGACGACCCCGCCGTGCTTGTCGCCCAGGAGCTGGACCTCGATGTGCTTGGCCCGGGGGATGAAGCGCTCGAGGAAGACGTCGGGGCTGCCGAAGGCCGACTTCGCCTCGGCCTGGGCCTCCTCGAGGCGGGAGAGCAGGTCGGCCTCGTGGTGGACGACCCGCATGCCGCGGCCGCCGCCGCCGTTGGCCGCCTTGATGATCAGGGGGAAGCCGATCTCCGCGGCGGCCTTGCGGGCGGCGGCCGGGTCTCGCAGGGCGTCGTCGGTGCCGGGCAGGACGGGGATTCCGATCTCCTTGGCGAGCTTCCGGGCGGCGCGCTTGTCGCCGAGCAGCTCGAGAAGCTCCGGGCGGGGGCCGACAAACGTGATCCCCGCGGCCGCGCAGGCGCGGGCCAGGGCCGGGTTCTCGGAGAGGAAGCCGTAGCCGGGATGAAGGAGGGTTGCGCCCTTCTCCCGGGCAAGGGCGACGATCCCCTCGACGTCGAGGTAGGCCGCGACGGGGCCCTTGCCGCGGCCGACGATGTAGGCCTCGTCGGCCTTGAAGCGGTGGGCGCAGAAGCGGTCCTCATAGGCGTAGATGGCGACCGTCCTGAGCCCGAGCTCGGTGCCGGATCGAAAGACGCGGACGGCGATTTCGCCGCGGTTGGCGACCAAAAGTTTGATCATTGGGGTATCGATGCGCCCCCATCAGTTCATCGAAAATCCATTTTCGCGAGGGTTTTTTGTGGAGGCCGGCAATTTTGCCCCTAGTCTGCGGCCATGAGCAAAATTTCCCTTTCCGGCGGCGTCTGGTCGGCCACGCCGACCCCCTTTTTTGAGGATCGGCGCGTCGATCCGGAGTCCGTGCGCCGGATGGTGGCGCACCACATCAGCATGGGGGTGACCGGCGTCATGCTGGCCGGCACCTGCGGCGAGGGCCCGTGGATGAGGCTGGCCGACCGGGAGCTCCTGACCCGGACGGCCGTCGAGGCGGCGGGCGGCCGGCTGCGGATCGCCCTCCAGGTGACGGACAACTCGGCGGGCCGGGTCCTGGACAATATCGAGCGGGCGGCGGCCTGGGGCGCGGAGATCGCCGTGGTCGAGGCCCCCTGGTTCTTCCTGAACGCAACCCCGGAGCGGCTCCTGGGGCACTATCGGGAGATCGCGCGAAAAAGCGCGCTGCCGATGGGGCTCTACGACCGGGGGAAGGCGAGCGCCTTCGCGATGCCCGCCTCGCACCTGCCCGAGATCCTCGGGGAGGAGGGAATCGCGATGGTCAAGGACAGCTCGACGGACCCGTCGCGCAGGGAAATCTTCCTGGCGGCCCGGAAGGCCCGTCCGGACATCGTCCTTCTGACGGGCGGCGAATTCGACATGGTCGACTACATGCGCTCCGGGTACGACGGGGCGCTCCTGGGCGGCGGGATCTTCAACGCCCGGCTGGCCCTGGCGATCATCCACGCGGTCCGCACCGGCGACCGGGAGGGGGCCGACCGCACGCAGGCGCGGATGAACGACCTCATGTACCGGGTCTACGGCGGCACCAAGATCGAGTGCTGGCTGAGCGGCCTGAAGGAGCTCCTGGTCCGGATGGGGATCTTCTCGACCAACGTGAACCTGCTGGAATATCCGCTGACCGAGCGCTGTATCGCCCAGATCAAGGCGGCGCTGGAAGGCGGGTATAGAAGCGATCTGCTGGGGCAGCCGATCGCAAAAACATGAGACCGCCTTCTGCAGAAACCTGAGACCTGAGACCTGAAACCTGAAATTTAATACCCAGCAACCAACCCGATCTTCCGAATCCGTGGATCGACTTCAGGTTTCAGGTCTCAGGTCTCAGGTTTCTGCAGAGGCCGGTTCGGCTAGATACGAATTTTAACAACGATCTTGCGAACCGGCCCCGGCTGCCGCCAGAGGCAGCCGGGCTTGTGTCCATCCTGGGGAAAGAGGATCGTGAAATCGCCGGGGCGCAGGAAGATCGGCCAGTCGTCCGGGCCCTTGTAGAAGGCGAGGTCCTTCTCCGCGACATAGGGATGGGTGAGCGTGAGGACGTCGATCGGGGCAAATCCGATGATCTCCTCGCCGGACATGACGGCCTGGATGTCGATGTGCGCGCGGTGCGACTCGTACACCCGCTCGGCCGCGGGCCCCGGGACGTAGTCCTGGACCAGCGCGAAGACATTGTCGCCATCGATGGCGACCCGGCCCGCGGGCGTGGAGCGGTCGAAGTTCCTGATATAGTCCAGCCCGAGGGAAATCCGGGGGCTGAGGATCCGGTAGGTGGAGGCGTTGGCCATCGAGTCGAATATCATGCGGCGAGCATTTGCACTTGAGACTGGGGTTGGCAAAGGGAAAACTCCGGGCACCCCCATGTCCCTCCTCTCGACCCTCCAGCAACTCCAGGAATTCGACACGGCGCTGCTGGCCAACACGGTCGGGTACATCGACGCGGCGCCCGTCCACGAATTCTACATGGGCGGATCGATTGCCTCGGTGACCCCGACGCTCGGGCCGACGGTCGGCGTGGCGATGACCTGCGAGGTCGACTCGAGCTCCCCGGGCAACGTCGCGGACTGGGAGCCGTATTACGAGCAGGTCCGCGAGATGGAGAAGAGCGGGGTGCCGATCGTGTGGGTGGCCAAGTGCGTCGGCTCGCGGCCCGACCATGAGTGCGTCCTGGGCGACGGGATGGCCAAGATCCTGCACAGCGCCGGCTGCGTGGGGATTGTCACCGACGGCGGGGTCCGCGACATCGAGGGGCTGATCACGGTCCCCTTCGCGGCCTACAGCAAGGGCCGGACGATCCACCACACGGCGGTGCGCTTTCCCCGGATCAATATTCCGATCCAGATCGGCGGCATCACGGTCAATCCCGGCGACATCATCCACGCGAACATCGGGGGGGTGATCAAGCTGCCCCGGAAGAACCTGGAGAAACTGCCCGCACTGGCGGTCGAGATGAAGGCCTTCGAGAGCGATGTCCACCGGGTTTGGCGGGAGACGGGAGTCACGCTTGACCAAAAGCGAAAGTGGGTCGCGGAGCTTTTGGCGAAGTCGAGCTTTGGAAAGCCGCCGCCCGGCTGACGGCCCGGGGGGCCGTCATTGCAGAAACCTGAAACCTGAGACCTGAGACCTGAAATTTAATATCCGGCAACCGATCGAATCGTCCGAATCCGAAGTTTGAACTCAGGTTTCAGGTCTCAGGTTTCTGAAGCGAGCGTCAAAGGCGATCGCGGCGAACCGCCGCCGCAAACGCTCCGAAATCCGCGAGCAACGGCGCCTCTTTTCCCGCGGTCATCCTCACAAGCGATTTCTCGTCCTTGAACCCGCTGCCGGTCACCAGGCAGACGACCGGCTCCTCGCCGCTGAGTTCGCCGCGGATGACGGCGGACTCGACGCCGGCGAGCGCAACGGCCCCGGCCGGTTCCGCGAAAATCCCCTCCTCGCGCGCCAGCCGGGCCTGCCAGTCCCAGGCCCGCGCGTCCTGGATGACATGGCCCTGTCCGCCGGAGCGCCGGCATTCGTCGATGACCGCGTTGCCGTCGATCACGCTGCCGACCTGCAGCCCGCTGATCGCGGTCAGTGACGTCACCGGCCTGGCCTCGGTGGCGCCGTTCCTGAGCGGCGTCGCGATCGTGTCGTTCCCCCCGGGCTGGACGCAGTGGACCCGCGCGCTGCCAAACCAGCGGCTGCGCGCCGTGAGGGTGCCGAAGCCGCGCGCGACGGCGAGCGTGAGCCCGCCGCCCCCGGCCGGGCAGAAGACGTGGAAGGCGCGGTCGCCCATCGCCTCGCCGATCTCGTAGGCGAGGGTCTGGACCCCGTCCATCCCGCGCGGCGAGCAGGCGAAGGCGCTGATCTCCAGGCTCGCGCCGGTCTGGGCCGCGAGTTCCCGCAGGCCGCCGAAGACCGCGGAATTCACGGCGGGGGAGGCCCCGAATTCCCTGATCCGGTAAAGCCGCGCCCCATGGGCGAGCATCTGGCGGAGCTTCCCCTCGGGGGCCCCCTCGACGATCGCCAGCGTGCAGCGGATCCCCGCGCGGGCGCAGTAGGCGGCCAGCGCCGCGCCCGTGTTCCCGCTGGAGGTGCCCAGGCAGGCCGTCTTGCCGTCCTGGAGCAGGTGGCTCACCGCCGCGGCCGCAAATCGATCCTTGTAGGAGCCGCTGGGATTGGCCCCCTCGAGCTTGAACCAGAGCTCGGGCAGCCCGAGCTCGCGGCCGATCCGCTCCGAGCGGACAAGCGGCGTTCCACCCTCGCCGAGGGTGACCTTTCGGTCCTCCGGTGCGCCCCACCAGTCCGCGTGTTTCCAGATGCTCATTGCGCGGATCCGTCCCTCCACGGCCCCTTCGGTTTCGTGACAAAGCCCGTGGCCATCTCCGTTGACACCGAGCCCAGGGCAGGTACGAGACGAACCTGGCCGCGCTTCAGCAGGTCGGGGAAGCGCGCGGGCGGCGAGGTGCTCGGCTGGAGCGTGATCAGGTCGCCCTGGCCCCACATCGGGTAGCGCGGCTCGCCACCGCTCGCATGGGCCCACGACCAGGCGACAGGGAACATCGCAAGGTCCCATTCCATGGCGAATCCCAGCTTCAGTTTCTCGTTCCAGATGCAGCCGTGGCCCGCGGTGAAATCCGAGAGCTCCACGGAATGATCGGAACCGCTGCCGGCGGCCGGCGCGACGCTGCAGTCGCGCAGCTTCCCTCCCGCGCGCTCGGGCACGAGCGGCCAGCGCCCCCTGTAGCCCGGCTCGACTTGCAGCGTCTCGGGATGGTCGCTCAGGTTCACGCCCACCGATCGGGCCGGAGCGACCAAGCGCGCCCCGGCCACCAGCGGGCCGCCGAAGGCCGCGTGGTGGAGCCAGGCGACCGGAAGGGGGACGCCCGACCGGTTGAGAATCTCCTCCCTCCATTCCATAAGGGAGGCCCCGGCCCGGATCGTGAGTTCGCGGCGGTAGACGAGGGGCGTGCGGACCGAGAGCCCCTGGAGGACGACCCGGAGCGCGCCACCGGAGCGGCGGATGGACTCCACCGTCCAGGGAACGGACCGGATCTCGCCATGGGTCCCCAGCGGCGCCCCGAAGTAGTCGGCTGGGAAGAATCCGTTGGGAAGCGACGCGTACCAGCTTCCGTCCATGACGTCGAAAAGGTCGCTGCCCGGCGCCATTGGCTGGCCGATCACCCGGGTCCGCGGCGGCTGGCCGAGGGGATTGTGCCAGATCGCGTCTATGCCTGTCGGCTTGTGGATATAGGAGGTGAGGGCTCCGCCCGCCTCGGGGCAGATTTCCACCCGGAAGAGGGCGTTCTCGATGACGAGGAGCCGCCGCCCGCCGGTGTTCCGCCAGCGCGCCGCGGGAGCTTGATTGGCCCGTCCGGCGCCCTTAGAAGTCTTTTTCGCGGCCATGGCTGATTCCCAATTACCGAAGTACCTGATCGACCTGTCCCGGGTCAAACCGGGCTTCCACCGGCGCCGCCTGGAGCGGGACGGCGTTGGTTTCGACCTCTTCATCTGGCGCGGCGGCCCCGGCCCGGTCCTGCTGGTCAACGGGGCGACGCATGGCGACGAGTACGAGGGTCCCACGCTGCTCAGCCGCTGGGTCCGCGACTGGCGGCCGAAGCGGCTGGCGGGCGCGGTCGTCATGGTGCCGGTCCTCAACGAGCCGGCGTTCTTTGCGGGACAGCGCTGCAACCCTGACGATCGCGCGAACCTGGCGCGGAGTTTTCCGGGGAAGCGACGGGGCAATCCCACCGAGCGGCTCGCCGCCCTCTTTGACCAGCAGGTCCTCGCCCAGGCCACGCACTACGCGGACCTGCACAGCGCCGGCGCGGCCTACGAGCTGAAGCCCTGGTCCGGCCACGTCTCCGGGATCGGCGGCAAAGTCGAGCGGACGCAGCGCGAGATGTCGGCCTGCTTCGACCACTTCTGGTGCTGGGCGGGCCCCTACCTGCCCGGCCGGACGCTGAGCGCGGCCTGCCTGCGCGGGATTCCCGGCACCTATGTGGAATGCCGGGGCTGCGGGGACGTGGACGGCGGCGACCTCCGCGCGATCGACGAGGGCCTGCGGTCCCTCATCGGGCTGCTCGGCATCACGGCGGGCCCCCGCCGGCGGCTGCGCCCGCAGTTCACCCGGATCTCGCGAAACGCGGACGACACGCACCTGCAACTGCATCATCCCTCGCCGCACGACGGGCTCTACATACCCCTGGCCCCGATTAACCGGAAGGTCCGCCGCGGGGCGATCCTCGGCCGGGTGCTGTCCCTGGACGGGAAGAAGGAGACGGACGTCCCGGCGATCCGCGGGGGACGCGTGGTCATGATCCGCCGCCAGCGCTCGGTCCGGAAGGGCGACGCGCTCGCCGTGGTCGTGCCCTTCTAGAAGATTCATGCGAGGAGGCCCCCGTCGACGGTCCAGGTGGATCCGGTGACGAAGCCGGCGCCGTCCGAGCAGAGGAATCCCACGACCGACGCGACGTCGGTTGGCCGGCCCTGGCCCAGTGGCGTCTTGTTGAACACGTCGGCGCCGACGCCTCGGGCCTTCATCTGGCGCTCCAGCTCGTCGGAGGAGTCGATCCGGATGTCGCCCGGCGCCACGGCAACCACGCGAATCCGGTCGGCGGCCAGCTCCCGGGCCAGCGATTGGGTGACGGACACGACTGCGGCCTTCGTCGCCGCGTAGACCACCGCCCCTTCCTGCGGCCGGAAGGAATTGACGGATGCAATGTTCACGATGATCCCGCCGCCCGCCCGCCTGAGATGCGGGACAGCCGCCTGCGAGCAGAAGAGGACGCCGCCGACGTTGACCCGGAAGAGCAGGTCCAGGTGCGCCGCATCGATCTCCCCGAGCTTGCGCCCGGCGCCCACCCCGGAAATCGCGGCGTTGTTGACGAGGACGTCCACGCCGCCCAGCCGTTCGGCGGCCTCGTCCACGAAGCGCCGGCACTGCGCCGCGTCCCCGACATCCACGCGCAGCGCGATAACACGGTCCCCGTGCCGGGCCACCAAATCAGCCGCAACGGACGGATCGGGCTGCCCGACCGCCACGCGTCCCCCGCGCGCCAGGAACTCCTCGGTGATCGCCCGCCCGATGTTGGTCGCTCCTCCCGTGACAATGGCCCGCAGCGTTTTCATTGGTTATACCCGTGGGATTAATCCCAAACATTCCGCCAGGTGCAAGACAAGGGGGGCAGTTGCAGAAACCTGAAACCTGAGACCAGAGACCTGAAATTCAATACCCCCCCCAACGGATCGTTGTCCGATGTAGCCGGGGTCCTATTCGCTATGCAGCCACTCGATGCGGGCGAATCTTCTGTATCTGCTTGCCGATCTTCCGCTCGGCTTCCTCGATGTCATACATCTCCTGCAAGTTGAGCCAGAATTGCGCGCTAATGCCGAAATACCGGGCAAGACGAAGGGCCATGTCGGCCGTGACGCCCCGACGACCGTTAACCACGTCGCTGACGGTGCTTTCGGAAACGCCTATCTCCTTGGCGAGCCGGTATTGCGAAATACCCAACGATTTAAGGAAGTCCTCCAGCAAAACGTCGCCCGGGTGGACATTGGGAATACGGGCCTGTGTTTTCTTGCTCATGGTGGGATTGGTTCAGTGGTAATCGACTATTTCAACATCGTGAACGCCGTCTTGGGCCCAGCGAAAGCATATCCGGTACTTGTCATTGATCCAGATCGCATGCTGGCCCGCGCGGTCGGCCTTTAGGGCATGCAGAAAGCGGTCTCAGGTTTCTGCAAAGTGCGGTTTCTGCAAGGCCGCCGCTTATTGACTCGGCGGCCCAAGTTGTCGAACGTTCGCAAACCTCAATTGAGACGCCTACCCCAGACAACGTCCATTGGCTCCGCGGTGCTCGCGTTTGCCGCGCTTGGGCTCGTCGGTTCATGGGGATGCGCGCGCCGCGCCGTTGCGCCGCCGGCTCCGGCGCCCGCGGCGCCGCCGGCCCCGCTCACCTTCAACCAGGACATCGAGCCCATCCTCTCCGAAAACTGCTTCACCTGCCACGGGCCCGACCCCGGGCCGCGGAAGGCCGGGCTCAGGCTCGACCGGGCGGAATTCGCGCTTGCCCCGCACGGGAAGAGCACCGCCGCCATCCTCCCGGGAGATCCCGACCACAGCCCGCTGGTCCAGCGGGTCGAGGCGAGGGAGGACAAGAAGATCATGCCCCCGCCGGAGGCGCACAAGACCCTCACGGCGGCGCAGATCGCCGTCCTGCGCCGCTGGGTCGCGGAAGGTGCCCGCTACCAGGAGCACTGGTCGTTCATTCCGCCGACGCTTCCGACCCCGCCCGCGGTGAGTGACGCGGGCTGGCCGCGCAACGACATTGACCGCTTCATCCTGGCGCGCCTGGAAAAGGAGCACCTCCGGCCCTCCCCGGAGGCCGATCGCGCCACGCTGATCCGGCGCGTCACCTATGACCTGACGGGACTTCCGCCGTCCCCGGCCGAGGTGGACGCCTTCGTGAACGACCCCTCGCCCGCGGCCTACGACTCGGTCATCGACCGGCTCCTCGCCAGCCCCCGCTTTGGCGAGCACCGCGCGCACTACTGGCTCGACGTGGCCCGCTACGGCGACACGCACGGGCTGCACCTGGACAGTTACCGCAGCATGTGGCCCTACCGGGACTACGTGGTCCGCTCCTACAACGAGAACAAGCCCTTCGACCGGTTCATCCGCGAGCAATTGGCCGGCGACCTCCTGCCGGCGCGGACGATCGACCAGCTGGTGGCCACGGCATTCGTCCGCGCGGGGGTGAGCAGCGGCGAGGGCGGGACCATCATCGAGGAGCTCCGGGTCAACAACCAGCGCGAGCGCACCGAGATGCTCGGGGCGGCCTTCCTGGGCCTGACCACGGGCTGCGCGGTGTGCCACGACCACAAGTTCGACCCGACGACGCAGAGGGATTTTTACCGGCTCACGGCCTTCTTCAACAACATCAACGAAAGCCCGTCCAATGACGACCGGGCCGACTGGCCGCCCTCCATCCAGGTGCCCAGGCCCGCGAACCGGGCCGCCTACGAGCGCGTCCTCGCGGAAAAGTCCGACGTCCTCGCCGCGCTTGCGGCGCGGCGTTCGCGCGAGCGGGAGCGGGTCGCCGCCTGGGTTGCCGGGGGTCGGACCGTCCCCGCCGCGGTTTCAACGGCCGGGCTGGCCGTCCGCCTGCGTTTCGACGAGCAGCGGGGCGCAACCTTTGAAAATTCCGCGCCGCACCCGGCCTTCGCCTCCGTCACCACCACGGGAGGCGCCCCGATCTGGGGCGAGGACACCTGGTTCTGGCCCTCCGCCCGGCTGGAGACCAGCACCCGGCTGGAGCTTCCGGACGTCGGCGACCGCGAGTGGGACCAGGCCTTCTCCGTCGGCGCCTGGGTGATGCCCCGGCTTGAGACGGCTGCATCCTTCAGCCCGAAGATGGGCGCAATCCTGGCGCGGATCGATCCCGGGAGCAACGGCCGCGGCTGGGAGGCGATCTTCGACAATGGCAAGCTCGCCTTCCGGCTGGTCCACGAGTGGCCGGACAACGCGATCGCGGTGGAGACTGAGGACTACGTCCTGAAGCGGGGCCGCTGGGACCACTTTCTTGTCACGTACGACGGCAGCGGCACCGCCGAGGGCCTGCGGGTTTATGTCGACGGCCGGCTTCAGCGGGTGGTCATCGGCCGGGACAGCCTCGAGGGCTCCGTCAGGGCGCCGGGCCCGCTGCGCTTCGGCCAGGAGGCCCCCGACAAGCTCGTCCTGAGGCAGACGCGCTACCAGGACTTGCGATTCTACAACCGGGAGCTGGACGCCGTCGAGGCGCCGCGGCTCGCCTACGCGGAGTGGGTCGCCGAGATCATCCGCCGGAAACCGCCGTCATCGTGGAACGAGGACGAGTTCAAGGCGGTGAGCGACTACTTTTACACCAACGTCGATCCGGACTCCGTGGCGCTCGCGGCCCGGCTCCCGGCGCTGCAGGCGGAGCTGGACCGGCTTTCGGGCCGCAGCGACGACATGGAGCGGATCAACAAGATGCGCTATTCCAACGACACGAACAAGACGCTGGCGCTCACGACGAAGGACGGCGACATCGTGCTTGTCTGCGAGGAGAGCCCGCGGCTGGCCTATGCCGATGTCCTCGCCCGGGGGGTCTACACCAACCGGATCGAGCGCGTCCGTCCCGCCATCCCCCACTTCCTCCCGCAATTGCCCGAGGGGGCGCCGCTCAACCGGCTCGGGCTGGCCGACTGGATCGTGAGTGCAGCCAACCCCCTCACGGCCCGGTTGACCGTGAACCGGATGTGGCAGGAGCTCTTCGGGATGGGCCTTGTCGAGACGACCGAGGACTTCGGGATCATGGGCGCGCACCCCTCGCACCCCGAGCTGCTCGACTGGCTGGCCGTTGACTTCCGTGAGCACGGCTGGGACGTGAAGCGCTTCTACCGGCAGATCGTCGCCTCGGCGACCTACCGGCAGTCCGCCCGGATCACCCCGGAGCTGCTGGAGAAGGACCCGAAGAACCGCCTTCTCGCGCGCGGCCCGCGGTTCCGCATGGACGCGGAGATGCTCCGCGACACGGTGCTGGCCGCGAGCGGCCTTCTTTCGCCGGCGATCGGCGGCCCCCCGGTCAAACCCTACCAGCCGGGCGGGGTGTGGGAGGCCGGCGGCTACCCGACGGCGAACACGACCTATTACCAGCAGGACCACGGCGACGCCTTGTACCGGCGAAGCGTCTACACCTTCTGGAAGCGGATGGCGACGATGCCGGACATGGACGCCCTGGACGCCCCGCCGCGGGACGGGAGCTGCACGCGGCGGCAGCGGACCAACACGCCCCTCCAGGCGCTGGTGGCGATGAACGATCCCCTTTGGCTGGAGGCGGCGCGCTCGCTGGCCGAGCGCGTCATGCTGCGGGACGCGGCCGACGACCGGCGGCTCGACGACATCGCCGGGCTGCTCCTGGCCCGGCCCTGGCGCCCGGCCGAGCGGGCGGTCCTGGAAACTGTCCTCGGCCAGTTCAGGGAAACCTACGACCACGACCTGCCGGCCGCCCGGGAGCTTGTCTCCGTCGGCGAATCCCGCCCGAATCCTGCGTTGCCCGCGAACGAAGTTGCGGCATGGATGCTGGTTGCCAGCACCGCATTCAACCTGGACGCCACCATGAACAAATGAAGGAGCCAGCCCCCAGTCCCTGTTCGGACCACCACGGCGAGGGACCGACGGTGTACGACCTGCCGGGCGTTCCCCTGGCCCTGCGCGAGCAGTGGCGGGCCCTGGAGTCGCGGCGCCACTTTCTCGGACGGATGGGAAAGACGCTCGGCTGGGCGGGGCTCGCCTCGCTCGTGGGCGACGGTCTGCTCTCGGGCGCCGCGCGCGCGGCGGACACCGGCGGCATTCCCTCGCCGGAGTCCATCCGGCTCCCGAATTTTGCGCCGAGGGCCAAGCGCTGCATCTACCTTTTCATGGCGGGCGGCCCGCCCCAGATGGACCTCTGGGACTACAAGCCGGGACTTCCCGCCCTCTTCGACAAGGACCTCCCGGACTCCGTCCGGGGCGGCCAGGTGCTGACGGGGATGACCGCCGGCCAGTCGCGCTTCCCGATCGCCCCGCCGCACTGGGGCTTCAGCATCCGGGGAAACTGCCGGCGGCCGGTCAGCGACCTGCTGCCCTACACTGGCCGGATTGTCGACGACCTCACGCTCGTCCACTCGGTCCACACCGACGCCTTCAACCACGAGCCGGCCATCCTGCTGATGAACACCGGCAACATGGTGCCCGGGAAGCCGTCCATGGGGGCCTGGCTTTCCTACGGCCTGGGCAGCATGAACCGGAACCTGCCGGCCTTCGTCGTCCTCAATTCCAAGCTGACGGTCGGCAACAAGCAGCCGATCTCCCCGCGGCTGTGGGGAAGCGGGTATCTGTCCAGTGAATACGCAGGCGTGCCCTTTCGCGTCCAGGGGGCGCCCGTCCTCTATCTCGGCGACCCGAAGGGGATGAGCCACGAGACGCGGCGCCGGCTGATCGACGGGGTGAACCGGATCAACCAGCTCACCTACGAGGAAATCGGCGACCCGGAGACCCACGCCCGGATCAGCGAGTACGAGATGGCCTTCCGGATGCAGACCTCGGTGCCCGAGCTCGCCGACATGGCCGACGAGCCGCAGTCCACCTGGGACCTCTACGGGGCCGACGCGCGGGAGCCGGGCACCTTCGCCTACAACTGCCTCCTCGCCCGCCGGATGGCCGAGCGGGGGGTGCGCTACACGCAGATCTACAAGCGCGGATGGGATGTCCACGGGGGCTGCGTGCACGACCTGCCGACCCTCTGCCGGGAGACCGACCAGGCGTCGTACGCGCTGGTCACCGACCTGAAGCGGCGCGGGCTGCTGGACGACACGCTGGTCCTTTGGGGCGGGGAGTTCGGGCGGACGATCTACAGCCAGGGCGGCCTGAGCCGCCACGAGTACGGCCGCGACCACCATCCGCGATGCTTCACGATGTGGATGGCCGGCGGCGGCGCGAAGCCGGGGATCGCCTACGGCCAGACCGACGATTACTCCTACAACATCGTCCGGGACGACGTGCACGTGCGCGACTTCAACGCGACGGTGCTCCACCTGCTGGGCATCGACCACAACCGGCTGACCTTCAAGTTCCAGGGGCTGGACCAGAAGATGACCGGCCCGGTGCCGGCGAGCGTGGTGAACGGGCTGATCGCGTGAACGGGGACGCCCGGATGCGGAACCGACGCTCATTCCTCAGGGAGGCGATGCTGGCCGCCGCGGGGCTGGCGGTCCTCCCGCGGATCAGCCTGCGCGCCGCCGACAAAACCGGCGCGCGCCCGCCGATCACGGGCTCGGGCGAGCACACCTACGAGTGCCTGCATGACTGGCTGCAGCCCCCGGAGGGACTCCTCTGGGGCGAGACGCACGCCCTCTGCGAGGACGAGGAGGGGAACCTCTATGTCGGGCACACCGTCCACAAGGACAGCCGGCGGGGCGAGGCGATCGTCGCCTACGACGCGCAGGGCCGCTTCATCCGCGCGTTCGGGAGCGAATTTCGCGGGGGGGCCCACGGGCTGGCGCTGCACCGGGAGCCGGAAGGCGTCTTCCTCTACCACTCCGACATTCTCCACTGCACCACGGCGAAGCTCACGCTGGGCGGGGAACTGGTCTGGAAGCGCGGCTACCCGCGGGAGGACCGCGAGTACGGGGCGCGCCCGATTGCCTACCGGCCCACGAACATCGCCTTCAGCCCCGGCGGGGATTACTTTGTCGCCGACGGCTACGGCTCAAGCCACGTCCTGCGCTACGCCGCCGACGGGCGCTTCCTGGGCGAGGTCGGCCGGCGGCTGGAGGGAAAGTCCGGTCGCGACGCCCCGGACGGGGCGCTCAGCACGCCGCACAGCCTCTGGGTCGACCTGAGGGGCGCCGCCCCGGTGCTGGCGGTCGCGGATCGGAGCAATCACCGGATCCAGGCCTTCGGGATGGACGGCGCCCACCGGCTCACCGTCAAGGACCGGAGGCTGCGGCTTCCCTGCCACTGCCACACCCGGGGCGACTGGATGGTCTGCCCGGATCTTGACAGCCAGGTCTGCATCCTCGACCGCGACTACCGCATCGTCGCCCAGCTCGGCGACGGGAAGCCGCACAACGGGGCATTCGGATCGCGGCGGACCCAGTCCCGGGCGCAGTTCACGCCCGGCGAATTCATCCACCCGCACGACGCGATTTTCCTGGGGAACGGGGACATCCTCGTCTCCGAGTGGCTGCCGATCGGCCGCATCACCCGCCTGAGGCGGGTGTCCGGGTGAGCGCGGCCACCGGCAGCACTCCCCGGCGCCGCGCGGCGTGGATCGGCCTCCCGCCGCTCGCAGCCCTGGTCGTCCTCGCCCGCCGGCTCCCGCCGGACGGCCGCGACCACGCCCCGCTCGCGCAGTTTTTCGGCCGGTTTCATCCCTCGGTTGTCCACTTTCCGATCGCGCTTCTCCTGCTTGTCGCCCTGGTCGAGGTCGCCGGGGCGACGCGCCGGTGGCGCGCGGTTCGCGGCTCCGCGGGATTTGTGCTCTCGCTTGCGACCGTGGCGGCCTTCGCGGCGGCCATCCTGGGATGGCTGCTCGCCTGGAGCGGAAGCTACCGCGGCGCGCAGGTCACCGACCACATGTGGTGCGGGATCTGGCTCTGCGCCGCCTGCCTGGCCTGCCTTGTCCTGCGGCGGCGGGGAGACCGCGGCCCGGGCGCGGCCTATGCGCTTGGGCTTGCGGCCACGGTCGCGCTCACGGCCGTGACCGGGCACCTCGGGGGACGGCTCACCTATGGGGACAATTACCTGACCCAGTACCTTCCCGCCCGGCCGCGGGCGTGGCTCGGGCTCCCCCCTGCGCGCCCGCCGGCCGCCCCTGCGGCGCCCGCGTCCGGCTCCGGGCCGTCCGCCGCGGGAACTCCCTTCTATGCGGCGGCGATTGCGCCGATCCTGCAGGCGCACTGCACCGTCTGCCACGATGCCAACAAGCAGAAGGGAAAGCTGCGGCTGGATACCTACGAGTGGGTGATGAGCGGGGGCGAGGACGGGCCCGTGGTGCGGCCGGGCGACCCGGGGCACAGCGATCTTTACCGGCGGATCACGCTCCCGGTCGACGACGACGATTTCATGCCCAGCGACGGCAAGCCGCCGCTGAAGGCCGCCGAGGTGATGCTGATCGCCCACTGGATAACCACAGGCGCCACGGCGATGCGCCCGGACAATTTTGTGCCGGTCGTGGCCGCTCCGAAGCCGGCGCCGGCCGCGGCGCCGGATTACCGCCCGCTGCTGGCCAGGGCCGGACAGCTTGCCGATTCGCTGGGCGTGGACTTGCTGCCGCGCTCGCAGGAGCCGACCGACGGGCTCATCCTCCGGGCGACCAGCGCGCCGGGCCGCTGCGGCAACGCGGCGCTCGCGGCCCTCGCACCGGTGGCCGACCTGATCGTCGAGGCGGAACTCGCCCGGACTCCCGTGACGGACGCCTGCCTGGGCACGCTCGCGGGCTTCCGCAATCTCCAGGCGCTCGACCTCTCCCATACGGCGATTACGTCCGCGAACCTGGGTGCGCTGGCCCCGCTGCGCCGGCTTGCCAGGCTGAACCTCACCGACACGGGAATCGACGCGGCGGGACTGGCGAAGCTCCGGGCGATGCCCGCGCTCCGGCATGTCTACTATTACCAGACGAAGGCCTTTCCCGCGAAGGGCGGCCACGCCGGGAAGGCGGCCGAGGCGCCGGCTGACCGGGCAAGGGATGAGTTGCGGCGGATCGCGCGGGACGGCAAGGCGTGGGTGAGGGTGCATGCCGCCGAGGTCCTTGTCGCCTACGGGGAGGGGGACGCCATGAGGGCGATCTTTGGGCGTGAGGCGCCGACAGCCGCAGCGTCGCCCTACCGGATCGGGACCTGGCGCATCCTCGCGGCGGCTTCCCGGACGCCGCTCGAGCGCGCGGGCTGGGTCGCGAGGATCGAGGCGGAGGCCCTCGACCCGACCCCCGACCCGAAGGATCCCAACCGGCGGCTTCGCGCCTTCGAGTCGCTGGGCAAGCTCCGCGTGCGGGTCGACGGGCCGATGCGGGAATCGACGCGGACCTTCGCGGCGGCGGCCGCCCCGATTGACGCCGCGCTTCCCCTGTGGGTCCTCGCCCTGGCGGGCGACACCGGGGCCCCGGGGCGGCTGGCCGACCTGCTTTCGTCCGCAGACCCGGTCGCACGGCAGCGGGCAGCCTACGCGCTGCGCTGGGTGGGATCGACGGACCCGGCAATCCTGGAAAAGCTCCGGCGGGCGGCGGACTCCGAACCGGCGGGAACCGCGGCAAAGCCCTTCATTGCGAGCGCCGCGCTCCTCCTCGCCCCCGGGGCGCCGCAGGTGCCGGATTGGAGGGCGTGCCTGGAGACCCTGCCCCCGGGAAGCACCGCGGACGCGGCCTTCGAGGCGGCCCAGGCGCTCATGCCCTACCGAAACGCCGAGGACCTGCGGCGCATGGAGGCGCTCCTCGGCGATCCGGATGACGCGGTCCGGGTGAGCGCGGCCTGGACAATCCTCTACGCGGACGCGCACGGCGCGGCGGGCAAGTGACGTATTGTTTCGATGGCGCGACGAAATTCGATCTTCATCCGTGTCCGAAGGTGGAGCGCGATCTCCGAGCGCGCTTGTCCGGCAACTGAGTCAAGCAAGCGCGCTCGGAGATCGCGTTCCACCCCCAATCGTCAAAGCCAATGAAAAACCTGCTGCCTTCCCTCGCCCTGCTCGCCCTCCTCCCCCGGCTCGCGGCCGCGCCGGAGAACCGGATCGTGTGGAACGTCAATGCATCCCCCGAGCACCAGCGCAACACGGAGGGGGCGTTCATCACGCTGAAATCCGGCCGGATCGCCCTTTACTATTCCCAGTTCGAGAGCGGAAAGGAGGACTACAGCCGGGGAAGCGTCGCGGAGGTCCACTCGGACGACCAGGGGCTTTCGTGGAGCAGCCCGAGGGTGGTCTTCCCCCACGGCGACTTCCTGAACGCGGGGAGCGTCTCGCTCCTGCGGCTGGCCGACGGGCGGATCGCAATCCTCTATGCGGTCAAGAGGAGCAATCTCGACTGCCGGCCCCTCATCCGGTTCTCCGACGATGAGACGGCGACCTGGTCGGAGCCGCGCAACATCATCGACGCGCCCGGGTACTTCGTCGTCAACAACGACCGGCTGATCCAGACGCGGAGCGGCCGGCTCATCGTGCCCGCCGCCTTTCACCGGGCGCTCGTCCCGGTCGACCGGGGCGCGACGACCGTGGACAGCCGCGCGATCACGCTCTGGTACCTTTCCGACGACGCGGGACGGACCTGGCGGCAGTCCGAGACCTGGTGGTCGATCCCGGTGCGCAGCGAGTCCGGCCTGCAGGAACCCGGCGTGGTCGAGCTGGCCGACGGCACCCTCTTTTCCTGGGCGCGCACCGACCGGGGCTGCGAATACGCATTTCGCTCGACCGACGGCGGGACGACGTGGAGCGCGCCGGTACCCACCGACCTGAAGTCCCCGCTCTCCCCGGCGAGCATCAAGCGCCTGCCCGGCTCGGACGCGCTCCTGGCGATCTACGACGACCACTCCGGCCGGTTCCCCTTCGATCCCTCCCGGCGGGCGCCCCTGGTGGCGGCGGTGTCTCGCGACGGCGGCCGGACGTGGGGGCTGCAGCGCGTCCTTGAGGGAGCCACCATGAACTGGTATTGCTACACCTCGATCCACTTCACCGGCGGGCATGCCCTGCTTGCCTACTGGGTGAAGGACGACAAGCTGACGCCCGAGACCATCGCGAAGGGCCGGATGGGCCGGCTGCGGATCCGCCGCGTCGATCCCTCCTGGTTCCTTCAAACCGAAAAATGAATAAAGACCAGACAATCGAGGAGGTGATCGCGATCCTCCGGCAGGTTAACGACGGCAATCCGGCGGCCATCGGCCCCGGGACGCTCATCCTGACCGAGCTCGACCTCGATTCGCTGAAGATGATCGAGCTCATGGACGCCCTGAAGGCGAAGTACGGGGTCGATTTTTCCGCACCGCCCCGGACGCTGGGCGAGCTGCGCTCCCCCGAGACGATCGCCGCCGCGCTTCTCCGCGCGCGCGGCTGACAATCCGTGGATCTGGAAGAGAGTCATCCCGGGCTTGCCGCGCAGCTTCGCTTTGTCGTCGCGGAGAGCCCCTATTACCGCAGCCGCGGCGCGGACCCCCGCGACCTCGCGACCTTCCCCGTCCTCACCAAGGCGATGGTGCGCGGCGGCACGCGGGAAATGCTCACGTCGAGGACGGAGGCGGAGCGCGACGCGCTGGCCGCCGAGCTCCTGCGCACGGACCTGTCCGCCGAGCGGAACCGCGCCGGCGAGTTCCGGTTCGGCGCGGATGTGGTCATCGACCAGACGACGGGCACCTCGGGGATCCCCGCGCGATTCCCGAAGACGGGCGCCGAGCGGACCGAGCTGGCGCTGGCCACGTTCATGCGGCGGCGGGGCTTCGATCCCGGGCTCCGGCCCGCCGAGTTCGTCCCGCTCCTCCACCACCGGTGGGACCAGAGCTTCGATTTCGACATCTGGAGCCGGTCCGTGGACGACCTGCGGCGGATGTACGCCTGGCTGGCGGGGAAGCGCGCCCGTTGGATCCACATGCCCGCCGTCCTGATCGCGCGGCACGCGGCGGCACTGGAGGAGGCGGGAATCGCCGACCCGGTTCCCAGCCTCAAATTCATCGAGTCGACCGGCTCGCGGCTCACCCCGGAGGCGGTCGCCGCGGCGCGGCGCGTCTTCCATGCCGGGACGGTCAACCAATACGGGACAATTGAGATGTGGGTGATCGGCTACGCGGCCGGGACGGGCCCCTTCGCGATCAACGACGCCGCCGTCCATGTGGAGCTGGTCGACGACGACGAGCGGCCGATCGACGCGCCGGGGATCGAGGGGGACGTCGTGGTGACCAGCCTCGTCCTGCGGCTGCTGCCGCTTGTCCGGTACCGGACGGGAGACCGCGGCGCCTGGGTGGACGAGCCCGGCGCCGGGGGCGGTCCGGCCCGCCGGCTGGCGCTCGCCGAGGAACGCGACGTCAACAAGCTCACCATCGACGGCCGGCGGATCTCCGGGACGGAGGCATTCCGGCCGATCCTGAGGAGGGTCTACGCGCGGGTCGGCTACGCAGGAGTCGAGGCCGTGCAGATCACGCAGGTCGGGCCGGAGACGATCCGCCTTTCGCTGAACCGCTCACCGCAGGCCGGGGACATCTGCAGGGCCTTCCACGAGGAGTGCCTGAAGCTGCGCGCCGGGATCGCGGTTGAGTTCGACCTGCGCGAGGCGGACGACCGGTCCTTCCTGGACCGGAAGGGAAACCTCTTTGTCAACCGCTGGGGCTCCCCCGGAAAGCCGTGAATCCGCTCTCCCACCTGGGCGCCTACGCGCACCTGCTCCGTTCCCGCATCCCGGGCGCGCGCGGCCCGGCGGGGGCCGCGTCGATCCGCCTGCCTTTCAACGGGAGCCCGACAGTGGCCACCTTCCTGCACACCGGCTTTTTCCTGGGGATTTTGACCGCGGACGGGCCCTGCGACGGGCTCCTCAACATCTACCTCCAGCTCAGTGCGCCGCGCCGGCGGACGGATTTCGTGAATGTGCTGCCCCTGCGCTTCCTCCCGACGATCCCCCCGGACCTCCTCGGGCTCACCGAGTCGAGGGACTGGTCGGCGGCGGAGATCGCCCGGATCGGGAAGGGGGGCCTCGCCGGCGAGGTGATCGGCGCGATGCGCGGGGGCGAGTTCCTGTACGCGAACATCGACTACTTTTACCTGCCCGGTTCCGCGTTTTACGCCCGGCGCCACTTTCGCCAGTCGGCGCTGGTCGTCGGATTCGACGCGGGGGCGGGGGAGTTCACGATCGCCTGCTACCTGAAGAGCGGGCTCTTCGGGCTGGCGCGGATGCCGTGGCGCCTCCTGGGCGAGGCCTTCCACTCGCCGCTCGGCCGCGCTCGCTGCTCGGAGGCCTCGAAGGCGGACCGGCTCAACGGGATCAGGCGACCGGCGGTCGCCGGGCCGCACGCCGGCCTGGACCTGGACGCGATCAGGTGGCAGCTCGCCGACTATCTGAACGCGACCAACGAGGCGCCGCGGCGGATGGCGAACGGGGCGATCCGCGAATGGTGCGCCCGCCACGACACGTCCACGGCGGCCGACACCTATTATGGGAGCGGGATCCACGAGGGCCTGATCGCGACGCTGAACGCGACCGATCCAGCCGCGCCCGGGACGTTCGACTTCCGGATCACCCGGCTGGTCTGGGAGCACAAGAAGATGATGACCCTGCGCCTGCGCCGGCTTTCGGAAACCGGGGCGATCGCAATCCCCGGCCTGGACGCCCGCTGGGCCGAGGTGGAGCAGGCGGCCTGGTCGCTGCACTTCACGCTCGTGCGCTCCGCCTCGAAGCGGGAGCGGATCGACAGGGAATCTGTCGTCCGCTCGGTGAACGACATGGCCGCGCTCGAACGGACCATTCTCGGGGAGGTGCTGGAATCTTTGCAGAAACCTGAGACCTGAAACCTGAAAATCCGGATCAGCCCAGCGCGGGTTCGGCGACGCCGATTTTTTCTATCGCCACCGCCGTCACCTTGTATTCCGGGGTCTTCGTGTACCGGTCGCGATGGGAGGTGGTGATCTGGTTGAGGAAGACGCGGGTGTTGTGGAAGGTCGTGTAGACCTCGCCGGGCTTGATCGTGTCGGTGATCCGGACGTGGAGCTCCGCGGAGCCCTGCTTGCTCCTGAGCCGGACGAGCTCGCCCTCGGCCAGCCCAAGCCGGTTCGCGTCGGGCGCGGAGACCTGGAGGAAATCGGTCGGGTGAAGCGAGTCGTTGGGCGTGCGCGAGGTCTGGGTGGCGGCGTTGTACTGGTACAGGTTCCGACCGGTGATCAGGATCAGCGGGAACTCGGCGCTCCTCAGCTCCGGGGGCGGCACGAACTCGATCCGGCGAAGCGCCGTGGTCTTCCCGTGCGTGAAGGCGTCCACGTGCAGGATCGGCGTGCCCGGGTCGTTCTCGTCGAGGCAGGGCCACTGGAGCCCCCCGAGCTTGTCGAGCCGGGCGTAGCTGATCCCCGCGCCCTCCGGCCAGAGGGAGCGCACCTCGTCCCAGATCTGCTCGGCGGAGCGGTAGCCGAACTCGGCGCCCTTTCCCATGGCGCGGGCCACGTCGCAGAGCGGCTCCCAGTCGTTGCGCGCCTCGCCCTGCGGGGCGGCGGCGCCGCGCACGCGCTGGAGCCTGCGCTCGCCGTTCATGAACGTGCCGTCCTTCTCGAAGGAGGCTGCGGCCGGAAGGAAGATGTGCCCGAACTCCCGGGCGGCCGCGTTCATGAAGAGGTCCTGGACGATCACCAGGTCGAGCTCCTTCATCGCGCGCCGCGTCTCGTGGGTGTTGGGATTGGTCATCACGATGTCGTAGCCGATCGCCCACATGACCTTCAGCTTCCCGGCCAGCGCGGACTCGAGCATCTCGATCATGTTCAGCCCCGGGTTCCGGGGGATGGGACCGTGCCACGCCGCCTCGAACTGGTCGCGGACCTTCTCGATCGGCACGTAGCCGGCCATCAGCTTCGGCTCGCAGCCCATGTGCGGCGCGCCCTGCACGTTGTTCTGCCCGCGGAGCGGGTTGATCCCGGTGCCCGGCTTGCCGATGTTGCCGGTGAGCAGCGCGAGGTTCACCAGGGCCATGATCCCCTCCGTGCCCTGGATGTGCTCGGTCATGCCCAGCCCGTGGACGCTCAGCGAGGGCTTGGCCGTCGCGTAGAGGCGGGCGGCCTGCCGGATCTTCGCGGCCGGGACCCCGCAGATCGCCTCGGCCTTCTCGGGCGAAAAATCGCGGACAAAGTCGCGGTACTCCGCGTACTCGGTGATGCGCGTGCGCAGGAACTCCTCATCCACCAGCCCTTCCTCGACAATCGCCGCGCCCATGGCGTTGAAGAGCACGACGTTTGTGCCGGCCTTGAGCTGGAGGTGGAGCGTGGCGTACTGCGTGAGCTCGATCTCGCGCGGATCCACGACGATCAGGGCGGCCCCGTGCAGGGCGGCCTGCTTGATCCGCGCCCCGGTGACCGGGTGCCCCTCGGTCGGGTTGGCCCCGCACACGAGGATCGTCTTCGCCAGCTCGATCTCGTCGAGGGAGTTGGTGGCGGCGCCGGTGCCCAGGGTCATCTTCATCGCGGCGGCGGTCGGCGAGTGGCAGACCCGCGCGCAGCAGTCGATGTTGTTCGTGCCCAGGACGACGCGCGCGAATTTCTGGGCGACGTAGTTCTCCTCGTTGGTGCCGCGGGCGGAGCTGAGGATGCCGATGCTGTCCGGGCCGTGGCGCGCGGCGGTCTCCGCCAGGCGGGTGGCGATGGTCGCGATCGCCTCATCCCAGCTGACGCGCTGCCACTCCCCGTTGCGCCGGACCATCGGCGAGGTGACGCGCTCCTTCGCATAGACGTAGTCAAAGGCGTAGCGGCCCTTCACGCAGGTGTGCCCGTGGTTGCTGGGTCCGCCGGGAGAGGGCCGGATCGTCGTGATCTGGCCCTCGCGCGTGCCGACGTCCACCTCGCAGCCGGTCCCGCAGTACGAGCAGATGGTCTTTGTCCAGGTGTCGGGCATGCCCCGGGCCAGGACGGTGATGTCCTCGAGGGCGCCGGATGGGCAGGTGTCCACGCAGGCTCCGCAGCTCACGCAGCCGCCGTCGAGCAGGGTCTCGCCGCGCACCGGGAGGATGCGGGTCTCCCCGCCGCGGTTCCACGCCTTCCACACGAACTGCCCCTGGACCTCCTCGCAGATCCGCACGCAGCGGTAGCAGGTGACGCACTGCGACATGTCGACATTGATGTAGGGGTGCGTGACGTCCCTCATGTACGGCTCCCCGGGGCGGGACCTCGCCCGCGTGCCGCCCGCCGTCACTCCGTACTCGCGCAGGTAGCGGTGGAATTCCTTCCCGGGAAACTCCTCGACGGCCTCCGCCGGGTAGTCGGCGGCCAGCAGGCCGAGCAGGGTCTTGCGCACGCCGCGGACCTCCGGGGAGTCGGTCTGGATCTCCATGCCGTCGCGCAGCGGCGTGTTGCAGGCGGTCGCCAGCGCGCTCATCCCCTTGACCTCCACGGTGCAAAGCCGGCACGAGCCGTAGGGCTTGATCCGGTCGTCGTTGCACAGGGTGGGGACCGTTATCCCCGCGATGCGGAGCGCCTGGTTGATCGTGAGCCCTTCCGGGTAGCTGCCCGGCGTGCCGTTGATGATTACTTGAAGCATGGGTCGATCTCCGCCGGGTAGTGTTTGAGGATGGACTCCGCGAAGCGCGCGAGGCCGGTGCCGTGCCCGCAGAGGCTGGAGAGCTTGAGCGCGGTGACCAGCTCCCGGCACTCCTTCAGCTCGGCCGGGCCCGCCCGGCCGTCGAGGGCCCGGTCGAAGATCCGCTCCACCCGGCCGCTTCCGCTGCGGCAGGGCGTGCACTTGCCGCACGACTCATAGGATCCGAAGGAGAAGACGTGCTGGACGAGCTCCGGGATGGAGGTGTTCTGGTCGAAGGCGACCACGCCGCCGTGCCCGACGCCCGCGCCGATTGCGGCCAATTCGTCGAACCCAAGCGGCGTGTCGATCAGGTGCGGCGGGATCATCCCGATGATGGGCCCGCCGATCAGGACGCCCTTGAGGGTGCCGCCGTCCCGGAGGCCGCCGCCGAGCTCCTCGACGATGTGCCGGACGGTGACGCCGAACTCGACCTCGTAGAGGCCGGGCCGCGCGAAGAGGGAGTTGAGGGACAGGGCCTTGGTGCCGCGGCTCCGCGAAAAACCGAACGCGGCATACGCCTCGGCGCCGTGCAGGACAATCCACGGCACGTTCACGAGCGTCTCGACATTGTTCACGAGCGTGGGCCGGCCGAACAGCCCGCTCTCGGTCGGGTAGGGCGGGCGGGCCATGACCTCGGGCCTTTTCCCCTCAATGGACCTCAGCAGCGACGTCTCCTCGCCGCAGACATAGCTGCCGTGGCCGGCGGTGACCTCCAGCTCGAACGCGAATTTTGAGCCGGCGACCGACGGGCCGAGCCATCCCGCGGCGCGGGCATCCTCCACGGCGGAGCGCAGGATCGAGATCGCCAGCGGATACTCGGCTCGGACGTAAATGAAGCCCCGGGTCGCGCCCACGGCGAAGCCGGCCAGGATCATTCCCTCGATCAGGGTGTGGGGATCGTCCTCCATGAGGTAGCGGTCGATGTAGGCGCCCGCGTCGCCCTCGTCGGCATTGGCGACGACGTACTTGACGCCCGGCGGCTGCTGGGCGACGGCGCGCCACTTGCGCCCCGTCGGAAAGCCGGCGCCCCCGCGCCCGCGAAGCCCGGACTTGTCGACGGCGTCGAGGACCAGGGCGGGCGCGCCCGCCACGGCCTGCGCGATCGCGCGGTAGCGGCCCTGGGACAGCGCGCCGCTGAGCGACCGGGCGCCGCCCGCCGCGATCCGCCCCAGGACGATTCCCTCGCGCGAGCACACCCGCACGGGCGGAAGCTGCGCAATCTGCCCCTTGGCGGGGGACGCAAAGCACTCGCCCAGGCAGTAGACGCGGGGGTCGTTGCCCATTGCCTCGGCCCAGCGGCCGGGGTTCAGATGGCGCGCGGCGAAGCACGCGGTGCCCTGGCAGGCCCTGCCCTGGAATTCGCCGTGGCGGAGATGGTAAAACGACGCGACGTCGTCGCTCAGCTCGTGCGAGCCGTTCGCGCCTGCCGTGTCATGGGGTGCCTGGGTTGGGGACATGGATCCGCGGCCGCGGAATCCGTTCCCCGCGGCCAACCGCCCCAACGTGCAACACGGCGGGCCGCCGATCAATCCCAGATTCAATCAATCCTGGACGGTGATCTCGCAGTTGTCGCGCAGGATGAACTGGGAGAAGAGAAGGCCCGCGGGCGGGGGCGCGGTCCCGCGGTAGGCCTGGATCAGGCGGCCGCCGAGGACGCCGGGGATCGACACCACCCCGCTGTTCGCCGGGACGGCGGCCGCGCCGCCGGCCGTCGTGCCGTTGATGTTGTAGTAGACGTAACAATTGTCGGTGGGGTGGGTGTCGTTGATCGTCATCGTGAACTTCGGGCAGACGATCCGCTGGACGCACAGCTGCCAGAGCCGGCCGGAACCCGACGGGGCGCCCAGCCAGGCCCGGGCCTGGGCGGGCGTGAGCGCCGCCGTCCACGTGGCCGGCAGTTGCGCGGCCGGAGCGGCCCAGTTCGTGTTCCAGATGTCGTTGAACAGGGCGAGGTCGGCGGGATCCTGGGGATTGGAGGGGTTAGGGAGCGCCGGGATCGCGAGCTGCCCGGGCGGGGCCATCAGCGACAGGATGAGGAAGCGCTGCTGGCCGGCCTCGGCCGCGGGACCGATCAGCATCATGCGGGTGTTGCCGTCGGGATTGGCCAGGATCGCGGCGACCTGCGGCTGGAGGGCGGCGGTCGGGGCCACGCCGGGCTGCGGGGCGAAGCCCATCTGGCGGGAGACCTTTGCAAACCAGTCGAAGGCGTTCGTGGTCCCCGGCACGTACGCCGGGTCGAGCGAGGTCGAGAAGGCGGTGGGATCCACCCCGGCCGGGATCGCGCCGGCCACCGCCGCCACGTTCGTGCCCTCGAGGTCCGCCGACTCGAAGGTGGCCTGCACCGCCGCCGCCATGGCCTGGAGGGTCGCCGTCTCCGCGCCCGCGCGGGCCTGCAGGATCCGGGTCCCGATCGCCGGGGCGACGGTCGCAAGGATGATCCCGATCACCGCGCAGACGCAGGCGAGCTCGACGAGCGTGAATCCGGAACCAGGCCTGAAGGTGGAGCGCGATCTCCGAGCGCGCTGAGCGACCCCGTCGCTGTGTTTATCGCGTGACATAGACGACCTGGTAGAGGGCCTGGAAAAAGGAGATCATCACCGTCCCCGCGCCGGCAACCATCAGGACGGTCAGGAGCGGATTGAGCACGGCGATCGCCGCTGCGATCCGCCTTCGGGCCGCGGCGTTGAAATGATCGGCGACGCGGTCCATCGACTCGGGAAGCCGCCCGGACTGCTCGCCGACGTCGATCGCCATGCAGGCGATCGGCGGGAACAGCCCGCTCTGCGCGAACGCGTTGCCGACCGTGGCGCCCCCGCTGGTCATCGCCGCCCGCATTTCCTCCAGGGCGGCGCGGATGGCGCGGTTGCCCGCCGACCGCGCGCAAAGCCCGACGATCTCGGGGGCGGGCTTGCCGGCCCGGTAGAGCGAGGAAAAGGCCCGGCAGACCAGCGCGGTGGAAATGTCCCGGTAGATCGGCCCCACCCAGGGAAGGCGGAGAAACCAGCGGTCCGTCAGGAGCCGCACCCTGGGAATCCGCCGGAGTCCGGCCGCGGCGATCGGGATCGCCGCGCCCGCGAGCGCGAGCCCCGCGAGGTGGCCCCGGAACCATCCCGAGGCCGCGATCATGCGGCGGGCCAGCGGGGGCAGCCCACCGCCGAGGGAACCGAGCAGGGCGGCGAGCCGGGGAAAGACCACGCCCAGGAGAAGCGCGTACAGGCCCGCCGCCATCGCCAGGACGAAGAGGGGGTACGCGCATGCGTTGAGGACCTGCCGGCGATTGCCGTCGTCGTACGCGGCCCTCTCGGCGAGTTCGGCGAACCTCACGGCGAGCCGGGCCGCCCCGCCTTCCTCGCCCGCCTCGATTGCCGTGACCACGCCCGGCGGAAAGCTCCCCGGAAAGAGCGAAAGGGCCTGCGACAGGCTGGTGCGGGACTCCGCGACCTGGGCGTGGACCACGCGAAGGACGCGGCGCGTCCGCGCGTCGGGGAACCGGTCCTTGAGCCGGTTCAGGGCGTCCGCGATCAGGACGCCGGAGGAGAGCAGGGTTTCCATCTGGCGGAAGAACTCGATCCGGTGGACGGTCGCGATTCGCGTGCGCGCCCGGATGCGCGGCGCCCGGGCCGCCGGCGCGATCCGCTCCACGAAGAATCCTCCCTCGCGCAGCCGGGCGCAGGCGTCGGCCTCGTCGCGGCCCGCCACCCGCCGGCGCCTCCGCCCCCCTTCCGGGGTCACTGCCGTTGCGATGAAGTCGCGCATGGGCCGGGTCACCGGGGCATCCTGACCAGGACCGGCTGCTCCTGCACCGGCACCTCGATCAGGATCGGGCCGCGTCGCAGCGTCACGGAGCCGGCGCCGATGGCCTCCACGACCAGGTCGTCGACCCGGTCCCCCGCGCAGCAGGTCTCCCCGTTTATCACCGCTGACGCGCCGCGGGCGCCGCCCGCCCTGAGCGCCGCCTGGACCGCCAGCGGCACCTCCCTCACCGCCGGCTTCGGGCGGTGGCGGACGCGGAAGGGATTGGGCTGGGAATCCGCGTCAGGTTGCGCGGCGGCGGCCACCAGGTCGATGACCCCGTCCTGATTGGGCGCAAGTGGGGCGGCAGCGGCGGGGGCCGCAGCCGGGTCCGGGGGCGGGATTGAGGGGACGGGCGCCCGAGGCGGGGACTGCGTTCCCTGTTCCCCGAGCACTGCGAGGTCGGCCGCCCGGATCACCGGGGGCAATTCCGGCTCGGATCCCGCGAAGGCGGGGGCGACCAGGGCGAAGAGAAGGAGGAAAGTCCGCGGCTTCACGCTTCTATAATGACAAGTGCACCGTGTATCAGTTGTAGCCGGGGTCCCAGACCCCGGACCGGCCTCCCGTCTCCACTGCGTTCCGCTGGGCAAGCTCCTGGGCCGGGGATTGGGATAGGACCCCAAGCACCGGGGTCTGGGACCCCGGCTACATTCGATCCAATGCGCCGCTCACTCCTTTGCCAGGCGCGCCTTGTGCCGCGCGCCCTCCAGCTTCTCCTTTTGTTTCCGATGGGTGTCCAAGGCGTGCATCGCGATCTTGAAGCCGTCCCCGGGCGAGTCCGCGCCGAGGCAGTCCGCGAAGGTCCGCAGCCCGAATCCCGCCGCCTCGCGGACCGGGGAGGGAGCGCGCGGCGCCGGGC
>CAITEC010000043.1 GCA_903891325.1 uncultured Opitutaceae bacterium
GCGACGGTCCCGCGAGGCGGGGGCCCTGGTCGTCGCGCACATGCCGGGGGCCTTCGACATCCCGCGCGAGCTCATGGGGGAGGAGGTCGCCTGCCTCGCGTACTACGAGCAGCCCGAGTTGATGGCGGACATCCTGGCGACCATTTCCGACACGACCGCGCGCGTCCTGGAGCGCGTGGGCGAGGTCCTGACGATCGACCAGCTCTCCGTGCACGAGGATTTTGCGGGCAAGTCCGGTCCCCTCGTCGGGCCCGTGCAGATCGCCGAGCACTTCCGCCCCTATTACCGGCGGATCTGGGACCTGGCCTCCTCCCGGGGCGCCCGGATCTTCCAGCAGGACACCGACGGCAACATCAACCCCGTCCTGCCCGCGCTCCTGGACTGCGGGCTGAATTGCATCTATCCCATGGAGCCGGCCGCCGGCATGGACATGGTCTCCGTTCGCCGCCAGTACGGCGGCCGGCTGGCGATGCTGGGCGGGATCGACAAGCACGTCCTGCGCGCCGACCGCGCGGCGATCCGCGCGGAACTCGAGTACAAGATGCAGCCCGTGATGCGGGCCGGCGGATGCGTCTTCGGCCTGGACCACCGGATTCCGGACGGGACCCCGCTGGAGAACTACCGCTACTACGTGGACACGGGGCGCGAAATCCTCGGCCTGCCTCCCCTCTCGGCCGGCGGCCGCGGCTGGCAGCGGATGGCGAGCTAGCGGCGGCAGCTGGTTGGATCGATGCAGCCGGGGTCCCGATCACGTCGGACCGGGCCATCTCCGTATCACAAAACGTCCTACATCCCGGGCCGCTTTGCGTCGTCGCCGCCCTCGATGACGGCTCCGTCGAAGGCGACCAATAGCGGTTTGCGCAGGTTCTTCACGCTCGTGAGGACCGGGGCGTCGGTGAGAATGAAGCGCGGCTTCGCGCCGCGGCGCAGGAGCCCGAACTCCTCGGCGTAGCCCAGCCGCTCGCCACCGGCGCCGGTCGCCGCGCGCAGGATCTGGCCGGCCGACAGGCCGGCCTGCTCCATGAGCTCGAGCTCGCGCAGGAAGCCGTGCCCGTGGGGAACCCCGTGCGAGCCCGCGTCGCTGCCCGCGACAATCCGAACGCCCATCGCCGCCGCCCGGACAAGGCTTGCGGCGTGCCCGTCGAGGATCCGCTGGAGGCCGGCGCGGACGGCGTCGCTCCACCCCATCATTGCCGCGGCATCGACCTGGAACTGGACCGGCGAGAACGTGGGAACCCAGCCGATGTCCCGGTCGCGCATCTGCGCGAGCTGCGCCTCGTCGACGAAGAAACCGTGCTCGATCGAGTCCACGCGGGCCGCGATGCAGTTGGCCACGCCGTTGTTTCCCGAGCAGTGCGCGAAGGTCTGGCGGCCCCACTTCGCCGCCGCCTGGACCGCGACGGTGAGCTCCTCGGCGGGCATCTGCGGCGGGGCGGTGACCGCCCCCTTTTCAAAGTTGATGATGCCCGTGGCGATCAGCTTGATCCGGTGCGCGCCCGCCGCGACGCGCTCGGCCACGGCTGCCTCGATCGAGCCCTGCTCCTCGATCGCCCGCCCCATGAAGGAGCCGTAGCGGCCCTGGTGGTGGAGCGCCGCGCCGGGGCTGTCGACATAGGCCATCCCGCCCCGGGCCGACTCCCGGTAGAGCTTCTGGAGGGCGAGGCCCACCCCGTTCTTGTCCCCCGCGTCGCGCATGCCGACCACGCCGATCGCGAGCATCCGCTGAAGCCGCGGCGCGGCGCGGGCGAGCAGCTCCTCCGCCGGCAGCTTCAGGTAGGCGGCGCGCTTGTCGGGATTTTCC
>CAITEC010000044.1 GCA_903891325.1 uncultured Opitutaceae bacterium
CAAAAATGCTTGCCGGTACCCCCACTCGTCTCCGTACTATCAACCTTTCGACGGCACATATCGTTGCCCGGTAGCTCAGTGGCAGAGCAGGTGACTGTTAATCACTTGGTCGCTGGTTCGATCCCAGCCCGGGCAGCCATTTCGCCATCGGCGAAATGGCCCGCCGAAGTCCTCACCAGGGGACGAAGGAGGGACTTGCCCGGTAGAAGCCCCTCGTTCCCCCGAAAAACCGCCCAAACCCATGGCCCCCATCAAAGTCCCCGAAACCCTCAAGTCCGATCTCCCCCAGAACTCCTGGGGCAAGATTCTCGGAGCAACCCCGATCATCATGACGGTCATCGCGACCCTGCTCGCGGGCCTTGCCTCGAGCGAGATGACCCATGCCCAGTTTGACCGGTCCACGGCGGCCCAGCTCCAGTCCAAGGTGGGCGACCAGTGGAATTTCTTCCAGGGCAAGAAGCTGCGGGGCGCCGTCCAGCGCTCCACGCTCGACCTGATGGAGACGACAGCCGAGATTCACCCCCTGGATCGGGAGTCCCTGGTCAATGCCCTCGCGGGGACGCCCGCCGAGGCCATCCTGGCCACCGCGGGCGGAAAACGCGCCCTGGCGGGCCTTACGGAGGCTTCGCTGCCCAAGGTTGAGCCCGCGCCCGGGTCTGCCCCGTCCGCGGCCCTGAAGCAGGCCCTTGGCTCGCTGGACGGCACCCAGACCGATGAGGAACTCGCCGGGGTGCTTTCGGGCATTTCTAAGGAGGAATTGGAAGCCGGACTGAGGGGCGCCGAGGCCCAGGCCCGGGAATTTGACGCCCTGAACAAACCTGTGGGCCCGGCGATCGCCCTGATTGAGAAGGCACTCCTCCAGCGCGACGCCAGCCCGGCCGCCCGGAGGAACTTTGTCGCGGCCCGGATCACCTACGAGGCCGCCCGTTACGATGCGGAGGCCCGGCTGAACCAGTCCGTCGCCGGCTATTACGAGCTTCAGGTCCACAAGGCCAACCTCTCCGCCGACCGGCACAACAAGCGCAGCAAGCGCTTCTTTTACGGAATGCTGGCCGCCCAGATGGGCGTCGTCATCGCGACCCTGGCCATGGCCGCCCGCAAGCGCAGCCTCCTCTGGTCGATCTCCGCCGCCGCCGGCGCCGTGGCCGTCTCCTTCGCCTTCTACGTGTATCTCTATACCTAATCGGTCTCCGAAGGAGGAGCGCGATCTCCGAGCGCGCTGAGCGGCTCGAGAACGCTAAAAGTATATTTGGATCGAGGTGGAGCGGGACCTCCGGGCACGCTTGGCGACTCAGGAACGTTTAGAACGTTAATTTCCAGGTCAGAGTGTCCGTCCTTCGCTTGAATCCTCAGTGGCTGCAGAGTCTCTCAGCGCGCTCGGAGATCACGCTCCACCGTCCGAAGGCGGCAATTGCGCGCAGTACCCTCAGAAATGCCCCGGCGCCCGCTCCAGGAAGCGGCCGCGGCCGATGGTGCCGGTGAATTTGCCGTCCCGGGCAGCCACTTCGCCGCGGACCGTCACCACGCTCGGCCGGCCCTCCACCTTCCATCCCTCGAAGGCGCTGTAGTCCACGTTCATGGACTGGTTTTTCGCGGTGATCACTCCGCGGTAGTCCGGGTCGAAAACGACGAGGTCGGCGTCCGCCCCGGGCTGGATCGCCCCCTTGCGCGGAAAGAGCCCGAAAAGCTTCGCAACGCGGGTGCTGGCGGCGTCCACCATCGTGTGCAGGTCGATCTTCCCGGCTTTCACGCCGTAGGTATACAACAGGCTGATCCGCTCCTCGAGGGACGGTATCCCGTTCGGAATCTTTGTGAAATCATCCCTGCCCATCGGCTTCTGGGTCTTGAAGTCGAAGGGCGCGTGGTCGGTCGCGACGGTGTCGATCAGCCGCGATTGCAGGCCGTTCCAGAGGACGGCCTGGTTTGAGACGTCCCGCAGGGGGGGGGACATCACGTACTTCGCGCCCTCGAAATCCGGCCGCTCGGCGTAGGTCTTGTCGAGGACCAGGTACTGGATGAGGGTCTCGATGCCGACCCGGACGCCCCGCCTGCGGGCCGCCAGGGCCTGGTCCAGCGCCTCCTTGCAGCTCAGGTGGACGATGTAGGTGGCCGCCCCCGTGAGCTCCGCAAATGTCATCAGGTGGTGAACCCCCTCCGCCTCAACCAGCGGGGGGCGGCTGTCGTGGTGCCCGCCCGGGTCCCTGCGGCCGGCCGCCAGGAGCTCCCTCTGCCGCTCCGCTATGAGGGTCTCGTTCTCGCAGTGGGCCGTTACAATCACCCCGAGTTCTTTTGCCAGCTTCAGGGTCTGGTACAGCTCGGCGTCGTCGATCCCGAAGGCGCCCTTGTAGGCCAGGAATATCTTGAAGGAGCTGATCCCCCGCCGGACGATCTCGCGGAGTTGGGCGGCCGTGGCGGCGTCGAACTTCGTCACCCCCATGTGGAAGGTGTAGTCGCAGGCGGACTTTCCCGCGGCCTTTCCCATCCACAGCTCGAAGCCGGCCAGCGCATCGTCCTTCCGGGAAGGGCAGCACATCTCGATCAGTGACGTCGTCCCGCCGACCAGCGCCGCCTTGCTGGCGGTCTCGTAGGTGTCCTTGGCCTCCGTGCCCATGAAGGGCAGGTGGATGTGGACGTGGGGGTCGATGAACCCGGGAAAGACATACTTTCCGGTGGCGTCGATCACCTCGGTCCCGGGGGGGGCGTCCAGCCCGCGGCCGATCCGGGAAATCACGCCGTCCTCGCAGTAGATGTCGGTGGTCGCCCTCTGGTCGGCCGTCACCACGTTTCCGTTCCGGATCAGGAGGGGCATGGCGGGGATTATTTCTTCCAGACGTCGCCGACGTCGCCGCCGAACCAGCGGGTGGTCACGACCTTCTGCTGGGTGTAGAACTGGACGGCCTCCCGGCCCTGGATGTGCAGGTCGCCGAAGAAGGAGTCGCTCCAGCCGGTGAAGGGGAACATCGCCATGGTGGCGGGGACCCCGACGTTGATGCCGACCATCCCGGCCTTAACGCGGCTCTTGAATTCCCGGGCCGCGCCGCCCGAGCGGGTGAAGATCGCCGCCCCGTTGCCGAAGGACGATCGGTTGGCCATCTCGATCGCGTGGTCGAGATCCTCCATCCGCATGACGTTGAGGACGGGTCCGAAGACCTCCTCGCGGGCCAGCGTCGTTCCCGGCAGGACGTTGTCCACGACGGTCGCGCCGATGTAGAAGCCGCGAGGCTCGTGGGCCACGCGGACGCGCCGGCCGTCGCAGGCGACGGTTGCGCCCTCGATCTCGCCCGTGGTGATCAGCGTTGCGACCCGCTCCCGGTGCTGGGCGCTGATCACCGGGCCCATGTCCGGCTGGGCCTCGCGGTCGGTCGGCCCGACCCTGATCGCGCGGGCGGCCTCAACTAGGGAGGGCAGGACGCGCTCCGCGGCCGCGCCGACCGCGATTGCGGTCGAGCCGGCCATGCAGCGCTCGCCGGCGCAGCCGAAGGCGGCGGTCGAGAGGGCCTCGACCGTCTTCGGAATGTCCGCGTCCGGCATGACGACGATGTAGTTCTTGGCGCCCCCGTTGGCCTGGACGCGCTTCCCGTTCCGGGTCCCCGTCTCGTAGATGTACTTTGCGATCGGGGTGGACCCGACAAAGGAGACGGCCTTCACCTTCGGGTGCGTGAGGAGGGCGTCCACGCAGGGACGGCCGCCGTGGACGATGTTGATGACCCCCTTGGGCAGGCCCGCCTTCTGGAGGAGCTCGACCAGGAGATTGGCGGTGAGCGGGACCTTCTCGCTCGGCTTGAGGACGAAGGTGTTCCCGCAGGCGATCGCGAGCGGGAACATCCACAGCGGGACCATCGCGGGGAAATTGAAGGGCGTGATCCCCGCGCACACCCCGAGGGGCTGGAGGATCGTCTCGCAGTCCACCCCGCGGGCGAGGTTCTCGAGGTTGTCGCCGAAGAGGAGCGAGGGGACGCCGCAGGCGTACTCGATGTTCTCCAGGCCCCGGAAGACGCTGCCGCGGGCCTCGGCATGGGTCTTGCCGTGCTCGCGCGACACGCACCGGCAGATGAGGTCGAAGTTCTCCTCGACGAGCTGCCGGTAGCGGAAGAACACCCGGGCGCGCTCGACGGCGGGCGTGTCGCGCCAGGCGGGGAATGCGGCCTCGGCCGCGTCAACGGCCGCGTTGACCTCGGCCGCGCCGCCGGCCGGGCACTCGGCGATCACGTCGCCGGTGGACGGGTTATGGACGGGGGTGCCGACCAGGCTGGACGGGATCCATTCGCCGCCGATGAAGAGCGGGCAGGGGATAAGGCGCATTGGGGGGCTGGAGGAGTGTATTAGCTTGAAGGTGGAGCGGGACCTCCGGGCACGCGTGCCTTGGCTGGCGTCGCTCAGCGCGCTCGGAGATCGCGCTCCACCTTCAAATCGGTATTCAGGCTAAAGAGATTGTTTTTGGCGATCAACCGCGGGAGAGCGCGTCTGACTGCTTCACGAATTCGTCGCCGCTCCACTCGCCGTCGCTCTTGACGACCTTGACCGCGGAGGCCGCCTTCTGGGCGGCCTTGCGCTCGGCCTGGCGGCGGACCAGGTCCGCGTGGGTGGTGAAGTAGGGGAGGCTCTTCCCCTTGAAGTCCTCCAGCGTCTCGAACTTGTGCCTGGCCATGAAGGCGAGGAGCTGGTCGCACATCGGCTTCACGCACTCGTAGCCGAACTTCATGACGCCGGTGCAGACCTGCACCGTGTCCGAGCCGAGCAGGATGAACTGCGCGGCGTCCTCGCCGGTCTCGATCCCGCCAAGCCCGGAGAGGGTCCGCCCGGGAAACTCGTTCCTTATCAAGGTCGAGATTTCCATGCACATCCTCAGCGCGATCGGCTTGACGGCCTTCGACGAGTAGCCGCCGGGGGTCGTGTAGCCCTCGACACTGGGCTCCGGGCGGAGGGTGTCCAGGTTGACCCCGATGACGCTGCGGATCGTGTTGATCGCGCTCACGCCCTCGCAGCCGCCGCGCAGGGCCGCCCGGGTGGGTTCCTCGATGTGGGTGATGTTCGGGGTCATCTTGGCCCAGACCGGCTTCCGGGCGACGGACGAGACCCATCCGCAGACCTCCTCGAGGACGTCCGGGTCCTGGCCCATTGCGGCGCCCATCTTCCGCTCGGGGAGCCCGTGGGGGCAGGAGAAGTTCAGCTCGAAGGCATCCACCCCCGCGTCCTGGCAGCGCTCGACGATCTCGATCCAGGAGTCCTTGTTGAACTCCTCCATGATCGAGGCGATCAGGATGCCCTCGGGGAAGCTGTCCTTGCACTTCTTGAACTCGTCCAGCCAGATGCCGAAGGGCCGGTCGCTGATCAGCTCGATGTTCTCCCAGCCGATCACCTCCTGCCTGTCCGCGGCGTAGAGCTTCCCGTAGCGGGGCGTGACGTTGACGACCTTCGAGGAGTCCAGGCTCACCGTCTTGGCGATGACCCCGCCCCATCCCTCGCGGAAGGCGCGGTTGATGACGCTCAGGTTGGTGCCGGGGGGGCCCGATCCGATGACGAAGGGGTTGGGAAACTTCAGTCCGTTGACGGTCGTCGCAAGGGTGGGCATGGGAGTGGATTGGTTTTAGGGTGGAGCGGGACCTCCGGGCACGCTGGTTTGTGGCCGGGGTCGGTGACCCCGGCGCCGGCCTCAGCGAGGCCGGCTACATTCAATCCAGCGCGCTCGAGGATCGGGCTTCACCGTCGGACCTGGTTGCTGTTGAAAAATTGATCTTTCGTCAGATTGACCCGCTGCCGGGGCGGTTGATGCAAAAAAACCAGAACGAAACTCCTCTCCCTGGCCGCGTGCGTGTCCCTCAGGGGGATCGGTTCGCGGCCAGGGAAGAAAGGCAGTTCCGTTGACTGGTGTATGATTGCTAAACTGGGGCTACTATAGCAATACCTATACCATATTATTGAAGACCTGATTTTTGATATCGCCCAATTCGAATCTGAAGGTGGAGCGCGATCTCCGAGCGCGCTGAGCGGGTCGAGCCCGTGTTAGGCGCCTGTCCAGCAGCCAACGCGCTCGGAGATCGCGTTCCACCTCGATCAATACACAGCCAAATTTTGAAATGACCTCCCAATTGGATCCGAAGAGGACGATCGCCGAGCTGAAGGACCTGCGCCGTCTGACGGCCGACGAGAACGGCGCGCAGCGAGTGGCCTTCACCCCGGTGTGGGTCGCGACCCGCGAGTGGCTCCTGGCCAAGCTCAGGGAGCTCCCGGTGGAGACCCGCGTGGATGAGGCGGGCAACCTCTGGGCCACCCTCCGCGGCGATTCCGACAAGGCGCTCCTGATCGGCGGCCACATGGACTCCGTTCCGAATGGCGGTTGGCTCGACGGGTGCCTCAACGTTGTCGCGGGACTCGAGGTCCTCCGGCGGATCGCGGCCCAGTACAAGGGGCGGCCCCCGGTGACGATCCGGCTTGTGGACTGGGCGGACGAGGAGGGTGCGCGCTTTGGAAAGAGCCTCTTCGGCTCATCCGCCTTCGCCGGGACGCTCGACATGGGCGAGGCACGGGGGCTCAGGGATCGGGACGGCACGGGCCTGCCGGACGCGCTGAAACGGGTCGGAATCGACCTTGAGCGGGTCAAGGAGTCCGGTCGTGAGCGGGCGAATGCCGCGGCCTACCTCGAGCTGCACATCGAGCAGGGTCCGGTGCTGCTCGACCTTGGGCTGCCGCTGGGCGTCGTGCTCGGGACCTACGGTGTGGAACGGCACGCGATCACGTTTCACGGACAGGCAGCGCACTCCGGCAGCACGCCGATGAACCGGCGGAAGGACGCCTTCCTTGCCGCCGCTAAGCTGTCGCCGGAGATTTACCGGATCGCCGAAAGGCACGGGGGCGTCTGCACGATCGGTTCCTGCACGACGAAGCCCGGCATCGTGACCAGTGTCGTCGAGGAGTGCCGGATCACCCTCGACCAGCGGCACCTCGACGGCGCTGCGCTGGCGCGGATGCTCCGTGACGCCCGTGACGCCGCGGCCCGGTTCGCCGCCGAGGGAAACGTGGGCGTCTCATGGGACAGGATCTGGCAGATTGAGCCGATCCTCTTCGACGACACGCTGGTGTCGCTCTGCGGCGAGGCGATTGTGGAGACCTGCGGCAAGGTCCTGCGGCTGCCCTCCGGTCCGCTTCACGACGCCGCGGAGGTTTCCCGGTCGGGGATCCCGACGGTCATGATGTTTGTCCAGAGCCTGGGCGGGATCAGCCACAACAAGATCGAGGACACCCGGGAGGAGCACCTGGAGCTGTGCGTGAGGGCCTTCGACCGGCTGGCGGACAAGGCGATCGCGTGGATCGAGGCGCGAGGCTGACGTTCCCCTTCCGAGGTGGAGCGCGATCTCCGAGCGCGCTGAGCGACATGAGAACAATCAGTAAAGTCGTTCCAAATCAGAGCGCCCGTCGATTGCTTGAATCTTGGCCGCGGGCAGAGTCGCTCAGCGCGCTCGGAGATCGCGCTCCACCTTCGGAAGTTCGGAAATTCTCTGATACCCCGCCAACTCATCCGCCAATCCCGCCGCGCCATAGACGTGCCGCAGGGCCTCCAGGATCCCCGCGCTGTCCACGCTGAGGGCGCGGGACTGCACGTCGTCGTACCCGAAGTCGCTGGCCAGCGACTCGATGTTCCCGTCGAAGATGATCCCGACGAAGGCGCCGGCCCGGTCAACGGTGGGGCTTCCGGAGTTCCCGCCGATGATGTCGCAGGTTGAGACGAAATTGAGCGGGACGTTGGGATCCACGGCGGCCCGCGCCGCGGCCCAGCGCGGCGCCAGGTCGAAGGGCTCCCGGTTGTGGTGGCCGGCCGACCGGGCGAAGAGCCCGTCCATCCGCGTCAGGGCGGGGACATCCGCGCCGTTTTCGCGGTAGCCGCGCACGACGCCGTAGCTGAGCCGCAGCGTGAAGGTCGCGTCCGGATAGACGCCCGGGCCCAGCAGCGCAAAGCGGGCCCGGCCGATCGCGGCATGGGCCTGCTGCATGATCTCGTCCTGCGCCTCCATCCGCTCGCGCAGGGTTCGCGCCTCGCCGTCGACGAGCCGGGCGAACTCAATCATCGGGTCCGCCGCGGCCGAGACCGCCGCCGCACCCCCCGTGTACAGGCGGTGCCGCAGCGCCACGTCCCGGACGCGGGTGCCGAGGATGAGTTCCGCGGCGCGGGCCCGGGGCGATTTCCCGTCCAGCACCTTCCTGACGACGGGGTCGTCGTAGCCGAGCCGCTCGACGAGATCGGTCAGCGAATCGCCGAGCCGGAGGATCTCGAAGTCGGTGTAGATCGGCTTGTCCGAGAAGAGGTCGAGCTCGAGGGACTCGTGCCGGGCGTCGGCGAACTCCTTCAGGCGCTCCCCGTTCGGCTTCGGGCGCTCATCGCCGGCGCGCAGGAGAGTGCGCGCGATCGCGAACGAGTCGCTGTTGAATCCGAATCCCATCTCGAGCATCCGGTAACGGAGAAAGTCGCGGCTGATCGTCCGCTGCGCGGCCTCGATCCGGCGATAGGCGAGGAGGGCGGGTTGCCCGCGGGGATCGGCGGCCAGCCGCTGCTTGAAGGCCTCCTCCGCGGCGGCCCGCGCGCCGACGAAGGCGGGATCCTGGAGGGCCGCCTGCATGCCGTCGCGGACCTTGCGGGAGTTCTGCATACCGAAGAGTTCCTCGCGGGCGCGGCGGGCGTTCTCGTCGCTGCGCGCGCTCCAGGCGGACAGGAGAACCTCCCGGCGCTTGATGAGGGAGAGGATGAGCGGGAACTGGGTGTCGCGAAGGAAGAGGAGCTCGGGAACGGTCAGGAGCCGGTCGCTGTGGCCGGGGTGGCCGGAAACAAAGACGACGTCGCCGTCCCTGGGGCCCGTCGGCGACCACGCGAGGAAGTGCACCGGGTGGACGGGATGGCCGTCCTCGTACACCCGGAAAATGCAGACGTCCAAATCGTAGCGCGGGTACTCGAAGTTGTCGGGATCGCCGCCGAAGAAGGCGGCCTGCTGCTCGGGCGCGAAGACCAGCCGGATGTCCGTGTAGCGCTTGGAGCGGTAGAGGTGGTAGGCCCCGCCTTGATAGAGGGTGACGACGTCGCTGCGCAGCCCGGTCAGGTCGCGGGACTCCTTCTCTATTCCCGAGATCACCTTCCGTCGCGCCTTGGCGGCCGGGTCGCCCGTCAGGCCGGCGGGCACCCCGGCGTTCACGCGCGCGGTCACGTCCTCGATCGACTGGAGGACGTTGAGCTCCAGGTCCACGCACTTGACCTCCTCGGCCCGCGTCCGGGCGTAAAATCCGTCGCGCGCGTAGTTCTTCGTGTCGCTGCTCATCTTCTGGAGGGAGTCGAGACCGACGTGGTGGTTGGTGATGACCAGCCCGTCCGCGCTCACGAAGGAGCCTGACCCGCCGTTGTTGAAGCGCACGGAGGCGTGCATGAGGTGGTCGAGCCATGAGTCGGTGACGTCAAGGCCGTACCGGGCCTTGATCGCGTCCCGGGGAGGGGAGGAGAAGAGCCACATGCCCTCGTCGGCCCGGGAGGCGGAGGCGAGGCAGAGGGGCAGGGCGATGGCAAGGGCGGCGGAAAGGAATTTCATGGGGCGCTGCGCATGCTGGACGTGGAATTCGAAAAGGTGAATCGAGAAAGAGAAGGTCCCCCAGGGGGTGGAGCGCGATCTCCGAGCGCGCTGAGCGATTTGGGAACATTTGGAATGTCGTTCCCAAGTCAGCGCACCCGTCGATTGATCGGATCTTGGGCATGGGCAGAGTCGCTCAGCGCGCTCGGAGATCGCGCTCCACCTTCGAACTCTTGCAGACGGGGAAAAACTCATTTCTGATCGAGACCCCGGCCCAGCGATGGGTCGTTTCCCCATGAATTCCGCCTGCCGCATTTTCCTCGTCCTCGCGCTTGCCTCGACCGCCCTGCTCTCGGCCCAGACCCCGCCGATGACGCCGGACTTCAACGGCACGTACGTCCCCCCGACGGATGCCGCCGCGTGGACCAGGCGCGAGGTCATGATCCCGATGCGCGACGGCGTGAAGCTGCACACGGTCATCGTCCTGCCCCGCGGCGCGAAGGGGGTGCCGATCATCCTCACCCGCACCCCCTACGACGCCTCCGGCCACGTCCACATCCAGGCCCTATCCATGGCGGCCGCCCTGCCTCATTCGGACGATGTCTTTGCCGGCGACATCGTCGTGTTCCAGGACATCCGTGGGAAATACGGCTCGGAGGGCAACTACATCATGACCCGGCCCCCGCGCGGGCCCCTGAACAAGACCGGAATCGACGAGTCCACCGACGCGTGGGACACGATCGACTGGCTGGTTAAGAACGTCCACGAGTCGAACGGGCGGGTGGGCATGATCGGCTCGTCGTACGAGGGCTTCACGGTCGCCATGGCGCTCCTCGACCCGCACCCGGCGCTGAAAGTTGCCGCCCCGGAGAGCCCGATGGTGGACACCTGGATGGGCGACGACGACTTCCACTACGGCGCCTTCCGGCAGAAGGAGATGGACTTTTTTGCGGAGCAGACGGAACAGAAGGCGGGCGGGCTGCCGATGCTCCGGACCACCGGCGACGACTACGAGGCCTTCCGGCGCGCGGGCTCCGCCGGGGACTACGGGCGGATGGCCGGGCTTGAGCAGCTTCCCTGGTGGCGCAAGGTCACCGAACACCCCTCCTACGACGGGTTCTGGAGCGGGCAGGCGCTTGAGCGGCTTGTCGCCGTGAAGCCCCCGGCGGTCCCGACCCTGTGGCTGCAGGGACTTTGGGACCAGGAGGACATGTGGGGGGCGGTCCACTGCTACGCCGCAGTGGAATCAAGGTATCCCGGGAACGACCGGAGTTTCCTCGTCCTGGGCCCGTGGCGGCACAGCCAGATCGGCGCCGACGGTTCCTCGCTGGGGCCCCTCAAGTGGAAGGGGGACACGGCCCTGGAAGTCCGTCGCGACGTCATCAAGCCCTTCTTTGACCAGTACCTGGTCCCCGGCTCCCCGAAGGCCGCGACCCCGAAGGTGCTCATCTACAACACGGGTGAGAACCACTGGGACACGTTCCCGGCCTGGCCCCCGGCGTGGGTCGGCTCCCATCCGGTAAAGACCCAGTCCCTCTACCTGGAACCCGGCTTTGGGCTCGGCTTCAATCCGCCCGCGTCGTCCGCGCAGGGCTTTGACGCCTATGTCTCCGATCCCGCGAACCCGGTGCCCTACGTCCCGCGCCCGTTGCACCTGTCCGACCGGTCCACGTGGACGACCTGGCTCGTGAGCGACCAGCGGGCCGTTGACGGCCGGCCCGACATCCTGTGCTACGCCACGGCGCCCCTGGCGGCGGCGGTCCGGATCAGCGGGGCGCCGGTGGTCCGGCTCTTCGCCTCGACCAGCGGCACGGACAGCGACTGGGTGGTCAAGGTGATCGACGTCTATCCGGACGAATTTCCGGCGCAGCCGGAGATGGCCGGCTACGAGCTCCCGATCGGGATGGACATCTTCCGGGGCCGCTACCGGACAAGCTTCGAGCACCCGGCGGCGATCGCGCCCGGAGCGCCGCTTGAGTACACGTTTGCGCTGCCAAACGCGAACCACGTCTTCCTGCCGGGCCACCGGATCATGGTCCAGGTGCAGTCGAGCTGGTTTCCTCTCTACGACCGCAACCCGCAGACCTTCGTCCCAAACATATTCTTCGCCAAGCCCGCCGACTACGTGAAGGCCGAGCAGCGGATCTACCGCGAGGGCGCGCTCTGCTCGCGCATCGAGCTTCCGGTGGTGCAGTAGGTGGCAACCGGGGTTTCGTCCGATGTAGCCGGGGTCGGTGACCCCGTTGAATCGAAATTGCCTCCGACCGCTTTTCGGCTAGCCTTGGCGGTTCCCATGTCCTCCGACCTCACCGACCTGTACCAGCATGTGATCCTGGACCACAACCGGCGGCCGCGAAACCGCGGGCGGATCCCGACGGCGAACCGGGTCGCGCACGGGGACAATCCGACCTGCGGGGACCAGTGCAGCGTCTTCCTGAGGCTGGAGGGGGACCGGATCGCGGACATTTCCTTCGACGGCTCGGGCTGCGCGATCTCCCAGGCAAGCGCCTCGCTGATGACGACCCAGGTGAAGGGCAAGACGGCCGCCGAGGCCCGCGCCCTCTACGACCACTTCCACGATATCGTAACCACCGGCAGGGAACCCGAGGAGATCAGCGATGTGGCCGCCTTTGCCGGCGTGCACGCCTTTCCCGCGCGGATCAAGTGCGCGACGCTCGGCTGGCACGCCTTCCTCAACGCGCTAAAGGACGACCCGGCGCCGGCGACGACGGAAAACACCCCGGACTAGCCTTGAAAGGGGTCATGTCCCAACTTCTTAATTTTCCCTGCAATAAAAAGGGGTCAGGTTGAAAAAGTTGACCCCATCAAGGAGAGGTCAACTTTTTCAACCTGACCCCTTTTTATTGCACTCCATTCGATGAAATTAAGAAGTTGGGACCTGACCCCTTTGGATTGATATTCATGAACAGCTGGAAAAACATCCGCGACGACTTTCCCATCCTCAACCAGGAGGCCAATGGGCATCCGCTCGTCTACCTCGACAATGCGGCGACGACCCAGAAGCCACGGGCGGTGATCGACGCGCTGTCGCGGTTCTACGAGCGGGACAACGCGAACGTCCACCGCGGGCTCCACACCCTTTCCATGCGCGCGACCGCCGGCTACGAGGGCGCGCGGGCCCGGGTCGCAGCCTTCGTGAACGCGGCCGCCCCCGAGGAGATCGTCTTCACCCGGGGGACGACCGAGTCGATCAACCTCGTCGCGGCGAGCTGGGGCGGCGCCAACCTCAAGCCGGGCGACGTGATCCTGCTCACCGAGATGGAGCACCACAGCAACCTGGTTCCCTGGCAACTCGTGGCGAAGCGCACGGGCGCGACGCTGCGCTTCGTGCCCGTCAATGGCGACGAGGGGCTTCTCGACCTTCCGAGCCTGGACCGGCTGCTGACGCCGGAGGTCAAGGTCTTCGCGTTCACCCACGTCTCCAACACGCTGGGGACGATCAACCCGGCGGCGGCGCTCTGCGCCCGGGCCCGGAATGCCGGCGTTGTCACTGTCGTCGACGCCGCGCAGTCGATCGGGCACATGCCGGTGGACGTCCGCGCGATGGATTGCGACTTCCTGGCCTTCTCGGGGCACAAGATGGCGGGAGTCACCGGGATCGGCGCCCTCTACGGGCGGCGGGCGCTGCTCGACGCGATGCCGCCCTGGCAGGGCGGAGGGGGCATGATCGCGCACGTCGACTTCCTTGAGAGCCGCTGGAAGCCCGCGCCCGAGCGCTTTGAGGCCGGAACCCCGAACTTCGGGGATGCGGTCGCGCTCGGAGCGGCCTGCGACTACCTGGACGGGCTCGGCCGGGCCGAGATCCAGCGGCACGGCGCCGCCCTCGGCCGTCGGGCCTACGAGGTCCTTTCGGGAATCCCCGGGATCCGGCTGCTCGGGCCGCGCGGCGAGCGGGCCGCCCTGGTGAGCTTCTCCTTTGCGGACGTGCACGCGCACGACGTGGTGACCTTCGCGGACCAGGACGGGATCGCGCTCCGCGGCGGCCATCACTGCAACCAGCCGCTGATGAAGAAGCTCGGACTCACGGGCACGACCCGGGCGAGCTTCTTTGTGTACAATACGGAGAAGGAGATTGAGGTGCTGGCGGCCTCGCTTAGGAGGACGGTGAAGTTCTTCAGGGGATAGGGGAGGCCTGCAGAAATCTGAGACCTGAAACCTGAGACCTGGGACGATCCTTCAAACCTCGGGGGGGGGCTTTTCCGATGTAGCCGGGGTCCGAGACCCCGGCCCGGCCTCGAAGAGGCCGGGGGATTGGGAAGGCGCAGATAGGACCCCAGGCACCGGGGTCTGGGACCCCGGCTACAACAATCCGGATTTCCTCGATCCCGACATTTGAGTTTGAGTGCTTTCCCAGCCCTGATACGAAGCAGAGGACGCATGCGCATCCGAGTGCTCTTTCTCCTGCCCCTGGCGGCGGCGGCCGTTCTTCAGGCGCAGGAAACGCTGAATTTTTCGGTTCCGCTGGCCCCTCCGGCGTCAGCGTCGACGCCGGGCGGCGATGCGCTCGGCCGCGAGGCGGCCCGCCGGGCGCAGGAGCTGGGATTCCCCACCGTCGCCGCCGGCCTCTACCGCGGGCTGCTGGCCGGGCTGCCGTCCTACACCTATCTTCCCGGGTTCGCGGGCCAGGGGCGGACTGAGCTGACGCTCGATCTGGCAACCGCCCTGCTCGACGACAACCGGCCTGACGAGGCATCCCGGGTTCTCAACGACTTTTCCGGCCCTCGCGGGGCGGGCTGGCACCTCAGGGCCGGGCTGGTCGCGGCCCGCCTGCGGAATATCCCGGCGGCCCGGGCCGAGCTGGCCGCCGCAAATGCGGCCGAGCTTCCGCCCGGCGATCGCGCCTGGCATCTTTTCCTCCAGGCGATGCTGGCCGGGGCGGCGGGCGATTCCCCCAGGGCATCGGACCTCTTCCGCCAGGCCGAAGACGCGGCGACAACCGACCTGGAGCGGGCGCGGTTCTCCCTGGAGGCAGAGAAGGCGCTCCTGCTGGTCGGCAAGGTGAGCGCGTCGGCGGCCTCCCAGGCCCGGCAGAATGCCGAGCGCTTCCGCGGCACGTCGACCGGATACGATTTTTCCCGGGCATACGCGGTCATGCTCGACGCCCTGGGCCGGAAGCGCGAGGCGATCGAGGTCCTCCAGCGGGAGCTCCTGATCCTCCCGGCGCAGTCGAGGGTCCGCGCCGACGATTTCCGGCTTCTCCTCGGGCTGATAGCGGGGGCGGGGGACGGAGTGGGACAGAAGGCGCTCACCGAGCTTCTGGAGGAGGGGAGCGACCCGATTCGCCGGCGGATGGCGCTGCAGCTCCTGGCCAACGCCGCCCGGGGATCCCCCGACCGGGCCGCCTTCCGCTCCGAACTGGACCGGCTCGTGGCCGCCTCGGGCTCCGACCCGATCTTCGCCGACTTCCTGCTCTTCCGGTCCCAGTGGGCGCTGGAGGACCACGACAACCGGGGTGCCGAGGACGACGCCCATGCGCTGCTCGAGAAATTTCCCGGCTCGCCGCTCAAGGGATACGCCTGGTCGGTCCTGACGGGCTCCGCCTGGGAGCAGCGCCGGTACCGGACGGCGGCCGACGACGCCTTCCAGGCCCGCGCCGCCCTGCCGGCCGGGGACTCGCGCGCGGCGATGGGAGTGGTCGTGGCCGAGGCCTGGTACCGCGCCGGGGATTATCGCAGCGCGGCGGACGCGTATGAGGCGGCGCTGCGCGACCCCACGGCGATCGCGCGCCCCGGCAACCTCATGTTCCAGCTCGTCAAGGCCGACATCGAGGCCGGCGAGCAGGAGATCGCGGGCGGTCGGGCCGTCGCCGGGGAGCCCCTCGGGGACGCCCGTGCCGCGCTGGACAAGCTGGCGTCAAATCCCGGCTTCGACCCGGTGGACCGCTGGGAGGCGGAATGGAATTTCGCAAGCGCGCTGCGCCGGGTGGGCCGCACGGCGGCCGCCTACGCCCGGCTGAACGACCTTCTGGGCTCCGGCGGAGCGGCCGCGCGACCCGGGCTCACCCCCGGGCTCCGCGCCCGGCTCGCCTGGCTCCAGGCGCGGCTTTCGCTGGAGGCCGGGCAGCCGCAGGAGACGATCCGGCTGGTGGACGGGATGAGCGCCTCACTCGACGGGATCGAGCCGGCGCTTCGGACGGACATCGCGAGCACCGCCAAGCTCCTCAGGGCCCAGGCCTGCTTCGCGCTCGGGCGCGAGCCGGAGGCCCTCGCCATCCTCGAGAAGCTCCGGGTCGACTTCCCGGGCTCGGACGCCGCCGTCAGCTCCTACATTGTCGAGGCCGACCACTACGCGGACCGGGACAACATCGTCAGGGCCCAGCAGCTCCTCACGCAGCTCGCCGACAATTTCCCCAGGAGGGCCGACTACGCCTCGCGCGCGCTCTTCCAGGCTGCGCAGCTCGCCGAGCGCCTGGGCCAGGTGAGCAACCTGCGGGAGGCGGACAAGCTCATCGAGAGCCTCGTCACCAAGTACCCCGGCAGCCCGCTTATCTTCCGCGCGCGCCTCGCGCAGGGCGACCTGCTCCGCCGGCTCAACGACTTCCCGAAGGCGCAGCAGGTCTACGAGTCGCTCCGCACCCACTACCCGGAAAACCCCGACGTCATCTACGCGGAGCTTGCGCTCGCCGAGTGCCACAACGCGCAGGTGGCCGCCGACTCGTCCCACGCCGAGAGCGCCATGACGCTCTTCGCCGACCTGAGGGACCGCGTGGACGCGCCGGTCGATGTGCGCGTGGAGGCCGGATTCTGCCTGGGCTACCTGCGCGAGACCCGCGGCGAGCTGGACCAGGCGGCCGCGGTGTGGTGGCGCGACGTTGTCTCCGCCTTCCTGCTCGACCCCCGGAGGGCCGGCGAGATCGGGGCCACGGGCCGGTACTGGATGACGCGCACCCTTGCGGAGTTCGGCGAGCTCAACGAGCGCATCGGGAAACTGGACGAGGCCAAGCGCGCCTGGAGGCTGATCATCAGCTCCGGCCTGCCCGGGGCCGAAATCGCCCGGGAGGACCTCGGGCGACTCGGGGCGCCGGCGACCCCCGAAACCCCTGCGGCAAAATAATTTCGCAATCCCCGGGCGCAGGCCCGAAATTATCCCCAATATGTCCGCTTTTGATTTTGGTCTCTTCGCCAAGGGTGGCCCGATGATGGCCCTGATCCTCGTCATGGGCCTCGCGCTGCTCACGATCGTGATCGAGCGCACGCTGTACCTGCACCGGGGCAACATCCGCTCGACCGCATTTCTCGACGGCATCCGCAACATCCTGGCCAAGCGCCGGCTGGTCGAGGCGCTCACCGTCTGCGAGGAGACCCCGGGGCCGGTCGCCGCGGTCGTGAAAGCGGCGCTCCTGCACGCCGACGACGACGCGGACACGATGCGCTTTTACGTCCAGGAAGCGGCGATTTCCGAACTGCCCGCCCTGGAGCGCCGGCTCGGCGCGATCGCCGCGATCGCCCAAGTCGCCCCGCTGGTGGGGCTGCTCGGCACGGTGGTGGGCATGATCTCGACCTTTGTCGCCTTCCAGAAGGACTACCCGTACCCGGGCGCCCTCGCCCACGGGATGTGGCAGGCCCTCCTCTGCTTCGCCGCCTCGCTGATGCTGGCGATCCCCGCCCACCTGGCGCACCACTTCCTGTCGAGCCGCGTCCGCGCGGTCGTCCGCGACGTGGAGTGGGCGGGCAACGAGATCATGAAGTACCTGCTTTCCGACTACCGCAAAACGAGGGAAGGGGACGCCGGCGGCGGCACGGCATGATCACCCGGCCCCTCGAGATCTCATCGCGGCTGCAGCCCCCGCCGCGAAACATGGACGTTCTCTTCTATGTGAACGGCGGGCTGATCGCGATCTTCTTCATGCTCTTCGGCTCGCGCTTCGTGCTCGCGCCGGGGATGGATGTCGTCCTGCCCCAGGCGGCCGGCGCCCGGGCGGGCGCCGCGGTGACCACCTGCTACATCAGCGTCCAGGATTCCGGGCAGATATTCACGGCCTACGGGATGCTCAGTTCCGCCAAGCTGGCCGACTGGCTCCGGGAGCGGGCGAGGGAGGACCGGCAGCCGGCCCTGCTCATCCGGGCGAGCCAGCGGGTCCCGGTCACCCGGCTGACCGAGATCAGCAGCTTGGCCTACCACGCCGGGTTTGTCCGGGTGATCCTGGCGGCGGACGAGCCTTCCGGCCCGGAATCGGGGGCCCCCTGACATGTGCGCCGCCGTCCGGGATTCGAAGCGGGCCTGGGTCGTGGCCGGGCTGGCCAGCGTCGTCGGAGTGGCGCTCATCGCAGCCCTCTTCCGGGGACCGTCGGAGCCGCCCCCGGCGCCCGGCCAAGCCAGGCCGATCCTCGAATTGCCCGCTTCCAGCCATGCCCTGGCGAGCGACCGGGCCGTTTTCAAGGATCCAACGCCCCTATTCCTTCCCACCCGCTGGAACGCGGCGCCCCCGGAGCGGGGACGGCGGCAACTGGAGGGAAATTTTCAGGGATACGGGCCCGATTACTCGTTTTCTGAAAACGAGTTACAACTAAACCTGCCCCAACCGGTGGCCGTCCCGGCCGGTCCTGCGCACGCCCTGGTCGAGAACTCACCGGGAAATCCCTTCATGGGCATCGGTCGTGCCGATTCCGCCGTGGCGCCGGTATCGCCGCGCTGGGCTCTGGTCGAGGTGCTGGCCGCCCCGGATGGGCGCGTAGTTTACTCCCAGCCCCTGAAGGACTTATCGACGCTGCCCGAGCCCGCGCTCCACGGCGGCGGTTGGCGGCCTGTGGAATTCATGGCCGCTGTCGACCCGGCGGGCCTGGTGGGTCGGCTGGCCCCGGTTGTCCGCCGCGAACCGCCCGGCGTGGACCGATTTGTCCAGCTCCCCGGCAAGTCCGTCGCCGCGATCGGCACCTACCTGGCGGACACCCTGCGCCTCGGCGACCGCTTGCCTCCCGGGCTTTACAGTGTCACGGTCGGTCCCTAGAATGGGCTTCTGGGGTGCAGCGCGATCTCCGAGCGCGCTGAGCGATTCCGTCCCAAACCAGCGTGCCCGGAGTGTCCCGCTCCACCTTTCGGAGGACTATTCCCAAAAAGCAGGAAGATTGCTGTTGACGACCCAAATCGCGATCCTCACTTTAAACCCTCTATCACGTTTTTTGACCGCAGTTTTAAGTGCCTGCCCGCCCAACAAGTCCCATTCAGCGCACCCGGGGCTTGTCGGCAGGCAGTCATCGGGTATCTGGTTTGCCCAGATAGCTCAGTTGGTAGAGCACGTCCTTGGTAAGGACGAGGTCGCCGGTTCGAATCCGGTTCTGGGCTCCAGGGTGCGCCGCCGGTGACTTCTCCGACGCAAAGCAATAGAGGTACATTTTTCCCAATACAAACCCAAACATTCGTTTACCACCGCCATGGCTAAAGGTACATTCGAACGCAAGAAACCGCACGTGAACGTCGGCACAATCGGCCACGTCGATCACGGCAAGACAACCCTGACCACCGCAATCCTGTCGGTGCAGGCCAAAAAGGGCTTTGCCGAGATCAAGACCTATGCGGACATCGCCAAGGGCGGCACGGTGCGCGACGCCTCGAAGATCGTCACGATCTCCGTCGCCCACGTGGAATACGAGTCCGACAAGCGCCACTATGCGCACGTCGACTGTCCGGGACACGCCGATTTCGTGAAGAACATGATCACCGGCGCCGCCCAGATGGACGGCGCCATCCTGGTGGTCTCCGCCGCCGACG
>CAITEC010000045.1 GCA_903891325.1 uncultured Opitutaceae bacterium
CAAGCCTCCGCCGGACAAGCTCCTGCCCGCAAGCAGGAGACAGCTTGCCCGGCGAAGCGAAGCGCAGACGGGGGCTGAGAACAACCAGGAGGCGAAGCCTGGCGAGCCAGTCTTGGGAGGAGTAAGCCGCTTCGCGGCAATGACGGAAATATTGTGGGCTGCCACCTAAGAGAGCGGCCTTCCAGCTCCGCTTCCGTCTCCATTGCATTCCGCCGGACAAGCCGCCGGTCAAAACAGCGGGCTCCGCGGGCCGAAAGGTGGGACTACCTATAATCAGCGCATGCCCACCTTCAGCCATGTCTATCTCCTCGAGTCTAAATCCGCCCCGAACCAACGGTACATGGGTCTCACCGACGACCTGCCCCGCCGCCTTCGCGAGCACAACAACGGCAAATGCAGCCACACGATGAAATTTATTCCCTGGCGCATCCGGGCCGCCGTTGCGTTTTGGGATCGTGACCGCGCCGCACGATTCGAGAAACATCTGAAATCTCACTCCGGTCGTATCTTTGCCGAGCGGTGGCTTTAGGGGCGTCCTACACCCCAGTGCGGGTTAATCCCCATATCTACCCAATCCCCGCGCTGCTATCTTGCGCCATGAAGAAATCAATCAAGGTGGCGCTGCTTGCCCCCGCTTGCATCGCCCTCACCGGCCTATTGGCCCAGTCCTTGTCCGCCGCGCCGATCCTGGCTAACATCTCGCTCAACATCGGCATCGACGCCGGACCGCCGCCCGCGCCCCGCGAGGTGATGGTCGCCTCCCCAGGCCCCGGCTACGTTTGGCTCGGGGGCTACTGGGACGGCCAGCCGGGCCATTACCAGTGGAACCGCGGCCATTGGGACCGCCCGCCGCAGGGCAGAACCCGCTGGAATGCACCCCACTGGGACAAGGATCGCGACGGCCATTATCACAAGACTGAGGGCAGCTGGCGGTAACCGCTTGGTCGGCTCCTCGTCGCCTCAATCCGCCGTCACTTCTGCGAATACGCAGCAGTGCTCGGCGGCAGTGTTCCTGTCGGCTGCGCAGCCGTCGTCCCGGACGGAGCCATCGCCTGGGCCGGTGCACCGGGAGTTGATCGCACTGTGATTGCCTCGACCGCGCCGGCGGCGGGCGGAACTGCAGGCGCCAGCATCACGTCCTTCGCCCGATCATGGGTCGGCGCGTGCACGGGCCTTGGCCTGCTTGGGTCGGGCGTCCCCGCAACGGACTCGGCCTTTCTGGAAGAATTATCATTGCCCGCGCCTCGGCCGATAGGCGGAGCGCCAATGACCGCAAGGTAGGGGTGCGGCGCGGCTTGGGGAGGTTGCGACCCAGCCGGGGAAGTGCCCGGGGGCGTGGCGGGGGAGGCTGGCGCCGCTCCCGGATAACGGGTCTCCAGGAATACCTGGGCTTGGGCATTTCCGAGCGAAAGCAGGAAAAGGAGCCCTGCAATACCGCATTCCGAATAGGTCGCTGTGCGCCGTGCCTGCAGGTTGCTCATGGGGGAGGCCCCATTCCTGCCACAGGGCGGCATTCGAGTCCACGGAATTTCCGCCAGGTGCGCCCTTGCTATTATCGGGCGAGGGGCCCCGACGGGTTTCCCTCACCTATGAACCCAAAACACAATCGACCGGACTCGGACGCCCAGCGCAGGCGGCTGGAAAACCTCAAAAACCAGATCAAGGCCCTCGGCGGCATCGGGGGCAGCAGGCCCGGCTTCGAGGAAAGCAATCCCGAATTCATGATCCAGTTCTACGAGGAGGTCCTCGCCGAGGAGGAGCGCATCAATCCCCGGCGGGACAGGCCCGGTGAAAATTAGCCTCATTGACAACGACACTTGTGATACAATATCGTATCACAATGCCGCGCACCGCCACCATCCGCGATCTCCGCAACCGCTTTCCGACAGTGAGGAAACTCGTCGAGACCGACGGGGAGGTCCTGCTTTCCGAGGGCGGAAAGATCCGATACCGGCTCGCCCTTCACACCCCGGTTGCCGCCCGGGTTGCTCCCGCCGTGGACTATTGGGCCCGGCTGACCTCCTATCAGCCAACCGCAATCTCAGCCAGGCAGGCGCAGTCCCTGCACGAGGAGAATCGTGGCGATCGCTGAGAATACCTACGCGGATCCGAGCGCGCTGCTGAAGCTTTACCTCAACGAGCCGGGGTCGCTGCCGATGGCGCGCTGGCGGACCACCGCACGGGGATCGCTCGCGGTCACGCACCATGGCCGGGTGGAACTGGCCAACGGAATTTCGCTCGCAGCCCACCGCGGATTCCTTGATGCGGACGCGTACTCCGCGGCGCTTGCGGCACTGGACGATGACTTCAGGCTGGGACGCTATGCCCAGGTGGACCTCCTCTGGCGCGCAACGCTGAGGCGGGCCGGGGAATTGAGCCGGGCGTTCAGCCGGGAATTGGGCACCCGCACCCTTGACGTGATCCACGTGGCAAGCGCGCTCGAGCTGAAACTCCCGGTCTTCCTCACATTCGACGCCCGGCAGAGGAATTTGGCGCGGGCCGTTGGGCTGAAAAATCCTGCCCCGGGCCTTTGAAGCTGGGTGGTGCGCGGAAGGGGCTGGATTCTGGAGCGCCCCGGCGAATCTTCCGCCCTCCTTCCTTCTCCCGGATCCAAATTCCGCCGGTGGAATGACCGCTGGGGTCTTCAACCCATACCCGTCAAGCTTGCTTCCCCGCCCGCCCAGGGAATAAAAGGAGGAACGCCTACGGGGAAACGAACATTCCGAAGGTGAGGCAACCCAACGAAAAGGAAAACCCACCATGGGCGATCGATCACCGAAGTCTGTGCAGAAACACGCGTCGCAGAAGCAGTCGAAGAGCAACGACATAAACAAGCAGAAGCAGGCGCTCATCACCTCGCAGCAGGCCACGAAGGCCAAGGCCGCCGCGAGCAAGAGGAAGTAATCGACGGTCGGGGAGGTGGGGGCGGTTGGGAAATCGCGCTCAAGTTCATCGCCTGCGTCCCGATAGGGAAAGGCAGCGTGATGCGGTCTGAACGATTCAACTCGCGATGACCGACCCTACCCACCTTTCCACCGAACGGCCGGCGAACCGGCCATGAGCCCCGCCGCGGCCCAAAAGCTCCTGGCGGCGGCGATGGACCTGCATCGCTCCGGCCGGCTGGACGAGGCGCTGGCTTCCTACCGGAAGCTCATCGGGGCGGCGCCGCGCAATTTTGACGCGGTCCACCTTGCCGGGATGGTCCTGCTGCAGCAGGGCCGCGCGGCGGCGGCCGTGGAGCTGCTGGAGCGCGCCCACAAGCTCGCGCCCGGGCAGGCGGTCTGCGCGATGCGCCTGGCCATGGGCCACTCGGCGCTGGGCGGGCACGAGCGGGCGGAGGCCATTCTTCGCCGGCTGCTCTCCAAGTCCCCCAACTGGCACGAGGCATGGGACAACCTGGGCTGCGTGCTCGAGCTCAGGGGACGGCAGGCCGAGGCGATCGACTGCCATCGGCGCGCCGTGGCCCTCAAGCCGGCGTTCGCGGCCGGGTGGTGCAATCTCGGGCTCGGGCTTCTCTTCGCCGACAAGGCCGGGGAGGCGCTCGACTGCCTCGACCGCGCGCGGGAAATAGACCCGGCTTACGCGCGGGCCGAGCACGGGCGGGGCATGGCCCTGCAGCACCTTCACCGCATCCCGGAGGCGGTGGAAGCCTACGGCCGGGCCATCGCGAAGGCGCCGGGCGCCTTCGACACCCGCAGCTACCGGCTGATGGCGCTGCACTACCTGGACGGGATTTCCCGGGAGGAAATCTTTGCGGAGCACCGGGCGTACGGCGCAGCGGTCGACCAGGCTTCGGGAGGCGCTGGTCGGGCGGCCCCCGCGATCCCCACGGGTTCGCCCGATCGGCGGCTGCGGGTGGCGTTCCTGTCACCGGACCTCCGCCGGCATTCTGTGGCGTACTTCATCGAGCCGCTGCTCCGCCACCTGGACCGCGACCGGTTCGAAATCCTCCTCTATCACGATCACTTTGTCGTCGACGAGATCTCCGAACGGCTGCGCGCCCTGGCTTCCGTCTGGCGCAACCTGGTGGGGCTACCCGGCGCGGAGGCCGAGAACCTGATCCGCTCCGACGCCCCCGATGTCCTCGTGGACCTCGCGGGACACACCGGGTTGAACCGACTTCCGCTCCTTGCGCGGAGGCTCTCGCCCGTGCAGGTCACCTACCTGGGCTATCCGGACACCTCGGGGCTGGCGGCAATGGACTACCGGCTGGTCGATGCCATCACGGATCCGCCGGGGGATTCGGATCGGCGCTGCACCGAGAAGCTCGTGCGCTTCGCCCCGACGGCGTGGAGTTACGCCCCGCCTGAGAGCCCGCCCCTGCCAGCCCGGCGGGAGGAGGGGCCGATTCGCTTTGGGTCCTTCAACAACCTGGCAAAGGTGGGCGGGGAGACCCTGCGCGCGTGGTCCTCCCTCCTTGCGCTTGTCCCCGGCTCCGTGCTGGTCCTGAAGGCGGGCGGCCTCGGCGGGGAGGGCGTGGCTCTGTGGATGAACAATCGCCTGCGGGCGGCTGGAATCGATCCGGCGCGCGTTGAATTTCACGGGCGCACCCCGGGGACCGCGGAGCACCTCGCGGCCTACCACCGCGTCGACGTGGCGCTGGACACCTTTCCCTACAACGGAACGACGACGACCTGCGAGGCGCTATGGATGGGGGTGCCCGTGGTCACGCTCGCCGGCGATCGCCACGCCTCGCGGGTGGGTGCGAGCCTGCTCGCCGCCATCGGGCGCCCCGAGTGGGTGGCTCGGACCTGGGAGGAGTACGCGGCGATTGCGGCGGACCTGGCGCGCAGCCGGTTTTGCGGCGGGACCAATGCGGGGGCGCTTCGCGCCGCACTCGCGGGTTCGCCCCTCATGGACCACGCCGGGCAGGGGGCCCGATTCGGCAACGCCCTGCGCGGGTGCTGGACGGCGGCCACGGGGGCGCGGGAACGAGCAGTTGCCTGACCGCAGCGGAGGCTGCTATCCCTCGGGTTATGAGCACCCTCATCCTCCTGTTCTGCTCGAATATATTCATGACCTTCGCCTGGTACGGCCACCTGAAGTACGGACATGCGTGGCCGCTGTGGAAGGCAATCCTGGTCTCCTGGGCGATCGCCCTTGTCGAGTACTGCCTTGCGGTGCCCGCCAATCGCCTCGGTTACGTCCGGTTTTCCGGGTACCAGCTCAAGATCATCCAGGAGGTTGTGACGATCGCCGTGTTCATCGGGTTCGCCACCATTTACCTCAAGGAGAGGATTGCGTGGAACTACGTGGTGGCCTTCGCCTTCCTGGGCGTCGCCGCCTTCTTCGCCTTCGCGTTCAAGGCGCCGGGCCCGGGAATCTGAATCATCCCGCCACGGCCAGGGCGGGCAGCAGGGGATCGAGCATCCGGGAAAGCGAGCCGACGGAGGCGCCGGGCAGGCTGAGCGCAGCGCTGAGGGCGACCTCGGCCAGGAGGACGCGAAGCGGCGCGACCGTGGCCCCGGATGTCGTGCAGGCGGTCGCCGGCGTCGTCACGATGAGTTTCCGGCAGGCGGACGGGCGGTTGGCGTACACCTGGCAGGCGCCGTCGGATCCGAGAAAGACGCACTGATTGTCCCGACTCCAGAACTTGCCCCATTCCGGGCTCTTGCGTTCGCGCAGCGCCTGCGTGCGGAGCCGATGCCGATCGATGATCGTTCCGCCTGCAACCTCGGCGCGCAACACCTCCGCCTCGTCGGCGGTGATCTCCACCTCGCAGTGGCAGCAGCCGCAGCATCCCTTTCGGCAACTGCCCGCCACGCCGGCAGCCGCCGCGAAGGACTGCTCGATGAGCCCGTGCAGGACGCGGGCGCGTTCCTTCCCGGGGGCGGCGTCCCAGAGGGCGGCTGTGTACTTGTCGAACACCTGGCGCAGCGTGGCGACAAGCTCGCCGAAATCCGCCGCTGCGAGGATTGACCGCTGCTCGGAAACCACGGCGCGAAGCTGCGGCGTCGGGGCCGCGATGAAATAGAGCGGATCGGAGCAGGCCGTGGGCTCGGTTGCCAGCATTGTGTTTGGGACCTTTGGGCCTGCGAAGGCGGGAAGGGGGCCCGAAGGGGCCCGCCCGTCCCTTCCTATCGGCGCAGCGCCCCCGAACTTGAGCCGATTACTGTTGGCTTGGATTTTTCGGCCCGCCGGCTGTAGGCTCCAATCCCGTGCCCTCCACCGGAACACCATTCAGCACACCGCGGCCGGTGATCGGCATGATCCACCTCGGGGCGCTCCCGGGCACCCCGGCGGGCTCCCTCGGGCTCCGCAGGATTGAGGCCCTGGCCCTGCGCGACGCGGGGATCTACAGGGGCGAGGGACTGCACGGCTGCCTGATCGAGAACATGCACGACACCCCCTACCTGCGGGGCGGTGTCGGGCCCGAGATTGTCGCCGCGATGGCCGTGATTGCGCGGGCGGTCAGGGAGGCAAGCGGCCTTCCCTGCGGTGTGCAGGTCCTGGCAGGGGCCAACAAGGAGGCGCTTGCCGTCGCGCTGGCGGCCGGGCTGGACTTTGTCCGGGTCGAGGGCTTCAGCTTTGCGCATGTCGCCGACGAGGGGCTGATCCAATCGTCGGCCGCGGAACTGCTCCGGTACCGGCGGGCCGTCGGCGCGGAGCGCGTCCAGGTCTGGGCCGACATCAAGAAAAAGCACAGCTCGCACGCGATCACGGCGGACATTGGGATCGGCGCAACGGCCCGCGCCGTGGAATTCATGCGGGGCGACGCGGTCATCGTCACCGGCGCCGCCACGGGGGACGCCCCCCGTCCGGAGGA
>CAITEC010000046.1 GCA_903891325.1 uncultured Opitutaceae bacterium
CAGACCCACCACCCCGGGGGCTATTCGTAGCGCAGCGCGTCGATCGGGTTCAGGCTGGCGGCGCGGCGGGCGGGGTAGTAGCCGAAGAATATCCCGACGGCGCCGCTGAAGAGGAAGGCGACGACAATCGCACCCGTGGACACGAGGACCGGCCAGTTGTTGATCCGGGAAAGGAGCGTCGCGCCGCCCACGCCGGCCGCGATCCCCAGTCCCCCGCCCATGAGGCTGAGGACCACCGCCTCGATCAGGAACTGCGCGAGGACGTCGCTTCCATGGGCCCCGACGGCCATCCGGATGCCGATCTCGCGGGTGCGCTCGGTCACGGAGACGAGCATGATGTTCATGATCCCGATCCCGCCGACGACCAGCGAGACGCTCGCGATCGCGCCCAGGAGGAAGGTCATCGCCCGGGTGCTGGCGGTGGCGGCCGCCGCGATCTCCTGCTGGTCGCGGATCGAGAAGTCGTCCTCCCGGCCCGGCATGATGTGGTGCCGGTCGCGGATGAGGTTGGCGATGTCCTCCTCCACCGCGGCCATCCGGTCGGTCTCCTCGCCCTGCACGTTGATCGTGCGCAGGAAGGTCTGCCGCGCGATCCGCTTCATCGCGCTCGTGTAGGGCACGATCACGATGTCGTCCTGGTCGGTCCCCTGCAGCGAGAAGCCCTTGGCCTGGAGGACGCCGAGGATCTTGAAGGGAAGGTTGCGTATCCGGAGGGTCTTGCCGACCGCGTCGCCGTCGGGGAAGAGGTTCCGGACGATCGTGTCGCCGACGACGCAGACTTTCGCCGCGCTGCGGATCTCCTGGTCGCCGAACATCGCCCCGGTGGAGAGCGGCCACTGCCGCATCGCCAGGTACTGATCGCTCTCGCCGAGGATCGTCGTGTACCAGTTCAGGCCGTTCGCCAGCACCTGGTTGCCTGTCCGGACCTCGGGGCTGACCGCGCTGACGCCGCGGATCTGGGACTGGATCTCGCGGGCGTCATCGACCGACAGGGTTCCGGCGCTTGCGTAGCCGCCCCGGGCCCCCGTCGTCGTGGAGCTGCCGGCGAAGATCAGGATGATGTTCTGGCCCAGGCTGGCGACCTGGGCCTCGACCTGGGCCTGCGCGCCGTCGCCGATGCTCACCATGGTGATCACGGCCCCCACGCCGATGATCATGCCGAGCGCGGTGAGGACCGAGCGCATCTTGTTGCGGCGGAGCGCGCGGACGGCGATGGTGACAATCGAGAGGAAGTGCATGGGTGGCCCGGGTTCAGCCAGCCAGCTTGGCGGCCTGCTCGGCCTCGAGCAGCTTGGCCAGCTCCGGCTCCGCCATCGAGCGGCCCGCCACGGGCACGTCGCTGGCGATCCGGCCATCGCGAACGACGAGGTTGCGCTTGCAGAAGTGGGCGACGTCGAGCTCGTGCGTCACCATGAGGATCGTGATGCCCTGGTCGTTGAGCTTCTGGAAGACGCCCATGACCTCGATCGAGGTCTTGCTGTCCAGGTTGCCCGTCGGCTCGTCCGCCAGGAGCACCTGAGGCTCGTTGACCAGGCTCCGGGCGATCGCGACGCGCTGCTGCTGGCCGCCGGAGAGCTGGCTGGGAAAATGCCCGGCGCGGCCGGCCAGGCCGACAATCTCGAGGCAGTGCATCGCCCGCTCGCGCATCTCGCGGCGCTCGATCCGCCGATGGCCGTAGAGCATGGGCAGCTCGACGTTCTCGCGGGCGGTGGTCCGCGAGAGCAGGTTGAATCCCTGGAAGACGAAGCCCAGCTTCCGATTGCGCAGGTCGGCCAGGGCGTTCCGGTCCAGGGCGGAGACGTCGACCCCGTCGAGGAGGTACCGGCCGCCCGTCGGCCGGTCGAGGCAGCCCAGGACGTTCATGAGCGAGGACTTGCCCGATCCGCTGGGCCCCATGATCGCGACAAATTCGCCGCGGCCGATCTCCAGCGATATTCCCCGGACGGCGTGCACCTTCACCTCCCCGGAATCGTAGACCTTCTGGATGGCCTCAAGCTTGACGACGGCGCTCATGTCGGGGCGGAGCCGCCGGTCCTCAGCGGCGCCCGCCGCCGAACACGTTCGAGGAGGGTGTCTGCGG
>CAITEC010000047.1 GCA_903891325.1 uncultured Opitutaceae bacterium
ACACCGGCGCCTTAAATCTATCCTCGAGGAGATGTACCGTCTCACCCGCCAGATCATGCGTCTTCGATTCCCGGATACCGAACGCCGCAAGCCCCTTAATAAAAAAGTTTTACGCCTTATCTAAGCGCCATTCGGGTCATGTCCCAACTCCTTAATTCCAAAAATCAAGGAGTTGGGACATGACCCCTTAGCATTGATCAATCCTCCGGGCCAGCTCCACGTCCTTGCCGGTGACCGCTCCGCCGGCGTCGTGCGTGTTCAGGCGGACGACCACCCGGTTGTAGCAGTTCCTCCAGTCCGGATGGTGGTTCATCGCCTCGGCCTCGAACCCGGCCCGCAGCATGAATGCCAGCGCGTCCGGGAATCCGGCGAATTTGAACGTCTTCTCAAGGGCGTCGCGCCTGAATTTCCATCCGGGCAGGGTCGCGAGCGCCGCGGTTATGGCCGTGCGGCCCAGGGTGCGTTTCATGGCCGAACAATGCGCGTCAGGTTGCCACTTGTCAAAGTCCGGGGCCCGGCGCTAGCCTCGCCAACCGTCGCATGACATCCGCCCGCCCCGAAGTCCCCGTGCATGTCGCCATCATCATGGACGGCAACGGGCGTTGGGCCCGGCGCCGGGGCCTCCCGAGGCTGGAGGGGCACCGCAGGGGCGTGGAGGCCGTCCGGACGATCACCTTCGCGGCGAGGGACCTGGGGGTGGGCATGCTGACCCTCTATGCGTTCTCGGCCGAAAACTGGAACCGGCCGGCCGACGAGGTGGGCGGGCTGATGGGCCTCCTCGAGTTTTACCTCAGGAAGGAGCTGGAGACCTTCGTGCGGGACCGGGTCCGCTTCCGGACGATCGGCCGGATCGAGGGGATGCCCCCGGGAGTCCGCCGCCTCCTGGCGGCCACCGAGGAGGCGACCGCCGGCTTCACCGGATACACGCTCAACCTGGCGCTCAACTACGGGTCGCGCACCGAGATCGCGGACGCCGCCCGGGATTACGCCGCGGCGGTGGCCGCCGGCCGGGAAAAGCCCGACGACAGCTCCTGGGAAACCTTCAGCCGCTACCTCTACACCGCGGGCATGCCCGACCCCGACCTGGTCATCCGGACCTCCGGGGAGACGCGGATCAGCAACTTCCTGCTCATGCAGGCCGCCTACGCGGAATTCGTCTTCACGCCCGTCCTCTGGCCGGACTTCTCGAAGGAGGACCTGGCCGCGGCGATCGCCGAGTACGGCCGCCGCGAGCGCCGCTACGGGCTGACCAGCGAGCAGGTCGGCAAGTCCGCCGCGCCGGCCGCCCAGTAACCCCGCCGTGGCCAAGCGAATCGCCAGCACCGTTTTCCTCTGGGTCGTGGTCCTCGCCGCGCTCCGGATATTCCGCACCCCCGGGGCGGTGGCCCTGATCGCGCTGTGCTCGGTGCTGGCCCTGCGCGAATTCTACCGGATCCAGGCGGCGGCGGGCCGCGCCCCCTTCGCCCGGCTCGGGATGTTCTTCGGCGCGCTCATCACCGCGGCCCCCTGGGTCGAGGAGCGCTTCGGGCGGCCGGCCCACCCCCTGCTTCCGCTCGCCGTCCTCGTCCTGTCCGTCAGGATCATCGCGGAAAGGCCCCCCGAAAAGCGCGTCGAGGCGCTGTCCTCCACGCTCTTCGGCCTGGTCTACGTCGCGCTCCTGCTCCAATACCTCGTGCGGATCGTGACCCCCCTGGCCGCCGGCGATCCCTGCACGCCCGACGGCCGGCTCCTCCTTTGCATCTGGCTGGTTGCCGTGACAAAATTCTGCGATGTCGGGGCCCTGGTGACGGGCCTCCTGGCCGGCCGCCACCCGATGGCGCCGCAAATCAGCCCGAAGAAGACGATGGAGGGGGCCGCCGGCGGGATCGCGACCTCCATGCTCATCGGGGCCCTCGGCGCCTGGGCGGCCCGCGCGCACGCCGGCGCCGACTGGCCGGCGGCCCTGACCCCCCTTCGGGCCGCGCTGGTCGCGCTGCCGCTTGCGCTGGTCGGGATCCTCTCGGACCTCGTCGAGTCGGTCATCAAGCGCCAGGCGGCGGTCAAGGACTCCGGCGGCGGGATCCCCGGCATCGGCGGCATGCTCGACGTTGTCGACAGCCTGCTGCTCGCCGCCCCCGTCGGCTATTACCTGCTGGGAATGCGGTAGGAGGCGCGCCCATGAAGAAAAAGCGCGTTGCGCTCCTTGGCGCCACCGGGTCGATCGGCGAAAGCACGCTGAAGGTGATCGCCGCGCACGCAGACCGGCTCGAGCTGGCCTCCGTTGCGGCGCGATCGGACTGGCGGAAACTCGCCGGCATCGCGCGGAAATTCGGGGTGCGTCGGGTCGGAATCTACGATGGCGACGCGTTTGCCGCCGCACGGCAGTCCGGCGAATTCCCCGCCGGGACGGAGTTCCACGGCGGCCCCTCCGGGCTCGCCGAACTCGCCGCGATGCCCGATGCGGACGTCGTCCTGGTCGCGGTGGTCGGGACCGCCGGGCTCGAGCCGGCCCTGGCCGCCCTCGCGGCCGGCAAGGACCTCGCCCTGGCGAGCAAGGAAATCCTCGTCCTCGCCGGCCGGTTCGTCATGGCCGCCGCCCGGAAGCACGGCGCGAGGCTCCTCCCGATTGACAGCGAGCACAACGCGGTTTCCCAGTGCCTGGAGGGCCATCCCTCGTCAGCCGTCCGCCGGATCCTCCTGACCGCCAGCGGCGGGGCCTTCCGCGACTGGCCGGCCGCGCGACTTGAGCACGCGACCCCCGCCGACGCCCTCCGCCATCCCAACTGGGCGATGGGACCAAAGATAACCGTGGACAGCGCCACGCTCGCCAACAAGGGCCTGGAGCTGATCGAGGCCCAGTGGCTCTTTGGGCTGAAGCCGGACCAGTGCGGGGCGGTCCTCCACCCGCAGAGCATCGTTCACTGCCTGGTCGAGTTCAACGACGGGGCGATGCTCGCCCAGCTCTGCCCCCCGTCCATGACCTTTCCCATCCAGCACGCCCTGCTGCACCCGGACCGCCCGGCCGGGGTCTCCGCGCCGCTGGACTTCTCGCGGATGGTGTCGCTTGAGTTCCGGCCGGTCGACGAGGAGCGCTTCCCGATGCTCGGGCTCGCGCGCCGGGTGATGGAGACCGGCGGGGCGGCCCCCGCAGTGTTCAACGCGGCCAACGAGGTCGCCGTCGGGGCGTTCCTGGGCTCCCGCATCCCCTTTCTTGCGATTTCCAGGATCGTCGAGCAGACTGTCGCCCTGGTCCCGAATTTCGAACCCGCCAGCTTGGACGCGGTCTTGGAGGCCGACGCCGAGGCCCGGCGGGTCGCCGCGTCGGAAATCTCCAGCCTTCCCACCCGAATCTAACCGCAAACTCCCTTGAATCCCCTCCACTCGATCCTGGCCAATCTCTGGTCGACCCTGATGGTCGTGGTCTTCTTCGGCGGCTCGATCTTCGTTCACGAGCTCGGGCACTTCGTCGCCGCCCGGCGGCGCGGGCTGCGGGTCGAGCGCTTCTCGATCGGCTTTGGGCCGGCGATCTGGTCGCACCGGGGCCGCGACGGGGTCGAGTACCGGCTCGCCTGGATCCCCTTCGGGGGCTACGTGCTGCTCCCGCAGCTCGCCGACCTGGCCCCGATCGAGGGGAAAAGCGATGTCGCCGCCGCCGACCTGCCGGCGGTCGGCTACGCCTCGAAGATGATCGTGTTTGCCGGCGGCGCGGCCTTCAACCTGCTCTTTGCCTTCTGCCTGGCCTGCGTCATCTCCGTCATCGGCCAGCCCGCGAGCAACATGTTCGAGACCACCCGGATCGGCTACGTGCAGCCGGTCCTGCGGCTCCAGGACGGCAGCTCCGTCCCCAGTCCCGCGTCCGTTGCCGGCCTGAAGGCGGGCGACACTGTCCAGGCCGTCGACGGCCACGCGGTGACCGACTGGAATATCCTGAAGGAGCTGCTCGCCACCAGCGCCGGGCGCGACGCCCGGGGAAGGCCGCGGGCGACATTCACCATCCTGCGCGACGGCCGGGCCATGGACGTCACCGTGCTGCCGGTCCTCGAGCGCGAAGACCAGTACCGGCAGGTCGGGATCGCGCCCGCGTGCCCGGCGGTCGTCTACCAGGTTGAGCCGGGTTCCCCGGCCGCCAAGGCGGGCATCCTCGCCGGGGATGAAATCATCCGGGCGGACGGTTCCCCCGTCCTCAGCTTCGCCGCCATCGACGCCTGCCAGTCCAAGGGCCGGCGCACGCCGATCGCGCTGGTGATCCGGCGCGCCGGCATCGAGACCGCGGTCGCCATCCCCGCGGCGATCGCCGGCAATCCCGACGCGGACCTGGGCATCTACTACTCGCCCGGGCTCCACATGGTCTACCCCTCCCCCTTCGCGCAAATCAGCGAGCAGGTGACCATGACCTTCCGCACCCTCTGGAGCCTGCTCAATCCCCATTCGGACATCGGCCTGTCGAAGATGGCCGGCCCCATCGGCATCGTCCACATCTTCAACATCGCCGTTGAAAACGGACTGCGGGAGGTCTTCGGGTTCACGATCCTCGTGAATGTGAACCTCGCGATATTCAACCTGCTGCCGATCCCCGTCCTGGACGGCGGCCAAATTCTCTTTGCCACGATCGGCCGGCTGCGCCGGCGCGCCCTCCCGGCGAACTTCGTTGCGGCGACGCAGAGCCTGTTCATGGTCCTGCTCTTCTCGATGATCATCTACGTGAGCTATTTCAACGTCAGGCACTGGGTCTCCGACGCGCGGGCGGAACGGGCCGCGCTGCCGCCGGCGAAGCCCTGATTGCGGGGATATCCAGGAGCACGAGCGGCACCCAAAATGTCCTACTGCGCCTCACGCTTCACGACCGTGCGCCGGAAGACCATCGAGGTGAGGGTCGGGCGGGTCGGCGTCGGCGGCTCCAACCCGATCCGGATCCAGTCGATGACCACGAGCGACACCCAGGACGTCGAGGCGACCGTCCGCCAGTCGATCGCCCTGGCCGAGGTGGGCTGCGAGATCGTCCGGATCACCGCCCCCAACGTGCAGGCCGCCCGGTGCCTCCGGGACATCCGCTCGCGCCTGACCGCCGCCGGCTTCGGGGAAATCCCGCTGGTCGCCGACATCCACTTCCTGCCCTCGGCCGCCATGGAGGCCGTGGAGCACGTCGAGAAGATCCGGGTGAACCCGGGCAATTACGCCGACAAGAAGCGCTTCGCCGTCCACGAGTACAGCGACGCGGACTACGACCGGGAACTGCAGCGGCTGCACGAGGCCTTCTCCCCCCTGGTGAGGCGCTGCAGGGAGCTGGGCCGCAGCATGCGGATCGGCACCAACCACGGCTCGCTCAGCGACCGGATCATGAACCGCTACGGCGACACGCCCCTGGGAATGGTCGAGAGCGCCCTGGAGTTCCTGCGGATCGCCGCGTCCCACGACTACGACCAGATCATCCTCTCGATGAAGTCCTCCAACCCGAAGGTCATGATCGAGGCCTACCGCCTGCTCGTGGACCGGATGCTGGGCGAGGGGATGAGCTATCCCCTGCACCTCGGCGTCACGGAGGCGGGCGACGGCGAGGACGGCCGGATCAAGGGGTCGATCGGCATCGGATCGCTCCTGCTCGACGGGCTCGGCGACACCATTCGCGTGTCGCTGACCGAGGACAGCGTCTACGAGATCCCCGTTGCCCGGGCGATCGCCGACAAGGCGATGTCCCTCTGGGGCGCGGCCGGCGCCGCCGACACGGCGCCCGATCCGGTTGATCCCTTTCACTTCGCCCGGCGGCCGACCGCGGCACTCCGCCTGGGCGGATCGCTGGCAGTCGGGCCCGGGCAGCCCCCGCGCGTGATTGTGAAGGTGCCGCCCGGAGACCTGGCGAATCCCGCCGCGGGCTTCAGGGATCCGAAGCTCTCCGACACCCCCGCGGAAGGCCTCCTGGTCCCCGTCGGCTCGGCCGCCGCGCTGGCCCCGATTGCCACCGCCCTGCGGGCCGCCGAGGCCCTGACGCCCGCATTCATTGTCCTGGAACTGGACGGAGCGGTCGGCGCCGCGGATTGCGAACGCGCCCTCGGCCCGGTGTCCGGGTCCGGGTCGCCGGTTGTCCTCCTGCGCCGCTTTGCCGCCGACGAGGGCGCCCTCCTCGCGGAATTCGGTTCCCTGGCCCGGCGCCAGGGGTTTTTCCTGGCCTGCGACATCGGCCCCGCGGACCTCCCCGGCCTCGCCCCCGGGCTGAAGGCCGCCGGCGAGGAGCGCCTGATCCTCACCCTGTCCGGGCCGGCCCTTCCGGCGCACGCGCCGGGTTCCTACCGCCTGCTGGCCGCCGCCGCCGACCGGCTCGGGCTGCGCGCACCCATCTGGATCCGGAACACGCCGGGCAACGCGATCCAGGGCGGCAACAGCTTCCTCTCGAAGCTCATCGAGGCCAGCATCCTCACCGGCAGCCTCCTTTGCGACGGCATCGGCGACCTGGTCAGCGTCGAAACCGAGGGCGACGCGGCCCGCTCGGTGCGGCTCGCCTACAACGTCCTGCAGGGCGCGGGAGCCCGGATATCAAAGACAGAGTTTGTCGCCTGCCCAAGCTGCGGACGCACGCTCTTCGACCTCCAGACGACGACCCAGCGCATCCGCGCCCAGACCGGCCACCTGAAGGGCGTGAAGATCGCGATCATGGGCTGCATCGTGAACGGCCCCGGCGAGATGGCCGACGCGGACTTCGGCTACGTCGGGGGGGCGCCCGGCAAGATCAACCTCTACGTCGGCAGGCAGTGCGTGCAGTACAACCTGCCGCAGGACGAGGCCGACGCGCGCCTGATCGCGCTCATCAAGGAGCGCGGAAAATGGTTCGAGCCGGCCGCCGCGCCGGCGTGATTTGCCGCGCAGGCTGTATTCAAAATCGGCGGCCGCGTCACCGTTCCGTAACGAGGCTGTAACCATCGCGCCCGCTTCCCAAGCCGCCTGCAGGGCGATGTAATTTTCCGGAAATTACGCCCGGACGCGTCGTGTTTTCACTCACCTGAGTGGGCCCGTTCGTGGCAACGAAAAAATTAAAAAAGTTATGCTCAGCATCGGTGTTAATAACTTGTCAGAAAGTTCATCTTGAAATGCTTTTTTGGTTCACAGTTAGTCGACCCTCGTCCAGCACTGTTTCGTCGTCGGTCCGTTCTTTCATAGCCCCTATTTAGTCCCCAGCCCGGACGTTTCCACGAAAGCGATGTTAATTCCTGGCCATCAATTACTTAAAACCATACCCCCCCGCCCTACCCCTCATTGATGGCCCCCAACCAATTTTTTCAGGGAAAGATGTCTGGAGCGGGTCCCAAATGGAGGTCATGAAAGGTCACCCGGCGGGCCAGTGTGAATAAAACCGCCTCCCCGACCGCCCCATGCCATCGTTGTCCCTCAATCCCAGCCTCTGGGAAACCGTCAAATGCGACTTCAAGTCGCTCTTCCCGGAGGACGTTTTCCAGATGTGGTTTGAGCCGATGCTCTGCCTTGAGGCCACGGAGGATTCGATGGTCCTGGGCGTGCCCAACGACTTCGCCGCTATCTGGATCCACGACAACTACCTGGACCTGATCACCCAGCGCCTGCGGCTGACCTGTGGCAGGACGGTGAGCGTCACGTTGCGGAAAGTTGACGCCACCACGCACGCCCGGCCGGGAAGCCCCGCGCCGGCGCGGGCCTCCGTCGAGGCCGCCACGGCCGCCGCCCGGGTCCGGGCCGCTACCGCCCGCAGGGCCGCGCGCATCGACGAACGGGGCCCGACCGTTGGCACGCTGATCCCCCGCAACACATTTGAGAGCTTCGTGGTCGGGTCGAACAACCAGATGGCGCACGCCGCCTCCATGGCGGTGGCCCAGGCTCCCGCCCAGGCCTACAACCCCCTTTTCATCTACGGGGAGACCGGGCTGGGCAAGACCCACCTGATGCAGGCGATCGGCCACGCCGTCCTCCGCAGCAACCCGGACGCGCGCGTGGCCTACCTCTCGACCGAGAAGTTCACCAACGAGTTCATCCAGGCGCTCCAGGAAAACAGCCTGACCAAGTTCCGCCAGCGCTACCGCCACGCCGACCTGCTGCTCGTCGACGACGTCCAGTTCCTGGCCGGCAAGGAGCGGATCCAGGAGGAATTCTTCCACACCTTCAACGACCTGTTCGAGTCGGGGAAGCAGATCGTCCTTTCGAGCGACCGGCGGGCGAGCGAGATCGTCAAGCTGGAGTCGCGGCTCGTCTCCCGCTTCGAGTGGGGCCTTCCCACGGACATCCAGGCGCCCGATTACGAGACCCGCTTCGCGATCCTGCGCTCGAAGGCGGCCAGCCTGAAGTGCGAGATTCCCGAGTCGGTCATCGCCTTCATCGCGCAGAATATCACCCGCAACATCCGGCGCCTGGAGGGCGCCCTTATCCGGGTTGCAAGCCACTCATCGCTCTTCAGCAAGCCGATCGACGTGCCGGCCGCGGAGCGGCTCCTGCACGACATGCTCATCGAGCAGGCCCAGACGCTGCTCACGATCGAGACGATCCAGAAGCGGGTGGCCGACCACTTCCAGATCCGCCACAGCGACATGACGAGCAAGCGGCGCCCGAACAACATCGCGATACCCCGCCAGGTGGCCATGTACCTCTCCCGGACGCTCACGAAGCAGTCGCTCCAGGAGATCGGCGACGCCTTCGGCGGCCGGGACCACGGGACGGTCATCCACGCGTGCAAGTCGGTGGACAACATGATGGAGCAGGACACCTCGATGCGCGGGAGCGTCGAGTTCCTGAAGACGCAGCTCTCCAAGTAGCGCCCGGCAAGGGGTAGAAGTACGGTCTGGGCATCGGGTTACGAATGTCCATTCGGATTTGAACAGGAAGCAGCGGTGTTAGTGGGCAAGGGTAAAATCTGGATCCTGGATGAGTCTGTTGAGTAGGCAGAGCAACTTGCGCATAACGGCTACAAGGCAGACGTGGACGGCTTTACCCTTGGCACGCAGACG
>CAITEC010000048.1 GCA_903891325.1 uncultured Opitutaceae bacterium
CGTCTGCGTGCCAAGGGTAAAGCCGTCCACGTCTGCCTTGTAGCCGTTATGCGCAAGTTGCTCTGCCTACTCAACAGACTCATCCAGGATCCAGATTTTACCCTTGCCCACTAACACCGCTGCTTCCTGTTCAAATCCGAAATCTCCCTCACGATTCTGCGCACAATCTCCATGAAAATCCTGATCATCGGCGGAACCGGCCTGATTTCCACGGGCATCGTGAAGGCCCTGGAGGGCCGCGGAGCTTCGGTGACCGTCTTCAACCGTGGCCGCACCGAGAACCTCCTCGGCGGGGGCGTGGCGCGGCTGGCCGGCGATCGCGACGATTTCCCGGCCTTTGAGAATGCAATGCGCTCGTCGGGGACCTGGGACGCGGTGATCGACATGATCTGCTTCCGGCCCGCCCAGGCGGAGAGCGACCTGAGGGCCTTCGCCGGTCGCTGCGGGCACTTTATCTTCTGCAGCACGGTCTGCACCTACGGGAACACCCAGGCCGTGATTCCGACGACCGAGGACACGCCGCAGAACCCCCACTCCGCCTACGGCCGCGACAAGCTCGCGTGCGAGCGGGTCTTCCTGCGCGCCACCGCCGACGGGGCGCTGAAGGCGACGATTTTCCGCCCCGCCCACACCTACGGCCCCGGCGGGATCGTCATCAACAGCACCGGCTGGGCGGCAACCTTCGTGGACAGGCTGCGCAAGGGCCTTCCGGTCATTGTCAGCGGCGACGGTCACGGGCTTTGGCAGAGCGCCTATTCGGAGGACGTGGGCGTGGGATTCGCGCATGCGGCCGGCCGGGACAAATGCGTCGGCCGGGCCTACAACATCGTCGGCGGCGAGGTCGTGACCTGGGATGAGTACACGCGGCGCACCGCCGCGGCGATCGGCGCGCCGGAGCCGCGGATCGTGCACCTGCCGACCGATTTCCTGCTCTCGGTCGACCCGGTGCGCTACGCCCCCCTCGCCGAAATCCTCCGCTTTCACGCTGTCTACTCCAACGCGAGGATCAACGGCGACATCCCCGAGTACGTCCCCGCGATGCCCTACGCGGAGGGTGTGCGCCGGACCGTGGCCTGGATGGACCGGCGCGGCACCATCGCCGACGCGGGTTCGGATCCGGCCGACGACCGGACCATCGGGGCGTGGGAGCGCTTCTCAGCGGGCGCCGGCGCCGGGAGCTAGCGGGCCCGCGCCCCCGGGGGCGGCGCCGCCGAACCGCGCGACCCGCACGTCGGCCGTGATCGCATGGGCCAGCATCCGCTCGACCCTGCACTGGCGCGACGTCACCCGGCCGACCTCGACGGACGCCGCGGGGGTCATGCGCTGGTACGTTGCCGTCTTGAGGAATTTTCCCACCCACACCCCGCCGGTGTAGCGGGCGGCGCGGCTGGTCGGGAGGATGTGGTTGGTCCCGATCGACTTGTCCCCATAGGCGACCGTCGTCTCCTCGCCGATGAAGAGTGAGCCGTAGTTGGAAAGTCGTGACACGTAGAAATCCGGGTCGGCGACGTGCAGCTCGAGGTGCTCCGGCGCGTAGTCGTCGCTCATCGCCACGGCCTCCTCCCTGCTCCCCGCCGCGTGGATCCGGCCGTTCGCCGCCCAGCTCTGCGCGGCGATTTCGCGGGTCGGGAGGGTCGCCAGCTGCCGCTCGACCTCGGCGAGGCACCGGCGCCCGAAGCCCTCGCTGAGGCAGACAAGCGCGATGCCGCTGTTCGGGTCGTGCTCCGCCTGCCCGAGGAGGTCGCAGGCGACCAGGGAGGGGTCGGCCCCGTCGTCGGCGATCACCATGATCTCGGTCGGGCCGGCGAGCAGGTCGATCCCGCAGCGGCCGAAGAGCTGGCGCTTCGCCTCGGCGACAAACTTGTTGCCCGCGCCGCAGAGGATGTCGACGGGCTGGACGACCCCCATGCCCATCGCCATCAGCGCGAGGGCCGGGACGCCCCCGACAATGAAGATGCGGTCCGCCCCGGCCTCCCGCATCGCGTTGATCGTCGCCGGGAACGCGCCCTCGCCGGGCACCGGCGGCGTGCAGGCGACCACCGTCCTAACGCCGGCAACCTTCGCGGGGATGATGCTCATCTGCGCGGAACCGAACATCGGGTACCGCCCCCCGGGGATGTAGCTGCCGACCGAGCCCACCGGGATGTGCCGGTGCCCGAGCACGACCCCGGGGCGGATTTCCATCTCCATCGGCACGAGGGTCGCCCGCTGCGCCTGCGCGAAGCGCCTCACGTTGTCCTGGCAGTAGCGCGTGTCGGCCGCCACCTGCGCATCGAGGCGGCCAACGATCCGCGCGACTTCCGCCGGGCCGAGCTCGAAGTCCGCCGGGGACCAGTTGTCGAACCGCTCGCTGTAGCGGCGGACCGCGGCGATCCCGCCGCGCTCCAGCTCGATGAGCATTTCGGAGACCGTCCGCGCCGTCTCCGGATCGCTCTCAAACAGCCGGTGCCCCCCGTCCTTGATCGTCGTCATGGGCCCGGAGTCTCCAAACTGCCGCGGCCGCAGGCGAGCCGATTATCGTGGGAACCCGGCGCGGGCGGGGGGGTCACAGGCACCCAGCAGCAAGGACACGCCGCTGGTCATGAACACAAGGACACTGATCTCAGCCTTCATCGCAGCCGGAGTGCTCCGCTGCGCCGCCGCCGGGGCCGCAAGCCCGCCGGATTTTCTCCACGCGATTCGCCTGGTCGAGTCGGGCGACCGCTACGACACGCCTCCGGGCACGGCCGGCGAGCTCGGTCCCTACCAGTTTCGCAGCGCGGTCTGGCGCCAGCACACCGACGCCCCGTTCTCGCGGGCGGGGACGCCCTACGCCGACACTGTCGCGGTCCGGCACTACCGGTGGATCGTCAGCCGCCTCGGGAGAAACGGGATTGAGGCCACGGACTGGAACATTGCCGCCGCCTGGAACGGCGGGGTGCGGGCGGTCGTCTCCGGCCGCATACCGGCCCCGACCCGCGACTACGCGACGCGCGTCGTGAACCTGATCGAGCGCTACGCAGGCGAACCCCAGGCCCTCGCCCCCGGCGCCGAGCCGGCGCTGGCGCAGTCCCCCTAGCGGCCCGCCTTTCCCGCACTCGACAAGGGCGATTCTCCTGCTAGGTTGCGCCGCCATGCCGCAACGCCACGCTGTCACCAAACTTGCATCGCTGCCGCCCGGGACGGGCCGGGCCTTCGTGGTCGCGGGAACCCGCGTCGGCCTCTTCAACGTCGACGGGCGCATCCACGCGATTGACGACATCTGCCCCCACGCGGGCGCGTCGCTCTCCGACGGCCCCCTCCAGGGCAAGGTCGTCAGCTGCCCCTGGCACTACGCCGACTTCGACGTGACCAGCGGGAAGTCCCTCTGCCCCCCGGCGTATTCTGACGTGAAGAGCTTTCCCGTCTTCGTGAACGGGGACTCCATCGAGGTGGAGCTCTAGCCCGAGGTCCCCATGGCGCCCGCGGACAGCCGGATCGATCGAGCCACGACGATTTGGTTTCGCTGCGGCGGGGCCGCGCTGCTGGGGCTGGCGGCGGCGATCTCGGTCAGCCGCTCGGGCGTCCTGAGCTGGCCGCCCGCGAGCGTCGCGCTCTGCCTCGGGCTCCTGGGCGCGGGCCTCTCCGCGCTGGCCCAGGGCTGGATCGGGTTCTCGCGCCTGTGCGCGTGGGTTGCGGGCGTGGCGGCCCTGACCGTGCTGAGCTGGCACCTGATCCACGCGGCCGCTTCCCCCGGCGAGCTGATGGCCCGCGGGGAATTCCCCGGCGACATGCCCGGGGCCATGGGGGCCAGTTCCGCGCTCTCCTTCACGGTGGCGGCAACCGCCCTGCTTGCGATGACCACCGAGCGCGCGTGGCCCCGGCTGGTCGCCGTCGCCGGCGGCTTCCTCATGGGCGTCGTGCTCCTGATCGTCCTTGGCTATGTCTCCGGTTTCAGGCCAGCGTCGAACTGGGACCGGTTCACCGGCATCACCCCGGCCGCGGCGCCCGGCATCCTGGTCCTGGGGGCGGCCTGCCTGGTCTGGGCGCGGCGCAAGGGCCGCCGGCTGAGCACGGCCATTCCCATGGCCGCCGCCGCCGCGGTGATCCTGGCCTCGGCCGGTGTCATTTCACTGCGCAGCAACGATGAGATGGTGGGAGCGAACCAGTGGGTGACCCACACCTTCGAGGTCCGCGGGGCGCTGGAGCAGGTGCTCGTGGACCTGAATGCCGCGGACGAGGCCCGGCGTTTCTACAACATGGCCGCCGAGGGCAAATTCGCCATCCGGTTCCAGGATGCGGCCGAGCAGACCCGGCAGGACGTCCGGGGCGCCGTCCGGCTGATGGCGGACAACCCTTCCCAGCGCGAGATTGCCGACCGGCTGGTCGCGCTGGTCGGGGCCCGGCTGGACTACAATGCGGCGGGAATCGCGGAGCGCCGCCGCCGGGTGACCACCACCGCGGAGCGCATGGCCAAGACGACGCAGGCCGCCGCGATGACCCTTCCCGTCCAGAAGATCATCAGCGACATCCTCGCGATCGAGAAGGGCCTGCTGATCACCCGGACCATGAAGGCGGCCCAGGCGGCCCGCGAGACGCGCAACCTGCTCATCCTGAGAACCTACGTCGCCCTGGCATTGGTCTCGGGCGCCCTGGCGATGACCATCGTCACCGAACGGGCGCGGCGCCGGACGGAAGCCCACCTGTTCCGCGCCAACGAGAAACTCCGCTCGGCCCACGCGGCCGCGGAGGAGTCGACCCGCCTCAAGGCGCAGTTCCTGGCGAACATGAGCCACGAGATCCGCACGCCGATGAACGGCGTCGTTGGAATGATCGGGCTCCTGCTCGACAGCAACCTCACGGGGGAGCAGCGCATGCTCGCGAACACGGTCCGCTCCAGCGCGGACGTCCTTCTGGCGATCCTCAACGACATCCTCGATTTCTCCAAGATCGAGGCCGGGCAGCTCATCTTCGACTCCGTCGCCTTCGACCTCCGCGACCCGGTCGAGGACTGCCTCGGCCTGCTCGCCGAGAAGGCGCAGGCCAAGGGCCTGGAGCTGTCCTGCCTCGTCGAGGAAAACGTCCCCTCCCGCGTGATCGGCGATGCGCGGCGGCTCCAGCAGGTGCTCCTCAACCTTGTGGGCAACGCGGTCAAGTTCACCGACTCCGGGGAGATCTCCGTCCGGGTCTCCGCGCTCTCCGCCAACGAGCGGGCCGCGACGCTGCGCTTCACGGTGCGCGACACGGGGATCGGGATCCCGCCCGATGCGCAGGGCAGGCTTTTCCAGCCCTTTGCGCAGGCCGACGGCACCACCACGCGGAATTTCGGGGGCACCGGGCTGGGCCTGGCGATCTGCCGGCAGATCGTCCACTTGATGGGTGGCGAGATCGGGCTGGAGAGCACCCCGGGGCGCGGCTCCACCTTCTGGTTTAGCGCCGGATTTTCCCTGGAGGTTCCCTCACCGAGCGCGGGTCCGCCGCCCGGGCTCGCGGGCGCGCGCGCGCTCCTGGTCGAGGACCACGCCACCAGCCGCGAGTTCCTCACGCGGCGGCTGAAGGCGTGGGCGATGCAGGTCCGGTCGGCGGCCGGCGGCGCCGAGGCCGAGGCGATGATCCGTGCGGCCGCGGCCGCGGGCGCCCCGTTTGACGTCGCCGTCGTGGACCTAGAACTGCCGGGGACCTCCGGTTTCGAGCTCGCGCGCCTGATCGCCGAGGGGACCCTGCCGTCCAGCCCGGCCTTGGTTCTGCTCGCCTCCCTGGGAAATCGCGCGGCGCGGCGCGACCGCGGGATTCTCGGCACCCACGCTTGCCTGGCCAAGCCCCCGCGGCAGCTGCAATTGGCCGCGGCCCTTTCCGGCGCGCTGACGGGCGAACCGGCCGCGCCGTCCGAGCCCGGGCCCCTTCCCGCCCCCGCGGCCCCGCCCCCGGTGGTCGAATCCCGGCTTCGGATCCTCGTCGCCGAGGACAATCCCGTGAACCAGCAGGTTGCCGTCCTCCAGCTGCAGAAGCTCGGTCACCGGGCCGACGTCGTCGCCGACGGCCAGAAGGCGATGGCCGCGGTCAGGGAAAAGGCCTACGACCTGATCCTGATGGACTGCCAGATGCCCGTTGTCGACGGGTACGAGGCCACCCGCCGGATACGGGAATGGGAGGAGGGCCGGCGCAGCGACGGGGAAGCGGTGTGCCCGCTTTACATCGTCGCGATGACCGCCAACGCGCTCCTGGGCGATCGGAACACCTGCCTTGAGGCCGGGATGAACGACTACATTCCCAAGCCGGTCCTCGCCGCCGACCTCGCCCGCTCGCTCGCCCGCCTCCAGGCCGCCGCGGGCTGAAGCTTTCGCAGGGCCGCAAGTTCCGCCTTTCGGCGTTCGCGGAACCGGTGCTGCCGCAGGGAGTTGGCCCGCCTCTTTTCAGCCGCCGATTTGGAGGGACGGCCTGCGCGCAGCGCAACGCGACGGAAAGGGGTCATGCCCCAACTCCTTAATTTTCCGGTGCCTCTCATTCGAGATTCGAGAGTTCTTAAGATCGGAATTCCCTGTAGCTGTAATGTCCGGCATTCAATTCCGCTAGCAATTTCGCTGTTGCATGGTGTCACCAATCAATAGGTTACGTCGGATTTAAGGAGTTGGGGCATGACCCCTTTCTGCTGGCGGCACAGATTGATTTCGAACTCGATGAAACGTTTGGCCTAAACAACGTTAGCCAAAGACGATGAAGCGCATGCTAGTCATACGGATGTTCGTACTTGAGGTGCTGCCCATGATCGCGGCAGTCGCGCTCAGTGCGTACCCGCGACGAGTTGCTCTCGGTCGCGTTTGACGCCCAATAGCATCAACAATCGTGAATCCATGAAAAGAAGCGGTAAATGCAAAGGCCAGACGAAGCGCCGAAAGGGCACCCAAAAAACTTCGCTCATCGGCGGGGGCCGCACGCTTGTCACCCGCAAAGGTAATACGGTCTTTCGGAGGGCAGGCGCGTGGACGCCGAGTGTTCACGCCTTGCTCAGACATCTGGAAACCGTTGGCTTTCCTGCCGCACCACGAGTGATTGGCAACGGCTTCGACGCCCTGGGCCGGTGGACACTTTGGTCGAATTTGCCCAAGTCTGTTGGCTCAACGTCCAGCTGCACGATGACGACATTGCCGAACGGCAAGGATTGCCCTCGGCCGATGCACGCGCGCGGCAGGTGCGCCTGATGGCTGACAGCTACGGATTAGGGCCCCGTGATAGAGCGTTGCTCGTCGATACCATGATTACCTATGCGGTTCACGACGCAGCGGACCAAGCAATCCAAGTTCCAGTTACTCCCGGGACAACCGATCCTTCCTCATTATGGGGACTTGCTTGGCGGACACGGGCGGCAGCATGGATGCTCCGCAACCGAACACTGCTTAATCGCGCACTTTCGTGGCCCTGTGTGGCTGGAGGTGTGCCTGCTTCCTGGGCTGCGATTGTTCCAAAACCCAATCCTGCAAAGACGATCAGCTGCTCTGCGTCGCTTCGACCACGAGCGCCTTGATCACCGGATCGAGGGAGAGCCCGAGGGCGCACTGCTGGGCGGCGGGGCTCATCTTCCTCCAGGTCTTGCGCAGGATATCGATGAACTTCTCCCGGGGATAGTCGGCATGCTGGGCCGCGAAGTTTTTGATCTCATTTTCCAGGAAGACCAGGCAGGCGGCATCCTCGAGGGCCTGGGTGCCCGCGTTGGTCTTGAGGCCGCTCTTGGACACCCAGAGGGCGGCCTCCTCCGCCTCCGAGGCGGACACCCCCGCCTCGAATAGGAGGGCCTTCGCGCGCTCAGCCTGCTTGGTATAGAGCGACCGGCGCCATGCATGGTAGCCTGCCTTGTCCATCGGGAAGGTGTCGCGGGGCGTGAGGAAGCGCTCCAGATGCTGGCTGCGGGCGGCAAGCCGCAGGAGGGGACGGGCGTCGGGCACAAGCGCCACGACCCAGGCCTCGAGCCGGTCGGCGTAAACGAGTTCCGCCGCCCTGCCGTCAGCGGCCCGTTTCGGGTCGGCGTCGTGGGCGTTGTCGATCAGCTGTCGGGCGCGCGGGTAAGGGTCCATGGGCGGGGCAGCTTCAGGCGGCGTGCCTTGGTCGAGAATCAGTTTTGGATCGGAAAAAACGCTGTTGTCCAACTCTGGTCAGGGCCGTTCGACCTCGAAGCGCTCGGTCGTTCGGGTGTACCAGTCCCCGCCCATGCGCCCGATGAGGTCGAGCTTGGCGGAATCGGGCCTGCCGTCGGGGCCGAGCACCTCGTCGCTGAAATGCCCCACGAGGATCCGCCCGAAGACAACGTTCGTGCCTCCCGGTCCCTCCCCGATCGGCACGATCGAGTGCAGCGCGCATTCAAATGATACCGGGGAGAGGGCCACGCGCGGCGGCCGCACGCGCTCGCTCGGGAGCGCCGCGATGCCGAAGCGCTCGAATTCGCTCTCGCCGTGCGGAAGGCTCGCGGCGGTGCTGTTCATCGCGCCGGCGAGCTCAAAGGGCACGAGGTTCACGACAAATTCCGGGACCCGCTCGATGTTCACGAGCGTGTCCTTCTTGACCCCGCCCCGATTGTTTGCGGGAACAAACATGAGGACGGGCGGGTTCGAGGCCACCGCCTGGAAATAGCTGAAGGGCGCCAGGTTCGTCCTCCCCTCCGGCGAGATCGTGGATACCCACGCGATCGGCCGCGGGTAGATTGTGCCTGTCATCCACCCGTAGGCGTCCCTCGGGGCCAGTTTCTCGAAGTCGATTCGCATCCCGGGAAAGTCAGCGGGCCGGGGCAAAAAGGGGAAGCCAAAACCGGCGTCAGCCCCTGCCCCGGACGTTCTGCCCGAGCCTGAGGATGTCCGCGAGGACCCCGGCGGCCGTCACGTCCCCGCCGGCCCCGGCGCCGCGGACGATCAGCGGATAGTCGCGGTACCGCGCCGTGTAAAACGCCACGAAGGCCTCCGCGCCGCGGAGCGCCGCGGCGGGATGGGAGGCGTCGACGCCAACCGGCCCGACCACCACCCGGGGACCCGACGCCCCCGGCTCAATCCGGGCGAGGTAGCGCAGGAGCTTTCCCTGGCGCCCCAGTCCGGCCACGCGCTCGGCCATCGCCGCGTCCAGCGACACAAGCGAGGCGAGAAACGCCTCCGGGTCGTCCTCCCGGAGGTTGGCCCCGGGCACCAGCGGCTCGAGCGCGACGCCCGACAGGTCGAGCCTGAGCCCGAGCTCGCGCGCCAGGATGAGGGCCTTCCGGGCGACATCGAGGCCGGAAAGGTCGTCGCGCGGGTTTGGCTCGGTGTAGCCCAGCTCGCGGGCGCGCCGGACCGCCGCGGACATGGGCTCGCCCGCGGCCAGGCGCTCGCAAAGGAACCCCAGCGTGCCGGAAAATGCGCCCTCGACCCGGATGACCTTGTCGCCGGTCCGGACCAGGTCCTTCAGCGTCCCGATGACGGGAAGGGCGGCGCCCACCGTCGTCTCGTAGCTGTAGCCGCGGTGGTGGCTGCGCGCGGCGGCCTTGAGCGCGTCGTGCGCGGACTGCGGCAGCGCCAGCGGCTTCTTGTTGGCCGAGACGACATTGATGTTCGACGCGAAGGCCAGCGCGTAGAGTCCCTCCATGCCGTCCGCCGCGGTGCAGTCGACAATCACCGGGTTGGGGAGCCGGGCCAGCCCCGGCAGCAGGTCCGCCACGCTGCGCCGGGATCGGTTTCCCGCCGCCGAGCGGAGGCGCTCCACGGCCGAGCCCGCGTCCAGCCCGCCGGGATCGAGGATGGCCCCGGAGCTGTCCGCCAGGCCCACGACCCGCACGTGCACGTCGTGGTTCGCCCGGAGCGACGGGGACTGCTCGCCAATCTGGGCCAGGAGACTCCGTCCCACGAGCCCCTTGCCCAATAGCAGGACGCTGATCTCGGCATGGGACAGGTTGAAGGCCGCGTGGATCGTCCGCACGGCGACGGCGGTGTCATCGGCGTCGACGACGCAGGAGATGCTGCGCAGGGCCGCGCTCTGGGCGATGGCGCGCACACCGACGCCGGCCCGGCCGATCGCGCCGAAGAACCGGCCCGCCACGTTCGGGCTCCGGCCCATCGCCTCGGCAACCAGGGTCACCAGCGTCACCGGCGAGCGGGCGGGGCCGAGCGTGAAGTCGCCGTTCGCCAGCTCGGCGGCAAGCCCGGACTCCACGAGCTGCAGCGCGCGGGCCTCGTCGGCCCGCGGCACGACCGCGGAAAAAGTCTGCCCCAGCGTGGATTCCGCGGACAGCCACACCCGGACCCCGGCATCCGCCAGGACGGGGAGGACCTTGCCGCCGACGGGACGCCCGACGTCGGCGCGGCGCGAGTCGATCGTCAGGAGGGACAGGTTCTCCAGGCTTGTAACGCAGGTCGGCCGGTTCGGGTCGGAATCGCCGCCGCCGTCGATCCGGGTCCCCGGGGCCGCAGGGTCCGAGGAACTCCGGATCGTCAGGACCGTTCCGGTATCGAGCAGCGGGGCGATTGTTCGGGGATGCAGCAGCCGCGTGCCGAAATAGGCGAGCTCAAGCGCCTCGCCGTGGGACAGGCGGGCCACCGGGAGCGCCTCCGGGACGATCGCCGGATCGGCCGTCATCACGCCGAGGGTCTCCGTCCAGATCGTGACCGAGGCCGCCCGCAGCAGCGCGGCAAGGAGCGTGGCCGTGTAATCGGACCCGCTGGGCCCAAGCGTCGTGTCGCCGCCGTCCCGGTTGCGGGCGATCGCGCCGGTCACCACGGGAATGTCCCCGCCCCAGCCCGCCGCCGCCGCGGCGAAGCAGCGGACCGTCTCAGGCCAGTCAACGGTGGCCGCGCCGGCCTGCGAGTCGGTCACGAGGAATTCGCGGGCGTCGACCGCCCGCGCCGGCATGCCCCGCTCCCTGAGCGCATCGGCCAGCGCCCGCGCGGCCCCGAGCGTCAGGCGGCACTCCTCAGAGGGTCCCGCGCCGTCGCCGGCCGCGGAGGGCACGACGAGCGCAAGGCGGCCGGGCTCGGCCAGCGCGGCCTCCACCAGCCGCACGCGGGGCGCCGGGCCGACCGGGTCCCCGGCGACCGGCCCGCCGAACTTGAAGACTCGCCAGTCGGAGGGTTTCACGGAACCTGCTACCGGGGCGTGACCAGGAAGCGGGATGCGCGGACCGGGTCGAGGAATACGGCGGCAAGCTCGGTGATCTCGTTTCTTGTGATTGAATTCATGTCGTCGAGACGGTGCCGGGCCCATTCCAGGCGCTGCGGCTCCTCCTGGGCGTCGGCCAGGACCGAGCTCAGCCAGTAGTCGTTCGTGGGCGTGGTGTCAGAAATCGCCTGGAGGGCGGACTGCTTGGCGTGCTCGAACTCCGCCTCGGTCACCCCGTTCCGCGACAGGTCCGCGGCAATTGCGAGCGCAGCCCGGGTCGCGCTGAGCGCCTTCTGCCTGCCTGCGGCGGCATCGCCGCCGGTGGCGTCGGCGATGATGTCGACGGTGAACGTGCCGTATCCCGCATAGGTCGTGCTCGGGAAGCTCCGCGCAACCGGCGGGGGCGCCCCGCTCGCCGGGTCCTGCAGCTTCTCGCGGAGCCGGGCGCTGAAGATGGAGGCGAGCAGGCCCAGCCGGTGGGCCACGCGGACCTCGCGTCCGTCCGTCGTCGGCCACACGATGATCACGGCGCTTCGGGTGACGCCCGGCCCGGCGGGAATGATCTGCGGCGCGATGGGCTTCACGGGGGTCGCGACGCTGCGCTCGGCCACGTAGGCCGGCTTGGCGTCCCGTGCGGGGAGCGCGCCGAGGGTCTGGGCGACGGCCTGGATGGCGGTCGCCACGTCGAGGTCGCCGACGAGCGCGACCTCAATCGGGCCGTGGCCCAGCTGCGGGGCGAGCCACGCCCGGACCTCGTCAAGGTTGCGGACCGCCAGGTCCGACTGGGCGGGAATCCCGAATCGGGGGTCCCCGTTGGCCATCAGGCGGGCGATCCTGGTTTCCAGCACGCCGTCGGGCGCCCGGTCCAGCGCGCGGTACATCTGCGGGATGGCGCGCCGGGCGCGCTCCTGCGCCTCGGGGCGGTAGCCCGGGTCGGTGATGTACGCGGCGATCAGCTGCAGTTCCAGTTCCAGGTCCAGCCGGTCGGTCGCACCGGTGAAGCTGAACGCGTCGTCGAGGACGCGGAAGTCGATCCCCAGCGACTTTCCCTCAAGGATGCGGCGCACGTCCGCGGCGCCGATCCTGCCCAGGCCGGCCGCCGTGAAGACGCCCTCCGTGAACCGCCCCAGGCCCGGCTCGGCGTTTGCCGGCTCGGAGAGGGACCCGCCGCCGATCCGCACGCTGACGTCGATCTTGCCCGGCTCAAATTTCGTCGGCTTGAGGTTCAGGCGCACGCCATTGGCGAAGACGACCTCCGTGACCCCCAGGTCGGCGACCTCGCTGCGCGAGACAATCGTCCCGGGCGTTCCAAACGACGCGTAGGGGAAGTCCTCCTCGACGATCCGGGCGGGGGCGTCGACGGCCACCGCCGCGCTCCGCGCGTAGGCTGCGGCGATATCCTGCTCGGGCCGGGGAAGGGCAAGGTCTCCCGTCACGACGAGGTAGGTGCCCTTTGCGGCCCAGGCCTGCTGCAGGGCCGCGCCGCACTGGTCCGCGGTGATGTGGTCAAGGGCCGTCCCGTACACGCTGAGGTCCGCGGTGGGCGAGGTGAAGACCTGCCGGCGGACAATGCACCGGGCGATGCCGTCGGCGATCCGGTCCGACGGGCGGCTGCCCGCGGCGAGCGATGACTGCTCAAAGCTTTTCCTCAGGCCCTCGGCGACGCCCTTCAGCTCCGCGGGTTGAAACCCGTACTGGAGCGCCCGGCGCAGCTCCTGCTCGCCGGAGGCCAGGGCCTCGCGCCACCGGTCCGGCTTGCAGATAATCTGGAGCGAGGCGTTGTGGACAAAATCGAAAAGCTCGCCGACATCCGACGAGGCGCTCAGGAAGGGGGCTCCATCCTTGCGGGCGAGCTCAGCCAGCCGCCGGTTGAGCATGCCGAAGGCCAGCCCGCGCTCAAGGTTCTCGAGGCGCTTCTCCACGGTGTCGGCCTCATGGAAACAGGGGCGGATCGTCTCGATGCTGATCCGTGTGGTCGCCGCGCCGGGTTCGGCCAGGTACTTGGCCTGCAGGCCGCTGACGATGGGAATGTCGCCGAGGTTCGGCTCCGGCTGCGCCGGCGCGCGGTCCCGGAGGTCGCCGAAGGCGTCCCGGATCATCTGCTCGATATCGTTGGCGTCGAAGTCGCCCACCGCCACGACGGTGATCCGCTCGGGGCGGTACCAGGCGTCGTAGAACGCCGCGAGGCGGTCGCGCCCCGCGTGCTCGATCACGTCCCCGAGGCCGATCGGCAGGCGGCGGGGAATGATCGTTCCGGGCAGGGTGAAGCGCATTTCCGCGATCTGGTCCTTGTAGGCGGCGGACGCCCTCTGGAGCTTCTCGGTGAGGATCGGGGCGCGCTCGGCCTCGATCTGCTCCGGCTTGAATGAGACCCCGCCGGCGACGTCGGTGAAGATCCGGAAGCCCTCCTTGAGGGTCGAGGCCCGGGTGTCGGGGAGCTCCAGCAGGTAGGTCGTGTGGTCGAAATCCGTGATCGCGTCGTCCTCGGGATCGGCGCTCATTCCCCACTTCTTCAGGGTCTCGATCATCGAGCCCGCCGGGTAGTGGGCGCTGCCGCGGAAGGCCATGTGCGCCACGAAATGGGCCAGGCCCTGCTGGTCGTCGGTCTCATTGAAGGAGCCGGCGCGGACAATGAGGCGGAAGCTTGCGCGGTCCTCGGGGGAGTGGTTCGAGAGCACGACGTAGCTCACGCCGTTCGGAAGGTCGCCGAAGCGGGCGTCGGGATTGGCGCGGAGGTCGCTTTCAGACTGGGCAAAGTCCGCCGCTCGCATCCCCAGGGGGGCGAAAAGGGCGAGAAATGCGAAAGCAAGGAGGGCGGGCAGGCGGGCGGGGGGTATCATGGGAATTTGGATTGATGCAAACAGGCGACGGTGCGGGAGGCAATAACAGTCTCCGGAGAGGTCAGTCACAGATTCACCGGGAGAGTTCCCTCCGCTGCACGGGCTGCGCAACGCCCGATCTGGTCGCCAGGCCGCCGTCCCGCCTCATGGGGGGACGGCAAGAGGCGACCAATGAGCTCCGCAAGTGCAGCTGCGGGAACTCTCCCGGTGAATCTGACCATGTGAGGGTCATGCAGGTGCTTTTTGCTGACTTTTTCTGCGCCGGGTGGGAGGGTCGGGGATGAAGTGCCTGTTACTTGCGGGGGTGGTGGGGGTGGCGGGGTTCCTGGGGATCGCGCGGGCGGATCTGGCTCTCCGCGTCCTTCCGGGGCTGCAGCCGGATGGGAGCACCCTGCTTCACAACCAGTGGCCGATCCGGCCGGTCGGCAGGCAGGTTGAGATGGGGGATTTTCCGGTGATGATCGCGGTCGACCCCTCGGGGCGCTATGCGGCGGTCCTCAATGCGGGGTATTCGCGGCACGAGATCCGCGTGGTCGACGTGAAGTCGGGGAAGCCGACCGCGGTCGTGCCGATCCGCGAGGCGTTCCGCGGGCTCGCCTTCTCAGCCGACGGGCGGCGCCTGTATTGCAGCGGGGCTGGCGCCGGCACGCTCCAGGTCTTCTCCTTCGCGGCGGGTCGGCTCACTCCCCTCCCCGATCTCCGCCTGGCAACGCAGGACAAGATCGGCGTCATCGCCGGGTTTTCATTTTCGGGGGACGATCGGATCGCGATCGCAGCCCGGCTTTTCGACAACCAGGTCCTCGCGGCGGACGCGGCCACGGGTGTCGCCGCCTGGACATCCCAATTGGAGGGGGGACCGGACTTGCGCGCCTTCGGAGTCGACCCGGCCGCGATCGAGCCCGGCGGGCCGGCAAGGCCGGCCTCGGAGCTGGTGGGGGGCGGAGAGCCGCTCGATGTCGCGCCCGACGCGCGGCGCAGCCGGGTCTACGTCAGCCTCTGGGGAAAGTCCTCGGTGGCGGTCCTCGATGCGGCGAGCGGGCGCGTGCTTGCCCACTGGGCCTGCGGGCTGCACCCCAACGAGCTCCTGCTCGCCGGCGACGGGCGGCTCTTCGTGTCGAACAGCGGGCTGAACACGGTCACAGTCCTTTCGACCGACGACGGCCGCGCCCTGGAGACGCTGTCCACCGCAATGGTGCCCGGCGACCTGCCCGGATCGACGCCGAACAGCCTGGCCCTGACCCGCGACGGGCGAACCCTTTTTGTGGCGAATGCCTACAACAACAACATTGCCGTCTTCGACGTCAGCGCGCCCGGGCAGGGCCGCCCGCTCGGATTCATCCCCACCGCCTGGTTCCCGAGCTGCGTGCGCCTGACACCCGATGACCGAAAGCTGCTCGTCACGAGCGCCCGGGGGCTTGCCCCGCACGCCAACAGCACGGGCTCGGCCACCGTCTGGCCGGGAATCGGCCGGCTGTACCGGGGCACGCTCGGCATCGTCGACCTTCCCAAGCCGGCCGGCCTTGAGGCGGCGCTGGCTGCGTGGACCCGCACCGCCGCATCCTGCCGTCCGGCCACGGCAACGGAGACGCCCGCGCAGGCGGGAAATCCGATACCGGCGCGGCTGGGCGCCCCCTCGCCCATCCGCTATGTGATCTACATCATCAAGGAGAACCGCACCTACGACCAGGTGCTCGGGGACATGCGGGAGGGCAACGGGGACCCGGCGCTCTGCCTGTTTCCGGAGAAGGTGACGCCGAACATCCACGCGATCGCCCGCCAGTTTGTCCTGCTCGACAATTTCTACGTCAATGCCGAGGTGAGCACAAGCGGCCACGAGTGGAGCACGGCCGGCTACTCGGCGGACTTCGTCGAGAAGATCTGGCCGCCGGACTACGGCCACAAGTCGAAGAACTTCACCTACCCCGGCGAGGGGACGCACGAGGCCGCCTTTCCCGCGCTCGGGTATCTCTGGGACGGCGCCGCCCGGGCGGGCCTCTCCTACCGCAGCTACGGCGAGTTCGCGATCCTCGACCAGGTCCCGCCGGAGCCGGTCCGCAGCAACATGCCTGCGCTGCAGGGCCACATGGATCCCCGTTACCGCGGCTGGAACCTGGACTACCACGACGTGGACCGGGCGGCGCGCTTCATCTCCGAGCTGCACCGCTTCGAACGTGAGGGGAACATGCCGCGGCTCCAGATTCTCCGGCTTCCCCAGGACCACACTTCCGGGGCGAAGGCGGGAAAGTGGACCCCCGCGGCGATGGTCGCTGACAACGACCTGGGCCTCGGCCGGGTCGTTGACGCGGTGAGCCATTCCGCATTCTGGCCCCAGACGGCGATCTTTGTCCTCGAGGACGACGCCCAGTCCGGCCCCGACCACGTCGACGCGCACCGCAGCGAGGCGCTGGTCGTCAGTGCCTACGCCCGCCGAGGCGCCGTGGACTCGACACCCTACACCACCTGCTCGGTGCTGCGCTCCATGGAGCTTATCCTCGGCATCGCCCCGATGTCCCAGTTCGACGCCGCGGCGCGGCCGCTTTGGGCGAGCTTCCAGGCGAAGGCCGACCCGTTTCCCTACACGGCCCGGCCGGCGGGCGTGGACATCGAGGCGCGGAACGTGAAGAAGAGCCGCGCGCAGCAGATTTCCGCGACCCTGGACTTTTCGCACGAGGACGCCAATGACGACGCGACCTTCAACCGCGTGATCTGGGAGACGGTCCGCGGCGAGGGCGATCCCATGCCCGCCCCCGTGCACGCCGCCTTCGTCCGATCCCTGGCCCGGCGCGATGCCGACCGCGACGACGACGGCGACGGCGACTGACCTTATGATCCCCCCCATCACCATCCAGGCAATCGGCGAGGAGGTCGCCATCAAGTGGGCCGACGGCGCCGAGAGCTTTTTTACCGGGGAACGGCTCCGGGCGGCGTCACCGAGCGCGGAGACCGCCGGCGAGCGCGACATCCTGGGGGGCCTGCACGGGGGCCAGGGGCCCAGGGACTTCTCGGCGGTCCGGGTCCTGGGATGGGACCGCATTGGCAACTACGCGATCCGCTTCGACTTCAGCGACGGGCACCGCACGGGGCTTTACACTTACGAATATCTGAGAAAACTGGGGGATCTCCAGAACCCGTAGCACCATGGCATTCGTCTTCACCTCACGCACAGCAAAGGTCGACATCGAGCTCGGCGCGGTATTCCAGCCGAAATTCGACGCCGACGGGATGATCCCCTGCATCACCACCGACCACCTCACCAACGAGGTCCTCATGTTCGCGTTCATGAACGCCGAGTCTCTGGCGCAAACGATCCGAACGGGGAAGGCGACCTACTGGAGCCGCTCGCGCTCCAAGCTCTGGATCAAGGGCGAGGTCTCGGGGAATTTCCAGATCGTGAAGGATCTGCGCGTCGACTGCGACCAGGATGTCATCCTCCTGAGGGTCGAGAATTCCGGGGGCGCGGCCTGCCACAACGGCTTCAAGTCCTGCTTCTACCGCAAGCTGGCGGACGGCGCCAAGCCGAGCGATCCGGCCAGCCACAAGCTCGAGTACGTGGCCGAGCGGGTCTTCGACCCGGATTCCGTCTACAAGAAGTAGGGCTCGCTCAGTCCGACGAGTCGTCGACGAGCGCGAACATCAGCTCGGCCGACGAGGCCACCTGGCCGTCGACCGTGCACTGGGCCTCGGCGACCCCGAGCTTGCCGCCGCGCGACTTCGTCAGCCTTGCGGTGATGATCAGCTGGTCGCCGGGCCGCACCGGCCGGCGGAACTTCACCTTGTCCGCGCTCATGAAGAACGGGGACTTGGTCCCCTTGCCGACGAGCCGGAAAAAAAGGATCCCCGCGGCCTGCGCCATCGCCTCGAGCTGGAGGACGCCGGGCATCACCGGGTTGCCCGGGAAGTGGCCGCTGAAGTACGGCTCGTTGATCGTCACGTTCTTCAGCGCGACCAGCCCGTCCGCCCCCTTGAACTCGATCACCCGGTCGATCATGGCGAAGGGATAGCGGTGCGGCAGCGTGTCTAGGACCTGCCGGATGTCCAGGGAGGTCTCCGTGCCCGGGACGACCGCCGGCTGCACCGGCGCCTTCTTCTTCCCGCTCTTCTTCTGCTCCTGGAGCTTGTCGAAGAGGGCCTTGGTGAGCTGGGCGTTGATCGCGTGGCCGGGCCGGGTCGCCACGATGTGGGCCTTGAGCGGCATCCCGAGCAGCACCACGTCCCCGATGATGTCGAGGATCTTGTGCCGCACGAACTCGTCCTTGAAGCGCAGCGGCTCCTTCGAGAGGATCTTGTCGCCCTTGATGACCACGGCGCAGTCAAGCGATCCGCCCTGGATCTTGCCGAGCTTCAGCAGTTCCTCGATGTCCTCGTAGATCGTGAAGGTGCGCGCCGCCGCGATCTGCGACTGGTAGGTCTCCGGGTCGATCGAGAGCGACAGGTGCTGGGTGTGGATCCCGCGGTCGTCGGCCGAGGTGCAGGAGATCTTGAGCGTGTCGTTGGGAAGGGCGATGATCGAGGAGTTCCCGCGGGTGACCGAGACCGGCGCGTCCAATTCGAAGTATTCCCGCTCCTTGTCCTGCTCCACCGGCCCGGCCTCGAGGATCATGTTCACGTAGGGCCGGGCGGAGCCGTCGACGATCGGCGGCTCGGAAGCGTTCATCTCGATGATGACATTGTCGATACCGCACCCGCTCAGGGCGCTGAGCACGTGCTCGACGGTTTGAATCTTGGCGTGTCCGACCTGGATCGTCGTCGCCCTCACCAGGTCGGTGACCTGGTCGACCCGCGGCTTGAGCTCGGGCTGGCCGTGGAGGTCCGTGCGCTTGAACACGATGCCGTGCCCGGCGGGCGCGGGCTTCATCACCAGGGTGACGACCTCCCCGGAGTGAAGCGCGTTGCCCTTGATCTGGACTTCCCGGCCGAGAGTGCGCTGCTTCATGGGTTCTCCGGCCGGCCCTCAGGCCCTGCCGAGATAGGCGCCGTCGGCCGTGCTGACGCGGATCAGCTCGCCTTCCTTGACGAAGAGCGGCACCTGGATCGTGAGGCCGGTCTCAAGCTTCGCCGGCTTCTGGACGTTGCTGGTCGTGTCGCCGCGGATCCCGTCGGCGGATTCGACCACCTTGAGGGTGACCGCCGAGGGAAGCTCGACGGTGAGGGCCTTCTCGTCGACGAACAGGACGTCGACCTTGCCCCCGGGCGTGAGGTAATTCTTCACGTCGCCAAGCGTCTCTGCGCTCAGCTCGATCTGGTCAAAGCTCTCCGGGTCGATGAAGGCGAAGCTGTCCCGGTCGCTGTAGCTGTACTCGAGTGTGCGCCGGTCGGTTGCCAGCACCTCGATCGAGTCGGTCGAGCCGAAGCGCTGGTCGAGCGACTTTCCGTAGCGCAAATTGCGCATCTTCACCTGCACGAAGGCCCGAAGGTTGCCCGGCGTGCGGTGCTGGGTTTCCATCACCAGATGGGGTTCCCCGTTGTACTTGATCACCTGTCCCTTGCGAATGTCGTTAGCGGCTACCATGACGTTGGAATAATGGAGGGTTAAAAATTGATGCCCGATCAGGCCACGCGCTCGACGATCAGCGGCGGCGGCGTCGGGCGCTTGGGCGCGAGACGGTAGGCGTTCTTGAAGTACTCGAGGGCCTGCTCGAGCTTGGACTCGTCGTTGTAGTGGATCATCATCAGCGGTTCGCCCTGCTTCACCTGCGTCCCAACCTTCCTGACCTCGGAAACCCCGACGGAATAGTCGATCTTGTCGTGCGGGTTCTCACGACCCGCCCCAAGGAGATGGACGCCCCGGGCGATCATCGCCGCATTGATCGTGTGCACGTACCCGCGCTTCGGGGCGGGAAGCTTTCGGATATGCTTTGCCTGCTGAAACTTCTCGGGATGGTCGATATAGGAGGTGTCGCCGCCCTGGGCCTTGACCAGCTCCTTGAACTTCGCCAGCGCCGAGCCGTCGCTCAGGTGGCGCTGCACGGTCTGCTTGGCCGAGAGGGTCGAGCCGGCGACGCCGGCCAGCCGCACGATTTCCATGCCCAGCTTGAGGACGAGCTCCTTCATGTCCTCGGGACCCTCCCCCTTCAGGAGCTGGATCGCCTCCCTGACCTCAAGGGCGGTGCCCACCGTGTCTCCAAGCGGCTGGTTCATGTCCGTGACCAGGGCCACGCAGCGGCGCTTCATGGAGCGCCCGACCCGCGTCATTGAGCGCGCGAGCTGCTTGGCCTGTTCCAAGTCCTTGATGAACGAGCCATTCCCCCACTTGACGTCGATGACGAGTCCCTCGGCGCCGGCGGCCAGTTTGCGGGAAAGGACGCTGCCGGTGATCAGGGGCAGGCTCGGGATCGTGCCCGTTTCCTTCCTCAACTCATAAATCTTTGCGTCCGCCGGGGCGAGATCCGGGTTCTGGGCGACGATGGCCCCGCCGATCCGGCTGAGCTGGGAGGCAAACTGCTCATTTGTCTGGTGACTCTTGAAACCCGGGATCGCGGCGAGCTTTTCCAGCGTGTTGATGACGTAGTCGTGCTCGACGCCGCACATCATGGGAACGACCACCCCGGACGCCATGGCGAAGGGGACGAGAACAAGCGCCGTTTTGTCACCAACGCCACCGGTCGAGTACTTGTCAATCTTCGGCTTGGCAATGTGGGAGAGGTCGATCACCTCGCCGGAGAGCATCATTTCCTCCGTCAGGTCGGCGGTTTCCTGGGCCGACATGCCCGAGAAGTAGATGGCCATCGCGAGCGCTGCCAGTTGATGCTGAGGCATTTCCCCATCCAGGGTGCTGTCGATGATGAAGCGAATCTCCTCCTGGCTGAACTCCCCTCCATCCCGCTTCTTCTCAATTAGGAAATTGAATGTGGGCTTTATGAACCGGCGGGCGGGGATATTGCGTTTGCTTGTCATGAGTGTGTAAATTGGGTGGACGAGGGGCCATCCGTTCCGGAAAAGTTTACGATCAGACTCGCATTTCGCCCGATTGTCGAGCCAAAACCCTGGCAGCAACAAGCATGTCCGCATCCTTCAATCCAGCCGACGACATCGAGGCGGCGCTCAAGGCCGCCGCCCCCGCGGCGGGCCCCAATCCGTCGGATTTTACCCCCGAGGTGCGCACAGCCGGACCGGCCCACGGCGATTTCCAGGCCAATGGAGTGCTGGCCTGGGCCCGTCGGGAAAAGCTTCAGCCGCGGGCGCTTGCGGAAAAACTGGTTGCCGCGCTCCCGCCCCGGATACGCGACGCCTACGAGGTTTCGATCGGCGGGCCCGGATTCATCAATTTCACCGCCCAGCCCCCGGTCCTGCTCGAATGGCTGCTCGCATTCCCGTCGCGGGCGGCCCTGGCGACCGGCGCTGCCGGGACGGGGAGGCACGGGACCAGCATTGTCGACTACAGCGCACCGAACACCGCCAAGCAGATGCACGTCGGTCACCTTCGCTCGGCCGTCATCGGGGAGGCGCTCTGCCGCCTGATGGCCTTCGGGGGCGAGACGGTCATCCGCGACAACCACCTTGGCGACTGGGGGACCGGGTTTGGAAAGCTCATCTTCGCGTACAAGCGCTGGGTCGATCCCGTCGCGCTGGCGGCCGGGCCGATCGAGGAGCTGGAGCGCCTCTACAAGCTTGCAGTGGCGGCCACGCCGGACGGATCGGCTGAGCTCGAGGAGGCGCGGCGCGAACTGGTCAGGCTGCAGGCCGGCGATCCTGAAAACGTCGCGCTGTGGCGCAATTTCACGGAAATCAGCCTCAGGGAGTTCGACCGGATCTACGGGAAGCTCGGCATCCGCTTTGACCACACGCTCGGCGAGAGCTTCTACAACGACAAGGTGGCAGCGGTGTACCGTGCGCTCACGGAGGCGGGGATCGCCGTGGAGAGCGAGGGAGCGCTCGTCGTCTTCCACCCCGAGCACCCGCGGTTCAAGACCCAGCCCTTCATCATCCGCAAGTCGGACGGGGCCGCCAATTACGCGAGCACCGACCTGGCGACGATCCTGCACCGGGTCGCGCACTTCCATGCGAACCGGATCTACTACGTCGTGGACAAGCGCCAGGCCGACCATTTTGAGCAGCTCTTCCTCACCGCAAAAAAATGGTTCGCGAAGGCCGGCCTGCCCCTCCCCGTCCTGGCCCACGTGGACTTCGGCTCCGTGCTCGGCGAGAACGGCAAGCCGCTGAAGACCCGCGAGGGCGAGAACGTCCGCCTGAAGGACCTCCTGGACGAGGCGACCGAGCGGGCGTACGCGTTGGTGAGCGGCAAGAACCCCGATCTCCCGGAGACGGAGCGACGCGAAATCGCCGCCGTCGTGGGCGTCGGCTCGGTGCAGTACGCCGACCTGGCGCAGAACCGCTCGAGCGACTACCTGTTTGCCTGGGACAAGATGATCTCGCTCGACGGGAACACGGCGGCCTACCTGCTCTACGCCGTCGCAAGGATCCACTCCATATTCCGCAGGAACAACCTCGATCCCTCGGGGCCGGACGCCGGTCCGCAGGCCGGCGCGCCCGAGACGGCCGGCGAGCTCGCCCTGGCCCGCAAGCTGGTCAAGTTTGGCGACGCGCTTCGCCAGGCAACCGACGCGCTCCGCCCCCACTTCCTCTGCCTGTACCTCTATGAGCTCACCGGCGAGTTCAGCGGATTTTACACCGCCGACAAAGTCCTGGTCGACGACCCCGCCGTCCGGGCCCGGCGGCTGCTCCTTTGCGCCCGGACCCTCCTGGTCCTAGAGACCGGCCTTAACCTGCTCGGGCTCCGCACCTTGACTCGGATGTGACCGGGCGATCAAATCCCCCCCGGGGCGAGGACATCGTTCTTGCCACCGGCGCCCCGCCCGCTGATGCTCGCCCTTTTTCCCCATGATTTCCTGGATCCAACGCAACTTTCAGCACCACTTCCGCCTGGTTTTCGGCCTGATCCTGGCCGTCACCATCGTGTCCTTCGTCGTGTCCTACGGGCCCTCCGCGGGTCTCGGCCGCGGCCAGAAGGTCGTCGTGCGCGACTTCTTCGGGCACAAGCTTGACGGAGCCTCCCCGGCGGCCGGCGACCTCATGGACGCCCGGCTCAGCATCAACCTGCAGCTCGGCGGCCCCGGCGGCATCACCGCCGACCAGATGGCGACCTACGCCCTGCAGCGGGTCGCGGCCCTCCACATCGCCGACCAGTTCCAGCTTCCCGGCCCGACGCCCGCCGAGCTCACCGAATTTATCCGCAACCTGCGGCTCTTCATGGGAACGAGCGGGCAGTTCGACGCCGATCGCTACGCCCAGTTCCGCGCCAGCCTTCGGAACAGCCCCGGGCTCACCGAGGGCGACGTGCTGCGCATCATCAACGAGGACGCGCGGATCGCGAAGGTCCAGGGCCTGCTGAGCGGTCCGGGCTACGTCCTGCCCGCCGATGTCCGGGAGCAGCTCGACCGCTCCGACACGACCTGGAAGGTCGCGACGGCGGTCGTCGACTACGCGAGCTTCAAGCCGCGGATCACCCCCACCGACGACCAGGTCGCGAAATTTTTCATGCAGAACTCATTCCGGTACGATGTCCCGCCCACCGTTTCGGCCAGCTACGTCGAGTTTCCGGCGATGGCCTATTATGGCGCGGTCACGGTGACCGACGGCGAGGTGCGCGCGTATTACGACGCGAACCGGGACCGCTTCCCCGCTTCGGACGCCCCGGCCCGGGACAAGGCCGCGAAGACCGGCTTTGACGCGGTCCGGCCGCGGGTCGAGGCGTCGCTCAAGCTCGAGCGCGCAAGGAACCTCGCCGTCCAGGCGGCCTCCGACACCGTGTATTCCCTCTACGATGGCAAGGTCGCCGCCGGGGCCCCGCTCGAGGCGGCCATGGCCGCGCACAAGCTCAGGATCCGGAATCTGGCGCCCTTCTCGCGCGACGCGGGCCCGGCCGAGCTGGGCGGGTCGCCCGAGGCCGCCGAGGCCGCGTTCAAGCTGGGCGCCGACCGGTATTTCTCCGATGCGGTGCCGACGGCCACCGGTGCGGCGATCCTGTTTTACCGCGACTCGCGCCCGGCGCACACGCCGCTCCTGGCCGAGGTTCGCGACAAGGTTGTCGCCGACTACATCGAGAACGAGCGCCGCGAGGAATTCGTCGCGCTGGGCCGGACGCTCCACGACTCGATCAGCGCCTCCCTCGGCCGGGGCGTGCCCTTTGAAAAGGCTGCGGCCGCCGCAGCCTCCTCCTCCTCCGTCGCGATCGCGGCGAAGGTCCTTCCCCCCTTCACGCTGGAGACCGCGCCCAAGGACCTGGGTGAGACCGTCGAGGGCGCCCTCTCCCACCTGTCGAAGGGCCAGCTCTCCGACATGGCGATCACGGCCGACAAGGGGTACCTGGTCTACGTCGAGGACCGGAAGCTTCCCGTCCTCGCGGAATCCAGCCCGCGCTTTGCGGAGGTCCGCGGCCAGCTCGCCTACAATTCGGCCCGCTCCGGGGCCGAGTCCACGCTGGCCCAGATCGTCGACCAGGAACTCAAGCGTTCCGAGCCTGTCCTGAAGTAGCCGGCCAATTTCCCATGCTTCGCAGCGTCGTTACCGCGGGTGCGCTCGCGGCGGCACTTTTCGCCGCCGCCCCGTCCCGTGCGGACGATGCCGCCCGCCCCGTCCCGCCCCCGCTCAGCCTCGAGCAGTGCGTCGCCGAGGCGCTGGCCAAGAATTTCACGGTCCGCATCCAGGCCTACCCGATCGACGCGGCCAAGGCGGGCGTCGTGATCGCCCAGTCCACCTACGACCCCGTCCTGGGCGTGAGCTGGGAGGGCAACGCCACGAAGAGCCCCGACCTGGCCGCGGTCAGCCCAACCACCACGGCGTACCCTTATGTGAACTCGCAGACGACCTCCGTCTCGGCGACGCAGAACATCGTCACCGGGGGCCAGCTCAGCGCCGGCTACAGCGTGGTCCGCGGGGTCACCTTCCCCGTGACAACGGTGTTCAACCCGGCCTACGAGGGAAACATCTCGCTGAACATCTCCCAGCCGCTGCTCCAGGGAGCGGGCACCGACTACGCCCGGGCGGCGATCCAGATCGCCCGGTACGGCCAGCGGCTCGCGGAGCTGAACTTCAAGAGCGTGGTCCTGACCCTCATCTTCAACGTCGAGGCCTCCTACTACAACCTGATCTTCACCCGCCAGCAGCACGAGGTCGCCAAGGACACGCTCGTGCTGGCGCAGCAGCTTCTCGACGAGAACAACATCAAGCGAAAGACCGGCGTGCTCACCGACCTGGACGTGGTCCAGGCCGAGGCCCAGGTCGCCACCGCCCGCAGCCAGCTGATCGGCTACCGGCAGTCCATGGAGAACGCCGAGGACGTCCTCCTCCAGGCGATGGGCGAGCGCGAGTTCCGCGACGGCGTCGGGCCCGTCTCCTTCCCGGCGCTTCCCGACACCGCCGGGGTCTCCTTCTTCGAGTCCTACAAGCTCGCCCGCGACAACGGCCCGAGCCTGGCGATCGTCCAGGCGACGATTGACGAATACAAGCTGGACGCGCTGAGGGCCCGCCGGAACAACCTGCCCCAGCTTACCCTCACCGGGGGCGGCGGCTACAACACGCTCAAGGGAACATACGACAACGCCGCGACAAACGCGGTCAACGGCCCGGGTTACAACTGGCAGGCGGGGCTTGCGCTCACCTTCCCGTGGGGCCAGCGCAGCAACAAGGCCCTCTACCGGCAGGCGCTCGACAACGTCGAGGCCGAGCAGGCGACCCTCGACCAGACGGACCAGGGCCTCATGGTCCAGGTCCGCGCCGCCGTGCGCGCCGTCGAGGCCAACGTCGAGGCCGTCGCCGCCGCCGGCCAGGCCTCCGTGCTCAGCCAGAAGCAGTACGAGCTCCAGAAGGCCCGGTTCGACGCCGGGCTCTCGACGAGCTACGACGTGGTGCTGGCGCAGAACCAGCTCGAGAACACCCGGATCTCCGAGCTGCAGGCCCGGGTGAACCTGCGCTCGTCGATCGCCGACCTGCGCATGCTCGAGGGCAGCTCGCTCGAGGAGTACCGCGTCAACCTGAAATGACCTCCTGGGCCGGAAGCTGGGTCCGGAACCAGGTCCGCTGCTTTTTCACCAGGGCGCGCGTGTTCCGTGCGATCTCCGCCGCGAGGTCCGCCGCGGCCAGCCGGCCCTCGAGCATCGCGATGACCTCGCGGTAGCCGATCGCCCGCGCGGCGCTGGGATTTCCGGCCAGGCCCGCGGCGAGGAGGGCCTTCACCTCCTCCACCAGTCCCGCACCCAGCATCGCCGCGACCCGCGCCTCGATCCGGCCGTTCAGCTCAGCCGGGTCGCGCTCCAGGCGCATCAGGCGCAGGGTCCATCCGTCGAAGGGCCCCGGCTGCCGGGCGAAATCATCGGCCAGGTCCCGAAGCGGCCTGCCCGATGCGAGGCAGCGCTCCAGGGCGCGCGCAACCCGGCGCGGATTGGCCGTGTCCAACGCTCCCAGCCCCCCCGGATTGCAGGCGCGCAGCTCCTCCAGCAGCGCCGGAAGCCCCCCGGCGGCGAGGCGCCGGGCAACCTCCTCCCGGAGCGCCGGGGGAACCGCCACCGCGTCTGCGACCGGCCCGAGGAAGGCCTTCAGGTAAAATCCGCTGCCGCCCACGACGATCGCCGGCCGGCCCCGCGCCACGATCCCGGCGACGGCCTCCCGCGCCAGCGCGATATAGCGGGTGACGTCCATCGGCTCGGTGATGTCCAGGATGTCGACCAGGTGGTGGGGGACCCGCGCCCGGTCCGCCGCCGCGGGCTTTGCGGTGCCGATGTCCATCCCGCGGTAGAAGAGCAGCGAGTCGCAGGATACGATCTCGGCGCCCCGCTCCAGCGCCCAGGAGAGGGCCCAGTCGGACTTTCCCGAGCCGGTGCAGCCGGTGAGGATGTGGAGCAGGCCCCGGCCCTGGGAGGGTTCCGGGCTCAATTTTTCCGGGCGCCCGCCGCCAAGTCCGCCGTCCTCGCCGCGAGCGCCGGGGCGATCCGGCCGGGATCGGCGGCGTTGTCCCGGATCAGGTTGACCAGGGCGCTTCCCACGATCACCCCGTCGGCGTGGGCCGCGACCGCCGCCACCTGCTCCCGGCTGGCGATCCCAAAGCCGACCGCGATCGGAAGGCTCGAGCGCCGCCTGATCCGGTCGACCGCCGCCGGAATCCCCGCGGCAAGCTCCTCCCGGACGCCGGTCACCCCCTCGCGGGACACATAGTAGATGAACCCGGTCGCCGCCGCCGCGATCTTCTCGATCCGCGCGTCGGTGGTCGTCGGGGCGACGATCAGGACCACGTCCAGGCCGTGCCTCCGCGACGCCTCCGCCACCTCCGCACCCTCCTCCGGCGGAAGGTCGAGGGTCAGCATCCCGTCGACGCCGGCCTCGCTCGCCGCCTTGACGAAGGCGTCGACCCCGTTGGAGAACACGAGGTTGTAGTAGGTGTAAAGGACGATGGGGATCGCGCTCGCGGCGCGGACCCGCCGGACCAGCTCGAAGACCCTCGCGGTGGTCATTCCGGCGGCGAGCGCCCGCTGAGCAGCGAGCTGGTTGGTCGGCCCGTCGGCGAGGGGATCGGAAAAGGGGACGCCCAGCTCCAGGATGTCGGCCCCCGAGCCGGCGACCGCCAGGCACGCCCCGACCGAGGCCTCGAAATCAGGATCGCCCGCGCACAGGTAGGCGATGAAGGCCGCGCGATTCCGGGCCCGGGCGCGCGCAAAGGCTTCTGCAATGCGGGACATGGGGGGAAAATTGGGGCAGAAATCCGAATTATTGGCCACAAAAAGCGTCCTTTTCAGATCGAAAACTCCACGAGCACCGGCCGGTGGTCGGACAGGAAGCAGCGGACCACCTCGCAGCGCACGTTCCGGCACGCGGCGGGCAGGAACACAAAGTCGAGCGTCCGCCGGGGCATCGGCGAGGGGAAGGTGCCCCCGGTCTGCGGGTACATCGTGTAGTCGCCGTAGTCGGAGAGGTGGCTGAGCATCGAGGCCGTCGCGTCATCCCGGGTCCCGGGGTTGTTGAAGTCCCCGCAGATGACCGGGGGCACGATCCAGGACCGCGGCCGGTTCCGCTTCTTCTCGCGCATCCACGCGATCAGCCGGTCGAGCTGGTCGAGCCGCCGCACGCGGGACCGGAAGTGAAGGTGCAGGTTCACGATGGGCAGGACGTGGGTCCCGATCCCGATCTCCGCGTAGAGGAAGCCCTTCTCCCCCACGCTCCGGCGTCCGAAGGCGACCGTCTCGGTCTCCACCAGCGGATGCCGGGACAGGATCGCGTTTCCGTAGGCAAGGTTGAGCAGCCCGGAACGGCGGTTGTTGATCCCGAAGGCCGCGTAGGGGATGCCGGCGTGGACCCGGAGATAGTCCAGGTGGTCGAAATTGCCCGACCACCGGGAGCACTCGTCGATCTCCTGCATCGCGAGCACGTGCGGGTCGAGCCGGCGCATCAGGGCGGCGATCCGGCGCAGGTTGACGCGCAGCTTGCGCGGGGAGGTCAGGCCCTGGATGGGCGTGAGCCCTCTCCCGTGCGCGATGTTGAAGGTGACCAGCCGCACGCGATTCATGATGGACGGCACAGTCTACGGGGGGAATCGCCCGGCTGCAAAGCCGAACTGGGCGAAGGGATGCGCAGTCTTTGCCAATATTTGCGAGAAATTGGTCATTGAGGCGCTGCGGCGGGCCGCTACCGTCGCGCGGAATGGACGCGCATCCCTACGCATTCATGGCGGTTCTGCTCGCCGTGGCCACGGCGTTCCCGCTGGCGATGCTCGCGGTCGCAAGGCTCTGGTTCCGCTTCTTCCAGCCGCCCAAGCCCGGGGCGGTGAAGAACGACGTGTACGAGTGCGGGCTGCCCTCGAGCGGCGATTCCTGGATCCAGTTCAAGGCCCACTACTACCTTTACGCGATCCTCTTCCTGATATTCGACGTCGAGGTTGTCTTCCTGCTCCCCTTCGCCGCCGCTTTCACCTCGTTTTCCGCCGGGGCCCTCGCGGCCATGGCGGTCTTCGTCCTGCTTCTCGCCGAGGGGCTTCTCTGGGCCTGGCACCGGGGCCACCTGGAGTGGATGTGACCATGGAAATCACACCGGAGCAAAAGGACGAGCTGCGCCGGCACGGCATCCTCCTGACCAGCCTCGAGGAGCTGTACAACTGGGGCCGCAGCCACTCCGTGTGGCCGCTCCAGTTCGGGCTGGCGTGCTGCGCGATCGAGATGATCGCCACCTCCATGGCCCGCTTTGACATCGCCCGGTTCGGCTCGGAGGTCTTCCGCCCGTCGCCCCGGCAGGCCGACCTCCTGATCGTCTCCGGCACCGTTACGAAGAAGATGGCCCCCCAGGTCGTCAGGCTCTGGAACCAGATGCCCGAGCCCAAGTACTGCATCGCGATGGGCGCCTGCGCGATTTCCGGCGGCCCCTTCAAGCAGGGTTACAACGTCCTGAAGGGGATAGACCGGTACATTCCCGTCGATGTCTACATCCCCGGCTGCCCTCCCCGGCCCGAGGCCCTCCTCAACGGGCTGATCACGCTGCAGGCCAAGATCTCCGGGCAGTCGATCAGCGGGCCGGACGCGCCCCGGCACCTCGGAAGCGCCGATTCCTGCGAGTACCCCGTGCCCGAATTCGGCGGTCACGATCTCGAGCCGCCGAAGAACCCGGACCTCTGGCAGCCGCCGGCCCCGGCTCGGGCCCCGAAACCATGAACCCGGCCATGGAGACACCCGAGCAAATCCGCGACAGGCTTCTCGCCCGGTTTCCGGGGGCGGAAATCTCGCTCGTGCCCAACCCGGCCCCGGGCGCCCAGCCCTCGCTCTGCGTCGGCGCCGCGCACCTGCGGGAGGCCGCCGTCTTCCTCCGGGATGATGACGCGCTCAGGCTCGACTATTGCTCGAACGTGACGGGGATCGACTGGCCCAAGCCGGGGCACCTCGAGGTTGTCTACCATCTCTACTCGATGGCCCTGCGCCACGGCCCGCTCGTCCTGCGTGCGCGGACCGGGAACCGGGCCGACCTCGTGTCGCTGCCCTCGCTCACCCCCGTCTGGCGGTCCTGCGAATTCCAGGAGCGGGAGGTCTTCGACCTTTATGGAGTCGTGTTCGAGGGCCATCCGGACCTCAGGCGCCTCCTGATGTGGGACGAGTTCAAGGACTTCCCCATGCGCAAGGACTACGTCGAGCCCCCGGACTACGAGTGGGAGCCGACCGCGCACGACGCGGTCGCGGCCAAGGCCGCGCTGCAGCACCCGGCGGCCGCCGCCCCCTCCCCGGCCCCCAGCCCCGAAAAAACGTGATCGAGGCCTCCACAGACGCCCTCCTGCCCTCGCCGGGCTCCCGCGTACGCCCCGTGCGCGACCCCTTCCACGGCGACCTGCTCGAGGTCTCGATGGGGCCCCATCATCCCTCGACCCACGGCGTCTTCCGGATGGTCGCGACCTTGGACGGCGAGACCATCGTCCGGCTGAAGCCGGTGTTCGGGTACCTGCACCGCAACCACGAGAAGCTCGGCGAGTCCACGACCTACCTTGCGTCGATGCCGTACACGGATCGGCTCGACTACCTCTGCTCGATGACGAACAACTGGGCCTACGCCCTCGCGGTCGAGCGCCTGATCGGCCAGCCGGTCCCCGAGCGCGCCGAGTACGTCCGCGTGATCCTCGCGGAGCTCACGCGCCTCCTCAACCACACCTGCCTCGCCGGATTCCTGCTCCAGGACTGCGGCGCCAGCGGGACGCCGCTCATGTACGCCTTCCGCGAGCGCGAGAAGATCCTCGACCTGTTCGAGTCGCTGAGCGGCTCGCGCATGATGTGCAACTACCAGCGCTTCGGGGGCTGCCGCGTGGATCCGGGCGCCCACTGGCTGGCGGCCGCCTCCCGGGTGACCGAGGGCTACGGGCGCTTCCTCGATGAGTTCGAGGCGCTGCTCACGGGCAATGAGATCATGATGGCGCGCACCCAGGGCGTGGGCCCGCTCTCGGCCAAGCTCGCGGTCGCCGCCGGCGTCACCGGCCCGATGCTCCGGGCCGCCGGGGTCGCCTACGACATCCGCAAGGTCGACGGCTACGGGATCTACCCGCGGTTCAACTTCCGGGTTCCGCTCGGCGAGCACGGCGACACCTACGACCGCTACATGCTTCGGATCCTCGAGATGCGGGAGTCGATCCCGATCCTCCGGCAGGCGCTGGCGGAGATTCCGGCGGGCCCGATCATGGACCCGAAGGCCCGGCTGCGCGGCCTCCGGCCGAAGGCCGGGGAGTCCTATGGCCGGATCGAGGGCCCCAAGGGCGAGATCGGCTTCTACCTGGTCAGCGACGGGACGCCCAACCCCTACCGCTACCGCGTCCGCCCCCCTTCGCTCATCAACCTCACGATCCTCGAGGATCTCTGCCTGGGCCGCACGATCGCCGACGCGGTGATCATCCTCGGTTCCGTGGACATCGTCCTTGGAGAGGTGGACCGCTGACCCGCCATGCTCGGAACCGGACTCATAAAGGGACTGATGGTGACCGCGAAGAACCTCGCGGGAAGCTTCCACGACCCCGAACGGCTCGTGACAACCGAGTACCCGGAGCAGAGGACCGTCCTGCCGCAGAACTACCGCAACTTCCCCTTCCTGGTGACAGAAAACGCGGAGGACCCGATGGGGACCCTGCGCTGCGTCGCCTGCCAGATCTGCGAGAAGGAGTGCCCGCCCCAGTGCATCTATATAGAGAAGAGCAAGGACAAGAAGGCGGACGCCGCCGGCAAGATGCAGATCTACCCGGCGGTATTCGACATCGACATCTCCGTGTGCATGAGCTGCCAGATCTGCGTCGAGGTCTGCCCCTTCGACGCGATCAAGATGGACCAGGTCTTCGAGATCGCGACCGCGGACCGCTTCACCGGCCTGCTCCTGGACCGCGGGCAGCTCTCCAAGCCGAACAGCTATTTTCACCAGATTCACCCGACGGACGCGGCCGAGGTTGACGGCCGGCTCGCCGCCGAGCGCAAAGCGGCCGCCGAGAAGGCCAAGGCCGCCGCAGCCGCTGCCGCGGCGAAGGCGGCTGCTTCCACGGCTTCGGCCCCCTCGCCCGTGAAAGCCCCACCGCCCGTGTCGGCCCCTCCCCCGGCGACCGCCGTACCCGCAATTCCTCCCCCTGTTTCTCCCCCTCCCCCTCCTTCTCCCCCTCCCCAGCCGTGAGCCCCCTGATGCCCCACGCCGAACCCTGGCTCGAGCGCGCTCCCCTGCTCCTGCGCGATGCGGTGAATGCGCTCCTGCCCGCCCCCGCCCGCTGGTGGGTCGACAGCTTCCTGGACATCGCGGTGCTCCTCGGCGTCTTCGGTCTCCTCTTCGCCTTCCTGACGCTGGCCGAGCGCAAGGTGCTCGGCCGGATCCAGAACCGCCCCGGGCCGAACCGCGCCGGGTGGGGAGGCGTCCTCCAGCCCTTTGCCGACGGGATCAAGATGCTCACCAAGGAGGATATCGTGCCGCGGCTCGCCGATCCGATCCTGCACTTCGCCGCGCCGGTTGCCCTGGTCGCTTTTTCGCTGATGAGCTTTGCGGTCATCCCCTACGGGCGCCACCTGCTGGCCCTGGACATGGATTCCGGCGTCCTGTACTTCTTCGCGGCCGGGGCCTCCAGTGAGCTGGCGGTCTTCATGGCCGGCTGGTCCGGGCGCAACAAGTACTCGCTGCTGGCCGCCATGCGGGCCCTCGCCCAGCTGATCAGCTACGAATTGCCCCTCCTCCTCTCTTTCGTTCCCGTCGTGATGATTTCCGGGTCGCTCTCCCCCTCCGCGATCGTCACCGCGCAGGGCGGCTGGCACCTGGGCTTCATCCCCCGCTGGAATGTCCTCACGCCCTGGGGCTTCGCCGGCTTCGCGATATTCATGGTCGCGTCCCTCGCCGAGTCGAACCGCTCCCCCTTCGACCTTCCGGAGGCCGAGAGCGAGCTGATCGCCGGGCACCTGACCGAGTACTCCGGATTCAAGTACGCCCTCTTCTTCATGGCCGAGTACTTCGGCATGTGCGCCCTGGGCGGCATGGCGGTCACCCTCTTCCTCGGGGGCTGGCAGGCGCCCTGCGCCTTCCTTGGATTCATCCCCTCCTACGCGTGGTTCGGCGCCAAGCTGCTCGCGTTGCTCCTGGGATTCATCTGGATCCGGGCCACGCTGCCCCGCCTGAGGATCGACCAGCTGACCCGCTTTGCCTGGAAATTCCTGGTCCCTCTCGCGCTGGTCAACCTGGTCACCGTCGGCTTCTGGCATCTCTCCGCCTCGTGGAGCCGCGGCTTCGACCCGCTCCGCTGGGCCATCGCCATCGCCCTGGTCGTCATCCCCTTCGTTGCCATGGGGCGGCGCCTGTCCGCCGGGCTTGGGCCGAGGACCTACCGCTTCGCCGCACAATGAACGCCGTGCTCGCCGCCATCGCGCTCCTCATCCTCGCCAGCGCGGGGATCGCCCTCACGCTGCGCAACATCGTCCGCAGCGTGATCCTGCTGGTCGTCACCTGGTTCGGGATCGCCGCTTTCTACCTCTGGGCCGGGGCCGAGTTTGTCGCCTTCGCCCAGGTGCTCGTCTACGGGGGCGCCGTCTCGATGGTCGTCCTCTTCGCCGTCCTGCTGGTCCGCCATGGTAAGGCGGGAGTCGCCGAGACGCCGGCCCCCAGCGGCCGGATCGTATCCGCGCTCCTCGCCGGCGGGGCCATCGCGGGGGCGCTCGCCGGCGCCGTCGCCCTGACCCCGCTCGCTCCGGCGGCCGGCCCCGCGCCCTTCGCGCCCGTCCGCCACATCGGGGTCCTCCTTCTGAACACGCACGCCGCCTCGCTCCTTGCCGCGGGCGCGATCCTGACTGTCGCGCTCCTGGGGGGCGTCGTCCTGGCCGCCGGCGGCGGCCCGGAAAAGGAGGACGGCCCATGAGCACCCTCCAGGCCTGCCTGCTCCTCTCCAGCCTCCTTTTCAGCATCGGGCTCGCGGTGGCGATCGCCCGCAGCAGCGCGATCCTCGTCCTGATGGGGATCGAGCTCATGCTCAACGCCGCCAGCATGAATTTCATCGCCTTCTGGCGCTTCGGGCCGAACCCGGAGGCGGCAACCGGCGTCCTCTTCGCCCTGTTTGCGATCGCCGTCGCCGCCGCGGAGGCGGCCGTCGGGCTCGCCCTGGTGATCGCGCTCTACCGCCACCAGCGGACCATCCGGCTCCAGGAGGCCACGCGCCTGAAGGGCTGATTCCCATGAGCGACATCGTCCCAAGGCTCTGGCTGATTCCCTTCCTGCCGCTTCTCGCGGCGGGAATCGCCGCGCTGACCCCGCGGCGCGGCCGCGTGCTTTCCGCCGGGCTGGCGATCGCCGCGATGGCCGGCTCGCTCGTCCTCTCGGCTGCCGCACTGGCGGCGGCCCTCCGCGCGCCCGGCGAGCACCTCTATTTCAACTTCGCCTGGTTCGACCTGGGAGGGGGAACCCTTCGGCTGGGCTGGCTGCTCGACCCGCTGACAGCGTTCATGGCCGTCATGGTGTGCCTGGTCGGGCTCCTGATCTTCATCTTCAGCATCGGCTACATGCGCGCCGATGCCAATTTCACCCGCTTCTTCTGCTTCCTGAGCCTGTTCGCCGCGGCGATGCTCGGCGTGCTCGTCGCCAACAGCCTGCTCCTTCTCTTCGTCTGCTGGGAGCTGGTGGGCCTGGCGTCCTACCTTCTCATCGGGTTTTGGTTCGACCGCCCGGCCGCGGCCGCGGCCGCGAAGAAGGCCTTCATCACGACCCGGATCGGCGACCTGGGCCTCCTGATCGGGATCGTCTGGCTCTACAACTCGACCGGCACCCTGCTCTTCTTTGACGGCGGCCGCGGCTGCCTCGAGCCGGCCGCCCTCGCCGGCCTCTCCGGCACGCTCGCCTGCGGACTGGCCGTGTCCACGGCCGTCAGCCTCCTCATCTTCTGCGGGGCGGTTGGAAAGTCCGGCCAGTTCCCGCTGCACGTCTGGCTGCCCGACGCGATGGAGGGCCCCTCGCCGGTGAGCGCGCTGATCCACGCCGCGACGATGGTCGCCGCGGGCGTCTTCCTGATCGCGCGCGTGTATCCCCTGTTCTCCGCGGACCAGGCGCTGGCGGGCGTGCCCGTCCACGCCCTCACGGTCGTCGCCTTCATCGGGGCCGTCACGGCGCTCCTCGGCGCCTCGATCGCGCTCGCGCAAAGCGACATCAAGCGGGTGCTCGCCTATTCCACGATCTCGCAGCTTGGCTACATGGTGCTCGCCCTGGGCGTGGGTTCCTGGGTGGCCGCGATCTTCCACCTTCTCACGCACGCCTTCTTCAAGGCTCTCCTCTTCCTCGGCGCCGGCTCGGCGATCTCCTCCACCCACCATGAGCAGGACATCCGGCGGCTGGGCGGGCTCGCCGCCCCGCTTCGGATCACCTTCGCCACGTTCGCAGTCGGGATGATGGCCCTGTCCGGGGTGCCCTTCCTCTTCTCCGGCTTCTGGAGCAAGGAGGCGATCCTCCATGCCGCGTCGGAGTGGGACGTGTCGCGGCTGCCGCTCCTTGCCGGGCTGGCCGCCGTCGTCCTCACCGCCTTCTACATGACCCGTCTGATCTGCGAGGTCTTCCTCGGCAGGCCCCGGTCCGAGTCCGCCGCGCACGCCCACGAAAGCCCGGCGGTCATGACCGTGCCGCTCATCGTCCTCGCCGTCGGCGCCGTCGGCCTCGGCTTCCTCGGCACACCCGCCTGGCCCTGGCTCCAGTCGGCCCTCACCGGGCACCCCGTCCCGTCCCGTCCGATCCTGTCCGGCGGCGGGCTGATGGCCCTCTCCATCGTGCTGGTGGCGCTTGGGCTCGGCTCCGGCTGGGCCCTCTTCGGCCGCAGGCCTCGCGCCGCGGCCGGGAACCCCGATCCGGTCGAGGCGGCCGCGCCCCGGCTCTTCGCCTTCCTGGCCGCGCGGATGAAGTTCGACGAGCTCTATGCGGCGACCTTCCTTCGGCTGTTCGACGCCCTGGGACGGGCCTCGGTTTTCCTCGACCGGCGCGTGTGGGGCGGCTGCGTGGACTTTGTCGCGGGCCTGGGCGCGTTCGCCGGCCGGGCCAACCGCTCGGCCGATGAGAAGGGCCTGAACGGGGGATTCAACGCGGCCGGCGAGGGCCTCCGCTCGGCGGGCGCCGGGTATTCCTCCCGGCAGACCGGCGAGACCCATGGCTACCTGCGCGCGATCGCCGTCGCCTTCGTGCTGCTCGCGATCCTGGCCATCTTCGGGGGGGGACGCTGATGAACGCCTGCCCCATCCTGAGCGTCCTGGTCTTCGCCCCCTTTGCGGGCGCCGCACTCCTGGCGATCCTGCCGCGCTGCGGGCCCGGTCTCAGCCGGGCCCTCTCCCTTGCCGCCAGCCTCTCCACGCTGGCGATCGCCCTCGCGCTCCTCGGCTCCTTCGACCGCGGCGCCGCCGGCTACCAGTTCGTCGAGCGCCACTCCTGGGTCTCCTCCCTGAATTCCCACTACAGCCTCGGCCTGGACGGGCTCAGCCTTGTGCTCGTGCTGCTCACCGGGATCGTCGCCCCGGCCTGCCTCCTCGCCTCGTGGAGGCAGCCGCGCGAACCGCGGCTTTTCGGGATCCTGTTCCTGGCCGCGCAGGGATGCGCGCTGGGCGTCTTCCTCGCCCTCGACTTCTTCCACTGGTTCCTCTTCTGGGAATTGAGCCTGGTGCCCGTGTTTTTCCTCATCAAGCTCTGGGGCGGGCCCGGGGCGGGCCGCGCGGCCGTCCAGTTTGTCGTCTACACCCTGGCCGGGAGCGCCTTCCTGCTCCTGGGCTTCGCGGCGATCTATGTTGCGACCGGCAGCCTGGACTTTTCCGAGCTCGCCCGGCTCGCCGCGTCCGGCGAACTGAGGGCGCGACTGGCGGGCCTGGGGTTGTTCTGGCCCCGGGCGGTATTCCTCGGCGTGCTCCTCGGGCTCGCGGTCAAGGTCCCGCTCTTCCCCTTCCACACCTGGCTTCCCCCGGCCTATGCCGAGGCGCCGACCGGGGTGTCGATGTTCCTCACCGGGATCATGTCGAAGATGGGCGTCTACGGTTTCCTCAGGATCCTCTGGCCCCTTTTCCCCGCCTCGCTTCACGCCGCGGCGATACCCCTGGTCTGGCTGGCGCTGGGAGGGGTGGTCTTCGGCGCCTTCGCCGCGATGCGGCAGGGCGACATCAAGCGAATGGTGGCCTATTCCTCGATCAACCACCTGAGCTACTGCCTTCTTGCTCTTTTCGCCGTGGCGGCGCCGGCGTCGCCGGCGGGCCCGGCCGCCACCGCTGCCCTCAGCGGCGCGGTTCTCCAGATGTTCAACCACGGTCTCTCGGCGGCGGCGCTCTTCCTCTGCGCCGGGATCCTCGAGTCCCGCGCGGGCGGCCGCCGGGGCATCGGCGACTTCGGCGGGGTCCGCGCCGCCGCTCCCGTCTTTGCGGGCCTTTGCGGGATCGCTCTCTTCTCCTCGCTCGGCCTTCCCGGCCTCAACGGGTTTGTCGGCGAATTCCTCATCTTCCGCGGGGTGTTCGGGCTCGTCCCGTGGGCGGCGGGGATCGCCTGCCTCGGGCTCCTCGCCACGGCGGTCTTCCTCCTCACCTTCTGGCAGCGGGTGTTTCACGGCCCGCGGGCGGGCGCCGCCTCCGGCGAATTTGCCGAGGTCTCCGGCCCGGACCTGGGTGTCCTGGTCTTCCTGGCCGCCCTCATGATCCTCTTCGGGCTGCTGCCGCAGCTCCTGGCCGGAATCTACAACCCTCTCGTCACGGCCTGGGCCTCCCACCTCCCATGAGCACCCTGCCCTGGACCGTCTACCTTTCGCTGATCGGGGCCGCCGGCTCCCTCCTCGCGGGGCGGCGCTCGCCCGGGGCGGCCCGCGCGGTCGCGCTGGCGGCCGCGCTCGCCTCCTGGGCCCTCGTGATCGCGGCGGCGCTGCACTTCCACGCCTCCGCCTCCGCCGAGACGATCGTGGATGCCGCCTGGATCCCCTCGCTGGGAATCCGCTACCACCTCGCCGCTGACGGCATCAGCATGACCCTCCTGATGCTGACCGGGATCGCGGCGACCGCAGGGGTCCTCTTCTCGTGGAACATCGCGGAGCGGACGGGCGAATTCTTCGCCTTCTACCTGGCGCTGATCGCCGGGGTCTACGGGGTCTTCCTGAGCGCCGACGCCTTCCTTTTGTTCGTCTTCTACGAGCTGGCGATCGTCCCAAAATACTTCCTGATCGCGATCTGGGGCTCGGCGAACCGCGAGTACGCGGCCATGAAGCTGGTCCTCTACTCCTTCGCCGGCAGCGCGCTGGTCCTGGCGGGGCTCCTCTGGGCCTACGCAGCCGGCGGGGCCCACGGCTTCGGATTTGGCGAGCTGGCGGCGGCCGCCGAGAACTTCTCCCCGGCCCGCCAGGCCGGCCTCTTCGCCCTGGTGTTCTTCGGCTTCGCCATCCTCGCCGGCCTCTTTCCCTTCCACACCTGGGCGCCGACCGGCCACGCCGCGGCGCCCACGGCCGCCTCGATGCTGCTGGCCGGGGTCGTGATGAAGCTCGGCGCCTATGGCTGCCTCCGGATCGCCCTGCCGCTCTTTCCGGCCGGGTTCGCCTTCTGGCAGCCGGCGATCGCCTGGCTCGCGGTCGGGGGGATCGTCTGGGCGGGCCTGATCGCCCTGGTGCAGGAGGACGCGAAGTTTGTCATCGGCTACTCGAGCGTCAGCCACATGGGGTTTGTCATGCTCGGACTGGCGGCCGCGAACACCCGCGCGGTTGGCGGCGCGGTCCTGCAGATGTTCTCGCACGGCGTCATCGCCGGCCTCCTCTTCGCCGTCGTCGGCCGGATGGTCTATGATCGCACCCACACGAGGAACCTCGGGCAATTGCGCGGAATGGCGCTCGGCCGGAAGCTGCCCTTCGCCGCCGTGGTCTTTGTCCTGGCCGGGCTCGCGTCGATGGGGCTGCCCGGCTTCAGCGGGTTTCCCGCCGAGTTGTCCATCCTGATCGGCGCCTGGAGGGTCTCCCCGGCCTGGCCCGCCGTCGCTGCCGTGGGGATCGTGATCGCCGCGGCATTCACCCTGCGGGTGGTCGTCGCGATCTTCTTCGGCGGGGATGAGCCCGCTTCCGGCCCGCCTCCCGATCCCCTTCCGCCGATCAGCCTGCCGGAGCGGGCCGGGGCCCTGCTCCTCATCGGCGCGACGATCCTCATCGGCCTGAAGCCCGACCTCCTTCTCAACTGGATCCTCCCCAGCCTCCAGTCGCCGCTCCTGCAGGGCGTCCTGAAGGGAGGCTCGTCGTGACCGCCGATTTCAGCGGCCTGGCGCACGCGCTCCTCCCGGAGGCCTCGCTTGTCGCCGGGGCCCTGCTCGTCCTGGGGCTCGATCTCGCGATTTTCCGCGCGCGTACCGCCGCTTTCCGGCTCCGCGCGGCCGCGGCCGTCGCCTCGCTCGCCGTCGTCGCCGCCGCCGGCTTCGCCCTGGTCGAGGGAACCCCCGGCGAGGTCTTCGGCGGGGTCATCGCGCTGGACACCCTCGGGCTCGCCGCCCGGCTGGGCGTGCTCATCCTGGTCCTTCTGACCCTCGGAATCTCGACGGGGGCCCGGCTTCCCCGGCCGGCCGCCGAGTACGTCGTCGTCATCCTCTTCGCCGCCTGCGGCATGCTCCTGATGGCCGACGCCCAGCAGCTCCTGCTCGCCTTCCTCGCGGTCGAGCTGGCGAGCATCTCGCTCTACGTCCTGGCCGGGTTCAACTCCTCCAGCCCAAAGTCGGCGGAGGCGGCCGTGAAGTACTTCCTTTTGGGGGCCATGTCCGCGGCCTTCCTCCTCTTTGGTTTCAGCCTGCTCTACGGGCTCACCGGGACGATCGAGCTGACCGGGATCGCGACCAGCGTGGCGCTCATGCCCTTCAGCCCGCTTCTGGCCGTCGCCCTTGTCATGATCCTTGTCGCCTTCGGGTTCAAGGTGGCCGCTGCCCCGTTCCACCTCTGGGCCCCTGACGTGTACGAGGGGGCGCCCGCCCCCTCCGCGGCCCTTATCGCGTCCGCGTCGAAACTGGCCGGCTTTGTCTTTTTCACCCGGCTCCTGTGGCCCGGCCTGGGAGCCGTGTCGGGGCTTTATTCCGGCACGGTCGGCGGGCAGGGATGGATCCCGATTGCCCTCATCCTGTCGGCGGCGTCGATCCTCCTGGGAAACCTCGTCGCGCTGGCCCAGACCGATGTCCGGCGACTGCTCGCCTATTCCGCGATCGCGCACGCCGGGACGCTCCTGCTCGGGGTTATCGCGTCGGGCGTCTCCGGCCCGGGCCCCCTGGTCTACTACGCCCTCACCTACGGCCTGGCTACCGTGGGCGCATTCGGCGTGATCGCCGCGCTGGACGGTTCCGGGGGCTGCCGGAAGATCACCGACCTGGCGGGGCTCCATCGCCGCTCCCCCTTGCTCGCCGGTTGCCTGCTGGTCTTCGTGCTCTCCCTCGCGGGGATTCCGCCCATGGCCGGATTCTTCGGGAAGTTCTCGGTGTTCGCTGCGGCGCTCAAGCTCGGCGGCCTGTCCGGGCCCGTGGGCTGGCTGGTGATCGCGGCGATCCTCATGAGCGCCGTGGCGCTGTACTACTATATGGTCATCCTCAAGCAGGCGCTGGTCGCCGCGCCCCGCCCCGAGGCCTCGGCGGCTGTCAGGGTACCGCCCGCTGCAGCCTTCTCGCTCGCGGCAGCGGCCGTCCTGATTGTCGTGCTGGGCCTCTTCCCGTCGCTGCTGCTCCAGTGGTTTTGACGGAGGACCAGGAACGGGCCGGATACCGCGGAGGCAGGATTGTCCTGCTCCTGAAGGCATCCATCCTGGCGATTGCAGCCTGGTTTGTCTACGCACGTGCAGCCGGCGGGACGTGGATCTGGGACGATCCGGCCGAGCTGACCCAAAACCCGATCCTGCGCGGCACCTCGGGCCTTGCGCGGATCTGGTCGGGCGCCGTCGGCATCGACTACCTCCCGCTGAAGACGACCGTCCAGTGGCTCGCCTGGCGGGCATGGGGCGACCACCCGGCCGGCTACCACTGGCTCAATATCGGGCTTCACCTGGCCGGCGCGCTGGTCTTCTGGCGTGTCCTGCGGAAGCTGGGCGCTCTCGATTTCGGGGCCTGGCTCGGGGCGCTCTTCTTCCTCGTCCACCCGGTTGCGGTCGAGTCCGTGGCCTGGGTCTCGGAGATGAAGAACACCCTGTCGCTGGTTTTCTACCTGCTCGCCCTGGATGCCGCCCTTGACTGGGCGGGAATTCCTCCGGACCCAGGCCGCCCCCGGCGGGCCTCGCGGCTTGCGCCCTCCCTCGGCTGGTTTGTGGCCGCGCTGCTCTGCAAGGGCTCGGCCGTCATGCTCCCCGCGGTCATCCTTCTTTGCTCCTGGTGGCGGCGGGGCCGCGTCGATCGCCGGGACCTGGCCGCGTGCATTCCCTTCGCCGCAGTCGCATGCGCCTCCGGGTGCGCGACGCTCTGGTTCCAGGAGCACCGGGCGATCGCGGCGGCGGCGCTGGGCGGCGCCGGTCCCGCCGCCCGTCTTGGCGAGGCCGGCCTGGCGATCCCGTTCTATCTCGTCCACTGCGTCCTTCCCGTGGCGATGGCCCCGGTTTACCCGCACTGGTTCCCGGACCTTGGGATGCCGGCGGCCCTATTGCCCTGGTTCGGCCTGGCCGCGGCGGCCTGGTGGGTGGGGACATGGCGCTCCCCCTCCGGCCGGTGCCTTCGACTTGGACTCGGGTTTTTCGCCATCAACCTCCTGCCGGTCCTCGGGCTGGCGCCCATGGCCTACCTGAGGATCTCCTGGGTCGCCGACCATTTTGCCTACATTTCCCTCCTCGGGATTGCGGGCCTCGCGGGAGCCGGGATTGGCGCCTGGCATGCGGCGGCCGGGACCGGTGCCAGGCGAGCCGCCACCGCCCTGGCCGCCGCGCTCGCACTCGCGCTGGCCGCCGGCGCCCGCTCCTACGCCGGGGTTTTCCGCGACGACCGCACCCTCTGGACGCATGCCCTCCGGCAATACCCGGACTCGTGGATCGCGCACGACAACCTGGGCCGCGTCCTCTTCCTGGAGGGACGGGTCGACGAAGCCGGCGCGCATTTCCTCCGCGCCGAGGCGCTCTTTCCCGAGGACGCGAACGTGCATGCCAATGTGGGGCTGTTCCTCGCGGACACGGGGCGGACCGCGGAGGCGATCGGCGAGTACGACAGGGCCCTTCGCCTCAGCCCGGCGCTGGCCGCCGCGCTCGATGGAAAGGGCGTCTGTCTCCTCCGGCTCGACCGGCTGCCCGAGGCGATCGACGCCTGCCGGGGGGCCATCCGCTCCGATCCCCTCAACGCACAGAGCCATGCCAATCTCGGGATCGCGCTGGCCGGAAGCGCCCGCCTCCCGGAGGCCGCCGCTGAATTCTCGGAGGCCGTCCGGCTGAATCCGGGAGGGATCGAGGCCCACTACAACCTCGGTGTGGCCCTGGCGGGACTGGGACGGTACGCCGAGGCGATCCCTCAATTTGATGAGGTGCTGCGGATCCGGCCCGGCTATCGGGATGCGCGGCGCTATCTTGACCAGATCCTGGGCCGGAGCTTGTCCGGCGGAACGAAGTAAAGACGGACCCCCGGCTACATTCTGATCATTAGCCCCGGAGCAGGAAGAGCATCGCCAGGAAGTGGCAGGTGCTGCCGCCCAGGACAAAGCTGTGCCAGAAGGCGTGGTGGTAGCGCAGCCGGTGCCAGAGGTAGAAGGGCACGCCGACCAGGTAGCACAGGCCCCCGGCCAGGAGCAGCCAGAGCGACGGTGCGGGGACCGAGGCGAGCATCGGCTTGAGCGCGACAACGATGATCCAGGCCGCGAAAAGATACCCCAGGACGGTGACCATCCGGCGGCGGGCGCCCCACGCGAACGCGAAGACCGCGCCAGCCGTGCAAAGGCCCCAGATGACGCCGAAAAGCGACCAGCCCCAGGCGCCGCGCAGGCTTGTCAGCAGGAAGGGCGTGTAGGTGCCGGCGATCAGCAGGAAGATCGCCGCCCGGTTCATCCGGCCGAAAAACCAGCGACTCCGGCTGTTGATCGGGAGATGATTGAAGGTCGAGGTCACATAGACCAGGAGCAGCGTGAGCCCGAAGACGGTCAGGCTGACCAGGTACCAGGCGTCGCCGCGAAGGCTCGAGAAGACGATCAGCAGGGTGAGCGCAGCGACGCTCAGGACGGCCCCGACGCCGTGGGTCAGCCAGTTGGCGATTTCCTCGCCCCGGGTGTAAGTGCGCGGCGCGGCGGAATCGCCGGCGGCCTGCGTCCGCTGCGCGGTGACGCTGCGCAGGGCGACCCGGTCGAGCCAGCGGATCAGGGCGGCCCCGCGGGGCTTGACGAAGTTCTCCGCCTGCCACTCCTCGCCGTCGGCGTAGATCGTCGGCGGGATCACGCAGGTGCGGAAGACCCAGTCGCCGACCGGCAGCCCGAAAAACCCCGAGATGGACTCGTTGCAGTCGATGACCGCGTGGTGCCGAAGGTGGAAGCTGTACACCGGCCGCCAGAACCAGGCCCAGCGCGGGTGATCGACCAGCGGAGCCCACTTCTCAAACCGCCAGTGATTGATCGCGTGAAGCGTCTCGTAGAGGGTGAGCGAACAGGCCAGGGCGGCAAATCCCGCGACAAACCAGGGGAATGCCGGGGCGAGCCACTCGAGGGCGGTCAGGACCGGGGCCAAAACCAGGGCGAACGCCAGCATGGAGTACCAGGGAAAGAAGGACCCCTCCCCCTGTTCCGGCTCGACGATCGGAAACTTGTTCTCGACGCAAAGGAAGCCGCGGCCGTCCCGCGACGGCCGGCGGCCGATCCGCGTCAGGGCGTGGTGCAGGGTGTGCTGCCGGTAGAGCCGTCCCAGCCCGGGAATCGCCGGGCGGTGCAGGACGTAGCGGTGAAAGAAGTACTCGACAAAGCAGTTGAAAAGGCTGATCGCCAGCGCGGCGACGGCGAACTCCCACCACGTTGCGCGGAGCTGGAGATGCCAGACGCCGGGGGCGGCGAACCGGACGACGGAGAACAGGCCCGCGAGGGACAGGGCTACGGTCAGGAAGAAGAGGCCGGGCGAGAATTGCTCGACCTTGCGCGAAGAGTGGGAATCGGAGGATGTCATGGGCTGCCGGGCTGGGGCGGTATCGCCAGGCAGCCGGTGAGCCGCAAAGAGACGCGCACGAGTACGAACGCCCAAGGGTGACCCACCTGCCAGGCAGAGTCCAGAACCAGTTTCAAAAAGGTTCCCGGAATAATGTCAATTGAGGCGCCGCCGGAAGAACCAGGCCGCCCCCGCCAGCGTGAGGACCCCGATGATCGCCAGCGGAACGAAGTCGGGAGCGAGCCGGGCGAAGCCGGCGTCCTCCAGGTAGACCCGACGGGCGATGTCGATCGCGTAGCGCAGGGGATTGGCCACCATGGCCGTCTGGAAGGATCCGGGCATGCTGCTGACCGGGGTCGCGAGCCCGGAGAGCAGCGAGAAGGGCATCATCAGCACGAAGGCGTAGAGCATCGCCTGTTGCATCGTCATCGCGATTGAGGACACGAATAGGCCCATCCCGACGGCCGCCAGGAGAAAGAGCCCCAGCCCGGCGTAAAGCACGGCAAAGGATCCCTCAAAGGGAATGTGAAACCAGAACTGCCCGATCAGCAGGATGCTCGACGCCTGGGCGATCCCGATCGCCATGTTGGGCACGGCCTTCCCGGCCATGATCTCGAAGGGCCGGAAGGGCGTTACGAGGAGCTGATCGAGCGTGCCCTGCTCGCGCTCGCGGGCCACCGACATGGCCGTGAGCATGAGCGTGCCCAGCATCGTGAGCGTGCCCAGGAGGCTGGGGATCATGTTCCACCGGGACTCGAGGTTGGGATTGTACCAGGCGCGAACGACGACCCTCACCGGCGGCCCGGCGGCGCCGTGGTCGGCGCGCCACTGCGCGTTGAATTCGTTGACCACGACCGCAAGGTACCCCAGGGCCGTGCCCGCCGTGTTGGAATTCCTGCCGTCGGCGATCGCCTGCACCGCCGCCGGCTCGCCCGCCCGCAGGCGCCGCTCGAAATCCCGGTCTATCCGCAGGACGATCAGGGCGCGGCGGCTGTCGATCCACTCCGCGATATCCGCCACCCGCTCCAGGCTCGCCTGCCGGCGGAAGATTCCCGAGCCGTCCAGGCGGGCGACCAGGGCGGCCGACGCGGCGCTGCGGTCCCCGTCGAGGACGGCGTAGGGCACGGAGTTCAGGTCGAAGCTCGCGGCGTAGCCGAAGATGATGCTCTGGAGGATCGGCGGGATCAAGATGAGCATCCGGCTCCGCGGGTCCTTGAGGACCACGATGAATTCCTTGCGGATCAGGGCGAGGATGCGGAGAAGCGAGGCGGCCATGGCGGGGGTTCAGTCGAGGCGCTTTCGCGTGGCGATCCGGGTCAGTGTCAGAAGGAGGGCCGCCATCCCGGCGAGGACCGCCAGACCCGGCACGACAACCGCGGGGATGTTCCCGGCGAGGAAGAGGGTCTGCATGAGCCCCACCGCATAGCGCGCCGGCATGACCGTCGTGATCGCCCGGATCGCCACGGGCATGCTCCTGGGGTCGTAGAGGAAACCGGAGAGCATCATGGCGGGAAGGAAGGTCAGGAGCATCGCGAGCTGGCTCGCGAGGAACTGGCTCTTCACCACCGTGGATACGAGCAGGCCGATCCCCAGGCAGACCAGCAGGTAGACCATCGAGGAAAGGCAGAGCAGCGCCAGTGAACCGCGGATCGGGACGTGGAACAGGAACTTCCCGGCGAGCAGGCAGAGGAGGAAGCCGACCATCCCCAGGCAGAAATACGGCACGATCTTGCTGATCAGGATTTCCCCCACCTTCACCGGGGTGACGAAAAGGGCCTCGAGCGTCCCCCGCTCCCATTCCCGGGAGATCACCATCGCGGTGAGAAAGGCGCCAATGACGGTCATCACCAGGACGATCAGCCCGGGGACGAGGAAGAAGTGGCTGTCGTAGCTCTCGTTGAACCACATCCGGTCGACCAGGACGACCGGCCCCGCGGACCCGGCCCCGGCCCCCCGCCCCGCGCCCCAAATCCCGACGGTCGCCTGGACATAGGTGCCGATGATCCGGGCCTGGTTCGCGTCCGATCCGTTCACCACCACCTGGACGGAGGCGTCGCCCCGCCGCCAGCGCCGCGTGAAGTCCGAGGGGATCCGCACGATCCCGTCCGCCTTGCGGTCGACCACAAGCGCCATCGCGGCGGCCATCGAGGCGGCCTCCGAAACGTGGAAGTACCGCGAGAGCTGGAATGCGCCGACCAGCGAGGTCGCATCCGGGGTCGGGTCCTCGTCCACGACGGCGACCGAGACCCGGCTGACATCCAGCGAGAGCCCGTAGCCGAAGAGAACGATCATCATCAGCGGAAAGACGATCCCGATCGCGACGCTGCTCGGGTCGCGAAAGACCTGCCGGGCCTCCTTCAGGGTCAGGGCCGCGATGCGCCTCCAGCTCATGGCGCGGTCCCCTTCGCCGCCGTCACCCCGCGCGCCTCGGTCACGACGCCGATGAAGGCGTCCTCCATCGTGGCCGCCCGTCCCGGGACGGCGATCGCGTGGCTGCGGAGCTGGGCGGGGGTTCCCTCGACGAGCAGGACGCCCCCGTCGAGGATCGCCGCCCGGTCGCAGTACTCCGCCTCCGCCATGAAGTGGGTGGTCACGATCGTGGTCACGCCGGTCGCGGCGAGCGCGGTGATCCGGCGCCAGAACTCCCGGCGGGCCATCGGATCGGCGCCGCTCGTCGGCTCATCCAGAAAGAGGATCTCCGGCTCGTGGAGCAGGGCTGCGGCCATCGCCAGGCGCTGTTTGTACCCGCCGGGAAGCTGCGCGCTCACCAGCGCGGCGAACGGCTCGAGCTCAAACTGCCTCATCGCCCAGGCGATCCGCCCGCTCTTCCGCGCCCCTCCCAGCCCGTACGCCCGGGCAAAGAAATCGAGGTTCTCGGCAACGGTGAGCTGCCCGTAGAGCGAGAACTTCTGGGCGACATAGCCCAGGTGCTGGCGCGCCTCCGCCCGCGAGCGGCGAACGTCGATCCCGGCCACCGTCAGGACACCGCTCGTGGCCGCCAGCAGCCCGCAGAGCATGCGGAAAGTGGTGGTTTTTCCCGCCCCGTTGGGCCCGAGGAGCCCGTAGATCTCCCCGCGCCTCACGCTGAAGCTGACGTGGTCGACCGCCAGGAATTTGCCGAATCGGCGGACGAGGTCGTGCACGGCGACGACCACCTCCCCCTCGCCTCCCGGGGCCGCGGCGCCCGGGCGCGTCGCCGGTCCCGGCGCGGGGAGCCCCGTCGCCCCCGGGGCTCCGCCCGCCAGAAGCATCATGAAGCCATCCTCAAACCGCGGTTCGATGGGGGCCGCGGCCACTCCCGCCAGGACGCGGGCCGAAGCGTCCCCCTCCGGGGATGCCTCCCGCATCACGACCCTCACCCGGCCGCCATCGGGCACGGCGTCAACGATCCCCGGCTGGTCGAGAAGAAGGGATTGGAACTGGCGCGCCCGCATTCCCCCGGGCGGCTCCGCCGTGAAGGTCCTTCCCCGCGCCAGGTCCCGGACCCCGGACGGGGCGCCGCGCGCAAGGACCCGTCCCTCGTGCAGAACCAGGACCCGGCGGCACTCCTCCGCCTCGTCGAGATAGCTGCTGCTCAGCAGCACCGTCAGCCCGCCGGAGACCAGCTGGCGGATGATTTCCCAGAGTTCCCGGCGCGACAGCGCGTCGACCCCCACCGTCGGCTCGTCGAGCAGGAGAAACTCGGGGGATCCCACAAGCGTGCAGGCCAGCCCGAGCTTCTGCTTCATCCCCCCCGAGAGCTTTCCCGCAAGCCGGGAGCGAAACGGCCCGAGCGCGGTCATCTCCATCAGCCGCGGGTATTGGCGGAGCTTCTCCGCGGCGTCGAGCCCGTGGAGGTCGGCGTAAAGGTCCAGGTTTTCCCCGACGGTGAGGTCCTCGTACAGGCCGAAGCGCTGGGGCATGTACGCGATCCGCGATTGGATGGCCTGCGGGTCCCTTGACGCATCAATGCCGATCACGGTCACCGTCCCCGCATCGGGCCGGATCAGGCCGGCGACCAGCCGGATGAGCGTTGTCTTGCCCGCACCGTCGGGGCCCACCAGCGCCGCCAGTTCGCCCCTCCCGACCTCGAAGGACACATTGTCGAGGGCGCGCACCGTCTCGCCCGTCGCGCGCCGGAACGACTTGCCCACGCCGGCAAGCAGGAGGGCCGGGGCGGTGGCCGGCCCGGTCATTTTTCCCATCCCCCGCCCAGCGCCTTGAACAGCGCGATCAGGTCGATCGAGACGGCCTGGTCGCAGGCCGCCACCTGGTCCTCCGCCTGGTAGAGCGATCGCCGCGCGTCGAGGACGCTGAGGAAATTGACCTGGCCCTCCGCATAAAGCCCGTCGGCCATCGCGACGGCGCGTCGGTCCTCGGCGAGTTCCCGGGCGAGCGCCTCACGGCGGTTCTCCCCGCGGGCGTAGGCGACCAACGCGTCCTCGGCATCCCGGAGCGCGGCAACGACCGCCTCCTCGTAGGCTGCCAGGGCGCCCTCCTGCGCGGCCGTCTGCGCCGCCACCTCGGCCTTTACCCGGCCAAAATCCAGGGCCCGCCACTGAAGCGACGGGCCGAGCGACCAGAAGAGGCTGTTGGGTTCAAACCACTTCTCGACGCTCACGCTCTCCAATCCCGCGTCGCCGTTCAGGGAGAGCCGGGGAAACCAGTCCGCCTTCGCCTGCCCGATCCTCGCGGTGGCCGCCGCGAGCTGCCGCTCCGCCCGCCTCACGTCGGGCCGGCGGCGAAGCAGGTCGGCGGGCAGGCCCACTGGGACATCCGGGGGAACCGGCGGAATGGGCGACGGCGGCGAAAGTTCCGCGACCAGCGCGCCCGGCTCCCTCCCCAGCAGGGCCGCAAGCCCGTACATCGCCTGCGTGACCGCAGCCTCCTGCGCGGGAACCGCCGCCTGGAGCCCGGCCAGGAGCGAGGCGGCCCGGGTCGGGTCAAGCTCGCTGGCAAGGCCGGCCTCAAAGCGCGCGCGGGTGAGCTCGAGCGTCTGCTGCTGCGAGGCGACATTCCGGCGGGCGACCTCAAGCCGCCGCTGGCTCCCCCTCAGCTCGACATAGTCCCGGGCAACCTCCGCCTCCAGGCTCACCACCGCGTCGTTGCGGGCCTCCGCCGCGCTCTCCCAATCGGCGGTCGCCGCCTCCAGCGCCCGGCGCTTCGCCCCGAAAATATCGATCTCCCACGAGGCGTCGAACCCGGCCTGGTAGACGCTGTACTTGTAGGGGAAATTCGGCGGAAGCGGAAGCGCGCCGAAGAGCGGCTGGTTCCGGCTGATCTTCTCCTTCGCATAGGACCCGGACGCGTCGAGAGTGGGCCTGAGGCCCGCCGCGCTCATTTCCCGGACGGCCCTGGACTGCCGCAGCCGGGCCTCGACGGCCCGCAGGTCCGGGTTCGACGCCAATGCCCGCCCGACCAGGGAATTGAGCATCGGGTCGCCGAATCCCTTCCACCATTCCGCCGTCCCGATCTGCCTGTCGGTCACCCCGCCTCCGGGGAGTGCCTGCCAGGTCGCCGGCACAGCCGCCGGCGCGGGCGGATGATAGTCGGGGCCCACCGCGCAACCCCCGGCGGCGGCAAGCGCCGCAGCCGCCGCGCCCAGGAGGATCCAATTCCAGCGCATGGTGGATACCCTCCTCAGGGCTGCGGGCGGGATGGTTCGATCCGGACGGTGGCAGGCATGCCCAGCCGCAGTTCATCCCCCGGATCCTTGACGATGATGCGAACCTCGTAGACCAGGTTCGATCTCAGCTCCTCGGTCTGGACCTCCTTCGGCGTGAACTCGGCAACCGGGGAGATAAAGCCGACCGACCCCGTAAAACGCCGGTCTGGAAAGCTGTCGGAGGCGACCGTCGCCGCCGCACCCGGGTGAATCCTTCCAAGGTCCGGCTCGGAGGCGTAGACTCGGATCCACTTTGGGTCGGTGATCGCCAGGGAATAAACCGGCCGTTGCGGCGAGGCCATTTCCCCGGCCTCCAGCAGCCGGGAGCGGACCACTGCGTCGCAGGGTGCCTTGAGCTGGGCGTCGCCGAGCTGTTGGAGCAGGAGCTGGAGATTGGACTGGAGACCGTGCAACTGGGCCTCCGCCTGGGCCACATCCTCCCTCCGGGGACCCGCCACCGCGAGGTCCCGGGCCATCGCGGCGACGGTCAGCCGCGCCTGCGCGACGGCGAGGGCCGCCTGGGCGCCGTCCACGTCCTGCTTGCTGACGGCAAGCCCGGTGGTGCGCGCGGCAAGAAGACTGACGCGCCGCCACTGGCGGTTCACGTTAAACAGGTCGGCCTGCGCGAGGGACACGTTCGCCTCGGCTTGGACAATTTCCTCCGGGCGGCTCCCATTGTGCAGCCGGTCGACCGCCGCGCCCTGCGCCGCGACGGCCGCCTGCGCCTGTGCCGCTTCCGGCTCCAGCCGGCTGGTGTCGAGCCGGGCGAGAACCTGGCCCTTTTTCACCCGCTCGCCCTCCTCCACGAGGACCGCGGCAATCCGGTCGCTGCCGTTGAAGGAGAGGTCCACCTGCCGCAGATCCACGTTGCCGTAAAGGACCACCGCGCCCTCCGCCTTTTTGGAGGGCCTGAGCAGCCGGACCGCCCCAATGACGACCACAGTCGCAGCCGCCGCCGCCAGCCCGACAACAAGGATCTTTTTCATTCCGCCGCCAGCCTGACCGGCTTTCGGCAAAACACAAATTTGATTGGACGCCGCGCTACCTCTGCTCCGAGAGCAGCTTTTGCTTGGCTTGCTGGAATTCGCTGTCGGTGAGGACTCCCTGGTCCTTCAGCGCCTTCAGCCTGGAAATCTCGGTCGCAAGGTCAGCGGGCGCCGCCGGTGCGGGCGCAGCGATCATTGCGGGACCCTCCCCGGGATAGGGGCTCAGGCCGGCGGGCCCCGAGCCTGAAACCGGACCGCCAACCGGCCGGTTATAAAGGTCGTAGAGTTGGGCAAAGCGCCCGAAGGACTCCACCTTTCCGCTGACAAAGCGGATCAGGTAGGGCTGGTCGCGCTGCATTTCGTCACTCGCGAGGTAGTAGGTGAAGTATTCGATGCTGCCCTGCGCACTGGTGCTGTCGGGCTGGCCCATGAGGGTAATCACCTCCTGCCGCGACATTCCAATATGAATGGAATTGAACGCCTGGGACGACATCACGCAGGCGCCGAGGAGCGCGATCACCGGGAGGGCGGCAAGAAAACGTGCGAGTTTCACGCTCGCAATATCCCACGGCACGCCGTCCCTGTCAAACGGCGGCGAATCCGGCGGGGATCACGGGCCGGCGGGCAGGTGGCGCCGGGCCAGGAAGGCGCGAAGCGCCACGTAGATCTCCCGATATTCGGCCGGGGAATAGGCGCCATGCTTTCCGCCCGCGACAGTCCAGAGTTGATTGGGGACGCCGGCGGCGGTGAGCGCCGCATGAAACCGGACCGCCTGCCCGTAGGGAACGGTCGGATCGGCGCTGCCGTGGGCGGTGAAGACCGGCGGAACGCCCGGCCGGACGTAGGTGATTGGCGAGAGGCGCCGCGCTAGATCCTCCCGTCCCCGGACTCCGCCAAGCCAGGTTGCCGTGAACCCCTGCCCGTGCGGTCCCTCCAGGAGATCGAGGACGTCCGCGACTCCCGAAAAATTCACAACGGCGACGGCACCGGGCAGCGGTCCCACCGCGTGGGAGCCGTCAAATTTGGCGCCGGGAGGGGCCATTGCGACAACCAGGGCCAGCTCCCCGCCCGCCGAGGCGCCCGCGATCACCAGGCGCGAGAGGTCGATGCGGTACTTCCCTGCATTGGCCGCCGTCCATCGAAGCGCACAGACGCAATCCTCGACGGCCGCCGGCGCCGGAGCGTCCTTGGCCACCCGGTAATTGATGTTCACGACTGTCCAGCCCATCTCCATCCAGGGAAGCGTGTAGCCGAGCATGTCATCCTTGGTGCCGTGGATCCACGCGCCGCCGTGGATGAAAAAGACCGTCGGAGCCGGCCCGCGGACATCCTTTGCCTGGAAGATATCGAGCGTCTGCGGCCCCTGCGGTGTCGTCTCATACACAAGGTTGGTGACGATTCCCACGTGCGTGTAGAACTCCGCCGTCCACGCCGCGCTCGTCCGCGGTGTCTCCGCGGAGGCGGCCAGGGGCGCTGCGAGGAGAAGAACAACCGCGGTAAATCGGGATTTGGATCGCATGGGGTAAGGAGGGAGAGTCTTTCGCCGGACAATGCCCGGGTCGACGGGAAAAGCGTCGCCCGGCAGGCCTTAAGGTGGAGCGCGATCTCCGAGCGCGCTGAATGGCTCGGTCTACGAACCAGCGTGCCCGGAGGTCCCGCTCCACCCTCAAACCAACCCGCTGCCGCAAGACCATTGACCTTCCCACACCGAATGATTCGATCCGCGGATTGGAAACGCGCCGTGATTTTGTCCTGAAGGCCGCGCTGGGCGCAACCGCCGCGGGGCTCCTCGCCACCTCAAGGGCCGGTGGGATGCATGCGGAGGGCGCGCCGCCCGGGAACCCCTCCCTGGCGCGTCACCGCAATCTCTTCAACGGGGATACCTGCACCTACTTCTACAACCCGGAGATGTGGCAGCCGGAGGGGGGCCCCTTTTCCGCGAAGGCGATCCACCGCTACGTCGCGATGCTGGCGGACAAGGGAATCGACACCTTCATCATCAACGCGAACGCCTCGAAGGCCTGGTACCCGAGCCGGACCCTGCCGACCATCCTCGACGGCTACCGCCGCGGCGACCGGGAATTCTTCCGGGGCCACGCGATCTGCGCGCTGGGCCCGGGCCCGATGGCGCCCGCCGACGTCGAGAAATTCCAGGACAACATGGTCCGCTTCTTCAACCTGTACCTGGACCTGGTCGAGGCCGGCGTTGACTGGCTGGCGGAGACGTCGCGCGCGTGCCGGCAGCGGGGCGTGTCGCCCTGGGTGAGCATCCGGATGAACGACATGCACGGGCACCGCAACTTTGAGGGCAGCTTCTTCAACCATCCCCTGCTCAAGCGCAGGGAGATGCGGCTGAGCCACAGCGACTATCCGTTCATCGCCACCGAGCTGACCAACCGCCAGGGCCTCAATTATGCCCGCCGGGAAGTGCGGGACATGCTGATGGCGCAGATCCGGGAGGTGGTGGAGGATTACGATTTCGAGGGACTCGAGCTGGACTGGTGGCGGCAGCCGCTTTGCTGCGAGCCCACGGCCTCCCCCGCGACCGTCGCCATGATGTCCGACTGGTTCCGGGAGATTCGGGCGATGACGCGGCGCCGCGCCGCAGCCACGGGCAGGCCCTTTCCGCTGGGGATGCGGATACCCGGAAACCTCGGCACCCTGCGCAGCATCGGCATCGACGTGGTTGCGCTCTGCCGCGAGGGCACCCTCGATTTCATCAACCCGTCCGGATACTGGTGCACGACCTGGGACATGCCGCACGACGACCTCCGCCGCCAGCTCGGGGGGAACACAGCCGTCTACGGGGTGATCGAGGACGGGGCCAACGCGCTGCCAACCCGGTCCGCCGCGCACGGGTTCACCCGGGAGATGCGCTTCGTCTCGTCGAGCCGCGAGATGGCCTCGGCGAACGCCGCGGGCAAGCTGGCGCTCGGGGCCTCCGGGATCGAGTGGTTCAACTTCTTTTGCACCGACCAGGCGAGGATCCCCGGCCTGGTGTCGGACTACTCGATCCTGCGGGACATCGACCGCATCGAGCTGCTGCGGGGGCGGGAGACGCACTATACCCTGTCCTACCGGGGCGCCACCCAGTCCGAGCCGCCCTTCGAGGCCGCCGCGCCCGTGCCGGTTGTTCTCGGGAAAAACTGGCGGCAGTCGTTTCGGATCCCCATGTGCGCGGAGCCGGCGGATCGCGGGCTGGCGCTCGTGGTCCAGGTCGTCCTGAAGCGCGGCGAGTCCTTTGTCGGCATGCCGGTGTCGGTCAACGGCTCGTGGCCGGAGGCGCAAAACCGGGAAAGCGAGCGGCTCCTCTTCCCCTGCGGATCCCTCACCCACCACACGCCCGAGCACATCGGCCGGGACTTTGAGTTTCCGGCCGGGCTGGTGCGGGACGGCTGGAACGAGATTGTCGTCGAGAACGGCGGCGCGGAACCGCTCACGATCGTCTGCGTGGAGATTGCGATCAAGCGGAGCGCCTCCTAGAGCGTGCCTAAAAACTCCAGCAACGCCTGCCGGTCGCCGGCGCTGAGCTGGGTATAGGCCGTCCGGCTGCCGGCCGCCTCGCCGGCGTGGTCGAGAATCGCCTGGTCAACCGTGGCCGCCCGCCCGTCGTGCAGGAGAAGGTTGCGCGTGCGCAGCCCCCAGAGCGGTGCCGTGCGCATCTCCTGCGTGCCGGCGTTCCCCTGGGCGATCCCGTCCGCGAGTGCGCCCATGTCATGGAGCAGCAGGTCGGAGTAAAGATTCACCGTCTTGTTACTGAGCGCCGCGATGGTGCTGGATCCGGTTTGCTGCGAGGGCACGTGGCAGGCGGCGCAGTTGATCGCCGCAAATACCCTCGCGCCCTGTGCGGAGAGGGCCGTCGCCGGGCCGGGAGGCGGGGGCGCAAGCACCTCGAGGTACGCGGTTGTGAGCTGGATGCCGGAAAGTCCGGTGGCCGGGTCGGTCTTGTCGTTGATCGCCTGGTTGGGCAGGAACGCGTTGAGGAGGGCCGTGTTGCCGTCCGGGGCGTGCTTCGTCGGGAAAAGCGCGTTGGTCACGCCGATCTCGTTGTCAAAGGCGTCGCCCGTGAACGAGAGGATCGTCGCCTGCTGCGCCTTCCAGCCAAAGCGGCCCACCCGCGTGGTGTTCGAGGCGACGTCCAGGACCAGGGCGGCCCGCCCCGCGATTCCCGCCGGCTTTTTCGCGGCGGCCAGAGCCTCGATCGCCGCGTCGGGGATCGCTTCGACGAGCCCCGCCCCGTAGAGCGGCGTCGTCAGCCGCCGGGCGGCCACATTCGCCTGGGCCGGGATCACTTCCTGCAGCGCGGGGATCGTCGTGCGCGCGTGCAGCAGCGACCCGTCGAGCGAGGTGAGCGGATTGAAAATCCCCGCGACCGTCTGCCCGAAGCGCGTGGTGGTTGTGCGCCCCCACCCGCCGATGCTCGGCGTGGAATGGCAGGCCGCGCAGGAGACATCATTGAAGATCGGCCCCAGACCCGTCGCCGGCGTCCGGGGTGTGGTGAAGAGGCTGTTTCCGTCCATCGCGTCCACCGTCTGCGTGACGGTGAGCCCCGGCAGGGGCGCGCCAAAGCCCTGCGCGCCGGGCGCCGGGGGCGGATTCCCGGCGGGCGGGATCCCCTGCGCCTGCGGAGGGGGAACGGGACCTGCGGCGGGAGGCTGCGCCGGGGGCGGAGGCGGCAGCGCAAGCGCGACTTGACCGGCGAGAACGGAGGTTGCGGCGAGGATGACCAGGCTTCGGATTTTCTTCATGGGGGATTCGTTGCCCCCCGTTTTACCGGCCTTCTGTTAAGGCTTTGTGTTGGCCGGAAATCCGATTTGTAAAGGGATTGTAAAAGCCGGCGGCGCGGCTCACCGGCCGGGACGCTTCGCCAGGTCCTCGACGGCGCGGACAAGCGCGGGATCCCCCGGGAAAAACCCAAGGCCCTCGCGGAGCATGCCCAGGTCGGCCGCCGACGGTGGGCCTTCGGCGTGCTCCAGTGCGGCGGCGGCCAGTTCGTAGCCCGAAAGCTGCGGCGGGAGCTGCGCGCGGATCGACTGGAGAAGGGCCATGACGGCCTCAACCTGCGCCGGATCGAGCCTTCCTCCCCTGCCCCCCGGCTTCCTGATCGCCTCGGCGTAGCGCAGGCGCGCAAGCTCAACGTACGCCCGGGGCCTGACGGCCCCGGTCCGCACGGCTTCCTCGAGAAAGGCCCGCTCCTGGACCGCGTCGCCGTCCATGTACTCATAGAGCCCCAGCGCGGCCAGCAGTCCCGGCTCGCGACTTCCGCTGTCGTAGGCATCCATCAGGGTGTGCTCGGCCTGCTCGCCGTACTCTTCCGCGTAGTCCCGCGCCGAGGCCCTCACAAATTCCGTCTCCTTGCGCTGCCAGTCGCCGATGATCCGACCCCGCTCGCCATCCGTGGCCTCGCGGAGCCGGATCGTGGGTGCGTCGACGGACGCACCGGGCGCCAGGTCAAATCCCTTATTCAGCGCCCTGGGGAGGTACTCGAGCATCCGCCCCTGTGCCTCCTCATAGCCCAACCCGAAGCATTCCCGGAAAAGGCCCTCGGTGACAGGCTCAGTGCCGGACCTGTCGACAAATTTCCAGAGGGCTTTTCGCCGCGCTCCGCCCCCGTCGTCGTAGACCCAGCGAAGGAAGATCATGATCTGGGACCTCCACACTTCGCGGCGCCACGGCGAGTCCCTTTCCGCGCCCTTCCGCAGGATCATCTGCGCCTGGGCCGAGAGCCAGAAGCGGGAGAGCCACGCCTGCTTCACCTCCGGGGAGCTCCCGTTCGCAGGATAGTCGTCGACAAGTTCCCGCATGGGAATGAGCGGTCCCCAGGCGACATCCGGCGTGGCGGAAATGTGGATTCCGTGCCCCACCCGCGAAAACCAGGCCCGCTTCCCCGGCTCGTCCCCGGCGGCCGGCGAACGGCTCCCGAGCAGCTCCTGGAGGGGCATGAGCGACAGGAAATCGGGATGCGCCTTGAGCAACGCCGAGACAGTCGGGGTGATCCAGACAAGGGGCGGGACCGGGGGGACCCTTTCCATCGTGTTGGCGGGCTGGACCACGACTTCGCCCTCGAAGGTTCCAAAGACGGTCGACACCCGCTCGGTGACCCTCGTGGGGTCGGCGGCCGCTATCCGCTCCAACTGCTGGATCTGGTAGAAATTGAGCACCCCCTCGATGAACCAGGGCGGCACCGGCGGGGCGCGGCGCGCAAGGAGGAAATAGATGTAGTCGGGCGCAAAGCTGATATTTCGATACCTTCCCCCGGCCCGGTGACTGAGGATGATGTCCACGCCCGTCGAGTCCTCGTCCCAGAGTTTCAGCTGCGGGATCAGCTCGGTCTCCTGCACGGTAAGCGACTGGATTCCCGCCTCCGCCATCGCCCTCGCGGCCTCCGCGGCCTGCTTTCTTGCCAGGGTGGCGACGCCCTGCGACATCGACCTTTGGTTCTGCTCGTTGAACAGGATGAGCGAGACGGGCACGGTGTCACGGGCCTGGAGATTGGTGGGCACGATTTCCGAAAGGCTCTCCTGCTGCCACCAGACCTCCCGTACAAATTCCTCCGTGTCGGACTTCGAGCAGGTGGATAGGATCTCAAAGCCGGGCAGCTCCGCGTATTGCCATTCCTGGTGGATTGACCCGGTGACAAGGAAGGGTGGCAGCCGGACCGTCGGACCTCCGCTTTTTACCCGGGCTGCCTCCGCCTGCTCGAGTTCATCGCGGGTCAATTCGCGGCCGGGATCGGCGCACAGCCGGCAGGCCATCATCGGAAGGAGCCCCGCCGCCAGAAGCAAGCCGACACGCAACCCTATCATGTTCAGCATGCAGTCATGACGTCCCGCACACCGGTATCCGGGGGATGATTATTGTCAATTCGGCAGGAGCGCGCGGTGCAGTTCCTCGTCGGAGATCCGGAATACGAGGATCGAGTGCCCCACCATCTCGTCCGGATCCCGCAGGGCGAGGTAGGCCCTGAGCCTGAGGTACTGGACAGAAGCAAGCTTGAAGATGAAGTCCCGCCACCGCCTTCGCGCGTCGTCGTCCGGCCCGTCCCGCCCGGCCTGCTCGATCTGGCTGAAACCGGCCAGCGCGGCGACGTAGGCACGCTCCCGTTCGGCGCCCCAGGGCGGGCCCGGGATCATCAGCGCTGTCGCGCTGATGCAATAGGTGCCCGGCTCGAAGCAGACCGGGTCGGCCGCCGAGAGCCGGCGATTGCTCACGTCGTAGGGCAGCCGGTAGGCCCGGATTCCCCAGCGGTCGGGCGAATCGTAGGCGAAGCAGTTCACATACACTCTCCCGCCGCGGGCCACTGCCGGATCGTTCCGCAGCCATGCGGACAGCGCCGGCAGGTCCTGCCCCCAGTCCACGTTGCTGTCGGTCAGGTGCCGGTAGCCTTCCCGGGATCCGCCGGCCAGCGGGTTGAAATAGGAAATATAGTCGGGATGAATCCCCGCCACGGTCGCAACCTGGCCCGCCGCGAGGATCCCCAAGATGAGCAATCCCCACCGGCTCCGCCTCGCCAGGGCCCAGACTCCCGCGCCGGCTGCCGCGAAGGCGGGCAGGTAGATGGGCAGGATGTGCCGGTAACCGATGTTCAGCGGGGTGAACAGGGAGGCCAGCCCGTAGACCAGGGCCAGTGCCCAGATCGGCGACGTCCGATCGATCCGTTCGAGTAGGATCGCCCGATCCGGGACCCCGCGGCGCAGGAGCTTCCAAAGGACGAACCCGCAGGCGGCGGCGCATCCGGCGAGGACCGGGATGCTGGTCTTAACCAGGAAGCAATAGGGGAAATAATACCACCAGCCCGAGGTGCTGTACTGCCCGTTCAGGAACGCATGGCGTTCCGCCACATGCTTCACCGTGTGCGCAAACCCGTAGATATAGGCCTCGGGCAGGATCCTCGCCTCCCGCAGCCACCCGAAGACCGATTGAAGCCGGCCGAACGAGCCGAGGACCGCCGCAAAGGGCTCCGTGTAGGCGTCGCGCGCGGCGTTCCAGTCGCCGGCCGGCTGGAAGCGGAACCCGTAGAAGAGCCAGATGATCGCCCAGGCCCCGATCGCGTGCGCCAGCGTGATTCCAAGGACGGCCGCCCAGCGCCCGCGCGACCCGCTGAGCGTGCCCCCCATGCCGCCAAAGCCCCTGATCGGCCACGGAGTCCTCGACGACAGCTTGACGACCAGCATGACCCCGGCGATCGGCACTATCAGGAGGGCGGACATCTTCGTCACCATGAGGAACCCGACGAACACGACGCTCGCCGCCAGGCGCCAGGGCGTGAGCCGGCGCAGCAGCAGCCAGAAACAGCCGGTGGCCATCAGGAAGAAGAATGCGGCGGGGCAATCCAGCGTCATCAGGTGCCCGTGCGCTAGCATCGTCGGACACAGCGCGCAGAAGAAGGCGGCGAGGAGTCCCGGAGCCGTGCCAAAGAGCAGCGCTGTCCAGCCATAGACCGCCAGGACGCAGGCGAGCGCGAAGCAGAGCGCCATGATTCGGCCCATGAACACCATCCGGCCGGCGTCATTGCCCGAGTCGAAGAGAAACGCCGTGCAGACATCCCTCCCGATGTATCCGGGCCTGTGCCAGGTGTCGCCGTCCCGGGCGGGAAAGGTGACGGGCATCAGCAGGAGCGGCAGCGCGAACCATCGCTGCGGAAGGACCCCGTTGGTGTCATCGAGCCGGTAGTCCCCGAATTTCCAGAAGGTGTACCCGGCGGTGAGGTTCAGGGGCTCGTCGACCGTGACCGACTCCCGGCGCATGGCCGAAATCGCCAGGACGCACATGACCGCGCAAAGGAGCGCCACCAGCATCAACGGGATCAACCGGCGCTCCGGGGGGACGGGCGCGGGAGTCTCCTGGCTGCCAAAGAAGCTCATCGGCATCAACTGGCCAGCGGGAGGCGGGGGCGTCAACGGCGATTGGGGCTCCCCGGGGCAAATGGTGATTGTCGTTGACCGGCCTCGCCCACCCAAAATAATCGGACCTTCGCCGACCCCAGGCGCCATTTTCGGCGCGGTGCGGCGAAAGAACGATTCACAGAAAATCGCCCGAGCAAACGAGAAGACATCCATGTCAACCGAAGCCAAATGCCCGTTCAACCATGCTGCCGCAAGTGGCACAGCGAACCGCGACTGGTGGCCAAACCAGTTGAAGGTCGATCTCCTCAACCAGCACTCCTCCAAGTCCGATCCCATGGACGGGGACTTCGACTATCCGGCGGAGTTCAAGAGCCTCGACCTGGCGGCCCTGAAGAAGGACCTCGCGGCGCTCATGACCAATTCCCAGGACTGGTGGCCGGCGGATTTCGGCCACTACGGGCCCCTCTTTGTCCGCATGGCCTGGCACAGCGCCGGCACCTACCGCACCGGTGACGGCCGCGGCGGCGGCGGCCGGGGCCAGCAGCGCTTTGCCCCGCTCAACAGCTGGCCGGACAACGTCAGCCTGGACAAGGCGCGCCGGCTGCTCTGGCCGATCAAGCAGAAGTATGGCCGCAAGATATCGTGGGCCGACCTGATGATCCTCACCGGAAACGTCGCCCTGGAGACGATGGGATTCAAGACCTTCGGCTTTGGCGGCGGGCGCAAGGACGTGTGGGAGCCCGACCAGGATGTCTATTGGGGTGCCGAGACCACCTGGCTGGGCGACAAGCGCTACTCCGGCGACCGCGATCTTGAGAATCCGCTCGCCGCCGTGCAGATGGGCCTGATCTACGTCAACCCGCAGGGCCCGAATGGAAACCCCGATCCGGTCGCGGCCGCCAAGGACATTCGCGAGACCTTCGCCCGCATGGCGATGAACGACGAGGAAACCGTGGCGCTGATCGCCGGCGGCCACACCTTCGGCAAGACCCATGGAGCCGGCCCCGCCTCCGATGTCGGGCCCGAGCCCGAGGCAACCGGACTCGAGGCGCAGGGCCTGGGCTGGAAGAGTTCCTTTGGCAGCGGCAAGGGCGGCGACGCGATCACCAGCGGCCTGGAGGTCACCTGGAGCACCACGCCCACGAAGTGGAGCAACAATTTCTTCTGGAACCTGTTCGGCTACGATTGGGAATTGACGAAAAGCCCGGCCGGCGCCCACCAGTGGCGGCCCAAGCACGGCGGCGGCGCGGGGACCGTCCCGGACGCCCACGACCCCTCGAAACGCATTGCGCCGGCCATGCTGACCACCGATCTCTCCCTGCGCTTCGATCCCGCCTACGAGAAGATTTCGCGGCGCTTCCTGGAAAATCCCGACCAGTTCGCCGATGCCTTCGCACGCGCCTGGTTCAAGCTGACCCACCGCGACATGGGCCCGCGCGTCCGCTACCTCGGGCCGGAGGTTCCTGCCGAGGAGCTCATCTGGCAGGACCCCATTCCCGCGGCCACCCACCCGCTGGTCGACGCGGCGGACATCGCCTCCCTGAAAGCCCGGATTCTCGCGTCGGGTCTGTCGGTATCCGAACTGGTCACCACCGCCTGGGCGTCGGCCTCCACGTTCCGCGGCTCCGACATGCGCGGCGGCGCGAACGGCGCCCGCATTCGCCTGGCGCCGCAGAAGGACTGGGAAGTCAACCAACCCGACCGGCTCGCGAAGGTGCTCACGGCACTGGAGGGCATCCAAGCCGCGTTCAACGGCGACAAGCCCGGCGGCAAGAACGTCTCGCTGGCCGACCTGATCGTCCTGGCGGGATCCGTGGGCGTCGAGAAGGCTGCGAAAAACGCCGGGCACGACGTGACCGTTCCCTTTGCCCCGGGACGCGCGGACACCTCCCAGGCGCAAACCGATGCGGCCTCCTTCGAGGGGCTCGAGCCGGTCGCGGACGGGTTTCGCAACTACCTGAAGTCAAAGTACCGGATCCCGGCCGAGTCGCTGCTGATCGACAAGGCCCAGTTGCTCACCCTGACCGCTCCGGAATTGACCGTGCTCGTCGGCGGCATGCGCGTCCTGAAGACCAACGTCGGAGCTTCCCAGCACGGCGTCTTCACCAAGCGGCCGGAGGCGCTGACCAACGACTTCTTCGTGAACCTGCTCGACATGGGCACGGAATGGAAGCCGGTTTCGCCGGACGCGGACGCCTTTGAGGGCCGCGACCGCAAGACCGGCGAAGTCAAGTGGACCGGCACGCGGGCCGACCTTGTCTTCGGCTCAAACTCCATCCTTCGGGCGGTGGCCGAGGTCTACGGAAGCTCGGATGGGGAGAAGAAGTTCGTCCGCGACTTCATCGCCGCCTGGACCAAGGTGATGAATCTCGACCGCTTCGACCTGGCGTAATCGCCGAACCGACCTTCAAGCAGTTGGGCCGCAGGCCAGGGCCCAGATCAGGACCGCCGCAGTGGCGGACACATTGAGCGATTCCACCTGCCCGCTGCCCGGGATCGTCACCAGGCGCGTGCAGGCGGCCTGGGCCGCTGGCGAAAGCCCGTGCTCCTCATTTCCGAGGACGATGGCCACCGGGCGGCCGGGGGCGCGTCCATTTCCGCCCAGCGCGAGGATTCTTGCCGGCTTTCCGCCATGCGGCGACGTGCCGAGGACGTCATAACCGGCCGCCGCGAGCTCCCTGAGGAACTCCGTCAGGAGCGGGACCATCCTGACCTCAATGTGCTCCAGGCCCCCTTCCGCCACGCGGTGCGCGGCGTCGTTTGGCTGCGCCGCACCGGGCCCCTCGGGTATCACGATCCGCGGGACGCCAAAAAACGCGGCCGTCCGCGCGATCGCCCCGAGGTTGTGGGCGTTGCCGATGCGGTCCAGGACAAGCACGGTCTCGCGCTTCCGGGCCCAGGCGGCGGCTTCACCCGGCCCGACCCGCGAGGGTTTTACCTCGCGCACCACCGCGACGATGCCGCCGTGGTGGATCGTGCCGGCGACCTTTTCCAGCTCCGCAGGCTCGACGCAGCGGTAGATCTTCTTCCCGGCTGCAAGAACCTTGCAGATGACCCCGATCTTCCGTCCGGTCTCGTAGTCAAAATACAGGCGCAGGATGGATCCGGAATCGCGCCCGAAACGGGCCCGAACCGCGCTCAGCCCGCACAGCTTGAGCTCCCCCGGCCGCTGGGAGGGGGCCGCGTTGGCGGGACGAATGGGCTGCGGGGCGGGCATGGATCGGGGAAGCTTCTCACCTCACCGCTCGGGATAGGCAAGGATGGCCCGCTTGCCCCCGCCGATCGCGTTCTCATCAAGTGTCCGCCGCTTTCGTCCCGCGGTGGAGAAGTGCGAGGACCACAGGACCAGCATGCCCTCCCTCAGGAAGCTGATCGCCGGGTAGATATTCTCCCGCGTCGCGACACCCGGGTTCCAGCCCTCATCGTCGACGATGACCGGGGCGCTCCAGTGCTCCCCGTCGGCCGACACGGCGTAGACCAGGGGACAGCGCGGAAACAGGCTGCCGGGGCCGTCCTCCCTCACGTGGTTGTAGAAAACGATCAGCCGGCCGTCGGGAAGCGTCCTTAGCGTCAGCGATGTGCACGGCGAAAGGAGGGGCGTGTTGACCGGCGCCGACCAGGTGATCCCCCCGTCCGCCGACCAGGACCGGACCAGGAATCCGGTCCCGGAGCGGCCCAGCATGAGCACCTTTCCGTCCGGCAATTCCGCCGCGCAGGGCTCCGCCATGCCGCGCAGCGCGCCCGCCGGCCGCACAAGGTTGGAGAGTTTCCAAGTCGCCCCGGCATCGTCGCTGTAAAAGCAGCCCGCCTCGGCCAGATCACCCTCAGACCCGCTGCCCCGAACCGCATGGGCGACCGGGATCAGGAGCCGGCCGCCGCGCAGTTGCCGGAGCCGGTCGTTCATCACATACCAGGCGTCGTCCGGGGCGAATTCCCTGCCGACAATCCGGGCGGGAGTCCACATGCGCCCGTCGTCGGAGGAAAACGAGATGACGGGAAGACCGCCGCCCTTGTTGTCGGGCACATAGCGGTGGGCTAGGAGCGCGAGCCGGCCGTCGTGGAGGCGGAGCAGCGAAAAGCCCCCGTTGTTGATCGTGCCGGTGATATTCCAGGCCATCGCCAGCCGCTCCGTCCTGCGCCAGGTGCGGCCGCGGTCCGAACTGCGGTAGAAGTCCGGCAGCGGATAGACGCCGCGCAGCTCCTCGAAGACCGCCGGCGTGCTGCCCCAGGGGGCGATCATCAGGATGTCGCCGCCCGACAATTCGGTCGTCGCCGGGCCGATGAAAACGCGGTCGGGATGGTGCCGGATGAAGATCGCGGGAGGGAGGACGAAGTGGGCGCGGGCGAAGGGGGGGGAACTGGGCTCGGCCGCGCGGGCCGCGGGCACGGCGACGAGCAACGGGATCAGGGCGAGAAGGAGTACGGGGATGCGGGGCATGGGGTCTCGAAGTTGTGGAGCCGACTTGGCGGATTGTCGAGCCCCGGGGAGAGCTCTCGGATCCACGGGGTCATGTCCCAATTCCTTAATTCGCTCCGCCTTAGCGGGTCACCGCTCTGGCGTTCCAAGCGACCCGGAAAATATCGTTGCCGCAGGGCGTAGGGCTCCTTCGAATCCGGTCGTGCGGATGACACTTATTCTGGTCCTGGCGACGGCGGGAATTCTGGCGGGCTGCACGACGGCGATCCAGACGATTGCATTCAACGAGACCGACTTCACCCCCTATCTTTCTTCCGGACACTCGGTGATCCACGGTCACGCCTTCGTCCGCACCGACAACGGCCGCCTGCATCACGCCTCCGGCCTGGACGTCTGCCTTGTTCCCCTCACCCCCTATACGGCCGAACGCGCCCGGATCATGGCGGCTGGCGACACGCCGCCGCCGGCCGATCCGCGCTTGGCCAATTACGTCCAGACGGTGATAGCCGACAACGGCGGCGCCTTTGAATTCGACCGTCTTCCCGCAGGCAACTACGTCGTCTACTGCAAGATCACCTGGTGGAAGCGGCGGCTGGGCGGTTCCGGCGATTATTACGTGGTTGGGCGCGCCACGGTCGGGGATCATGAGAAGAAGCACCTGGTGGTGACGAATCGACCCGAATAGAGGGTAAAAGTGGGGCGGCCAACGGGATTGGCGGCCTGGAGGCCGGTCCTGCGGACTCACCCTGCGGGTGCCCCTTCTCCGGCCCTGGAGCGGGCCTCCGTCGACCCCCGCTGCGCGGGTTCGCGTCCCGGCTGATAGTGTTGCGTAATTGGGGCGGCCAACGGGACTCGAACCGCCCTTCGGCCCAAAAGCTAAGTCGCTAGAAAGCGCGGACTTAGTTGTGGGTTAATTTCTTAGTACAGGATATAAAATGCACCTATCTGCAAAATAGTGAAGGCAAAAGCATTCTTTTTGGCAACCTTGTGGCTACCAGGGGCAACGGGATTTGCGCCGCTGCTGCCGCGTCGAACCTTGTTCGATTGAGGCGTGGCTCATTCCGCGGCAATCAATCCGGATCTGAGCAAAGACCTCCGCAGTCCGGTCCTCACCTGCCGGTGTAAGACGCATGCCCTGTCTCTGGGTCGAATTCAAGCATTACGCATGCATCAATGCCTGTGGGCACGGACGGTACTCGAAAACCTAGCTCGACCTTGCCTCGATCGGGAGTCGCAGGCGGTGACGGATAGGCGGATAGCCAAATAACGAGCAACGCGCCGGGAGCCCGCCCTATCGCTCGGGATATTGCGGTTGGCTTTAGCCCCGCGAGCGAGTTAGGTTCCGCGGAACCCCTGAGCGCTATGGATGAACCCCAAGATACAATGCCATCTCCCGCCGAAGATCCTATATCGGCTGCGCAAAAGCTCCTTCAAATTATCACCGGATATTGTGAGACAGCAAAAAGAGCAGCGGCAGAAGTGGGGAGATC
>CAITEC010000049.1 GCA_903891325.1 uncultured Opitutaceae bacterium
CTGGCGGGCATCGCGGCAACAGCGCGGGCCGATGAATCCGAAATGGGCTCCGCGGCCTATCGCCGGGGCGACTTTGCGGCGGCGGAATCGGCCTGGAGAAATGTCGTAAAGGACGAGCCGGCCAACTGGTCAGCACGCTACGACCTGTCGCTGGCGCTGGCGCAGCAGGACCGCTGGCAGGAAGCCGCGGCCCAGGCTTCCGCCGCGCTTGTCGAGCAGCCGGGCAACGAGGCCGTTCGCTGGCAGTTTGCCCTGGCCTGCGGGAAGGCCGGGTACGTGCCCGCCCCGCTCGCACCCTTCGTCGCGCCGGGGCCGATCCAGTCAATCGCCGGGTTCCAGTCACCGGCCGGCTGGCAGGCCACGCTCATTGCCGCCGCCTGGGCGGCGGCCGCGGCCCTCGCCGCCCTGATCGCCCGCGGATACCGGCGCCATCGCGCGGGCGCAGGAAGCGGGGCGGTGAAGGCGGCGCTGATCGTGCTCGCGCTGGCGTTCCTGACCGCCATCGGGGCTTCTTTCGCGTGGTCCGCCTACGGAATCGCCGCGAACGAGCGCGCGGTCGTGAGCTGGCGGGATACGACCCTGTACTCGATTCCCACCGAAGCGGACACCTCGCAGAAGACCGTACCCCTCAACCCGGGAAGCGTCGCGCTTTGCGACAAGTCCTTCCTCACCTGGACCCGCCTCTCCTTCGAAAACGGGCAGACAGGATGGGTTCGCAGGGAGGAAGTGATCCCGCTTTGGAAGTAAATCGGCCGGTCGCTGAAGCAGCTTCTCCCAACGCTTCAACACGAACTGCAGCGTCCGATGCCCGCGTTGCCTGCGTCAGGCACAAAAATCCCCGGGCAACGCCAATCAGGCTTCACCCGGAGAGAAGTTGCTCTTCGCTTCGTTAAGCTTGCTCCTTGCCGACCAATTTCGAAATAACCGCGCCGGCAATGCCCCACCGGACAACCCAGGTGAGGGCCTCGTACAACAAGTCATGCACCTCTATCGATCAACCCCGAGGTCTTAGGCCCCGGGCAATGCCAACCAGCGCCCCAACGCGGCATCGATCGCATTCATGTCAAAGGAGGAGAGGCGTCCGATTGAGGGACCAATTCTTTCGCGGCGGAGCGAGCTCAGCTTGTCGACCATCACTTCCGACACCTCGTTGAGGCCATTGCGCTCATCAGGGGCGATTGAGACCCGAAATAGCCGCAGTCCGAGCAAATGGGACGTCAACGGACAAACGGTGACGGAAGCGTGGTGCTCCAGGAAGGAATCCGCCTGGACGATCACCACCGGCCGGGGTTTTCCAAAATCCCCGGGCACAATTGCAGCCACCACGTCCCCGCGGCGCCAAGTCATGACGTTGGAAAATCCCCCTCCACCATCTTATCCCAAGTTGCATCAGGCGCATCGAGCCTGGCGGCTATCTTCGACTGACGCACCGCCTCGCTGTTATAGGCGGCTTGTCCATCCTCCAGAAGGTAGCGCTCGAGCGCCGCGATAATGATCCGGTTTCGTCCGCAGCCTGCCGTGGCGGCTTTTCGATCCACCTGCCGCTTGAGCTGGCGGGGCAGACGCACGCTTGTCGTAACTGACTTTTCCATCCCAAAAACCTAAGTGTGTTGCACTGTGTTGCAACACCGATTTTAGGGCCTTTTTGCCTTCATCGTTGTGATCACCACGACACTGGCGAGGACAAGCAAAGTCCCAAGCACCACCCGCGGGCCCAGCCCCTCGCCGCCCAGGAAATACCCGAGCAGCACGGCCACCACCGGGTTCACGTACGCATAGGTTCCCACCTTGCTCGGCGACTCGTGGTGGATCAGCCACACGTAGGCAGTGAAGGCCATGATGGAGCCCGCAATGATCAGATAAATCAGCGCCCACCAGGCACCGGACGAGACCGCACCCGGATGAAAATCGCGGCCCTCCCCCATCGCCGCCGATGCGACCGCCAGAAACGCCCCGCCGGCGAGCATTTGCGCCCCCGAGCTCATCACCTTCGACGGAGGCAAGGGCAGAATACGGGAGAATGCCGATGCCACCGACCAACTGATCGCGGCGACTATCAGTGCCAGGGCGCCCATCCTATCGATCGGAACCCCGCCCAGGTCGATTGAGCGGCTGACCACCACGGCCACGCCGGCAAGCCCGACGAGGAGCGCAATTGCCAACCGGAAGGTGAGTCTTTGGGTTCCCAGAAAAACAACCTCGGACAACGCCATGAACACCGGGATCGTGGCCATGATCACCGCAGTGAGTCCCGAGGGCACCCGCTGCTCCGCCCAAAACACCAGTCCGTAGTCCAGGACAAAGATCAGGACGGCGAGCACGCAGACCGACACCCACTGGCGCCTGCTGGGCGAGCGCTCTCCCCTCGCGACCGACCAACCATACAGGATGAGGCCGGCTATCAGGAAACGAGTCGCCGCCAGGAGGAAGGGCGGAACCTCGCGAACGCCAACGCGGATCGCGTAATAGGTTGAGCCCCAGACGAAATAAATGATCGCGAAGGCCAGCAGGGTCTTCCACCTCGGGGGCTGCGCATCGGAATCCATAAGGCGATCCAAAAACCGATCTATTGCCGCGTGAGCAGGCCGTTGGACCGCATCCAATCGATCAACCGTTCGATGACATGATCCCCTCCCCCGCCCCTTTTCAGGAATCCATGGCCGCCCGTCTGGAAAATGTGCAGTTCGGCAGGCCGATCTGCAGAGCGCCATGAATTAAATAGCCGCATCGACCCCACTGTGTTTCCCAGGTCGTCCGCTGCGACTGCGAGGAACATCGGCGGCGCATCGGGCGGTGGCAAAATTGCGCCATCGCCGGCGCCGTAGATGGGCGCAAAGAAGTCGGGGCGAGTCGCCGCGGGTCCCACGACTGATGCCAGGACAACCCCTCCGCCAGCCGAGAAGCCGATGAAACCGATCCGATGCGGGCTGCAGCCGAACTCGGAGGAATGGGTGCGAACCCATCGCACGGCCTGCCGGCCGTCATCGCCCTCCATTTCCCAGATATTCTGGCCGCGCTGGGGCCCGGCAAGAATGACGCCCTTGTCGTCCTTCGGGTAATAGTGCCCGGTAACCGGGTCGTGCTGGATGAGACGATACTTCAGGACGAAGGCGGCAATACCCGCCTCATTGAGCCGTCGGGCAACATCGGTTCCCTCATAGCGCATGGTCAAATTGACCGAGCCACCGCCCGGCGCGATGATCACTGCCGTGCCGCACGCCTTGGCGGGGTCCGCCGGAAAGTACTGCAACACGGGTCGGACAACATTTTGCACGAAGTCGAGGCCGCTTAATCTGACAAACCGCTCGGGCCAATTCCACTTCTCAGATCCAGGGGCAGCCGCCGGATACAGCGGAATCACGCGGGCCGGAGGCGGGAGCGGAAGCGGCGCCTCGGCTCGGAGCGACGCTGCAATAGCAAGGACGAGCAGGGAGTATAGGGATGGACGCATGGGGTGAGGTGCGGCCCAGTTAGATGGCATCAACCCGGCAGATCAACGACCGTGTGCCAGGATCCATCCCCGTTGAGGAACAGGGAAAGTCCTGTTGAATTCGCTATTCGATTCCTCAAGGTGATGCAAATGACTCAGCCGGAGACCAATTCGCTCGGCCAATCGGTTGGCTTCCGTGTCGAGAACTGGAAGCCCCCGCCGATCCCTTCGGGCCGAGTCATGGAGGGACGTTTTTGCCGCTTGGAACGACTGGATCCCGAGAAGCATGGCCGCTCGCTTTTCGATGCCAACGCGGTTGACGCGCTTGGAGCGATGTGGACTTACCTTCCCTACGGACCGTTTCCGGAATTCGAGGGATACCTGGCGTGGCTCACGGCACGCGCAAAGGTGCCCGACACGATTTTCTATGCCATTGTCGACCGCTCCACGGGTAGCGCGCTCGGCGTGGCGAGCTACCTGCGGATCGATCCAGCGGCAGGTTCGATTGAGGTCGGGCACCTGGCCTATTCTCCACTGCTTCAACGGACGCCAGCGGCCACCGAGGCCATGCAGCTGATGATGACGAGAGCATTTGACCTGGGATACCGTCGCTACGAGTGGAAGTGCGACGCGCTCAATGCTCCCTCGGCCGCCGCGGCCCGCCGCCTTGGTTTTGTCTTTGAGGGGATCTTCCGGCAGGCCTGGGTGGTGAAGGGCCGAAATCGCGACTCAGCATGGTTTTCCATCCTCGACCATGAGTGGCCGCGCCTGCGGGACCGCTTCGAGCGCTGGCTCGCCCCCGCTAATTTTGACGATAACGGCCGCCAAAGAGCGCCGCTATCGGCGTGCTAGGCTGCATTCCGAGGATTCGGCATTGGACCTAGCTTCGGACACGCTGTGGATGCGACCGAATGAATGCGGACAAAACCGCGCCGCTTGAAAGCCGGTGGATTCTTGGACAGTCGCAGTCACGCCTGCTTGCAAACTTTGGACATTCGGATCGCCAGAAATGAGGAAGCCCTTCAATTGTCCCGTTCATGAAAATCGGCATCTTCGTATTCGCCGACATGACCCAGCTCGATGCGACGGGACCGCTTGAAGTGTTCTCAAGCATCCCCGGCGCCACAATCCTGATTGTCGCCAAGCGGAAGCGCCCGGTGGACGTTGGCGGCCTGCTCAGATTCGTTCCTCATTTCGACCTGTCCCATTGCCCCAAGCTGGATGTCCTCTGCATCCCGGGCGGCTCCGGAGTAAACGCACTGCAGCTCGACGACGCCGTGCTCGATTTCGTGCGGCGCCAGGCACGAACTGCCCGCTATGTGACGTCGGTCTGCACCGGATCGCTGGTGTTGGGCGCAGCTGGGCTATTGAAGGGGAAGCGCGCCGCCTGCCACTGGGCCAGCTTGTCCCTGCTCGCTGCCTTCGGAGCCAAGCCCTCCAAGCGGCGGGTGGTGCAGGATGGAAAGTTCATCACCGCGGGCGGCGTAACCTCCGGCATCGACTTTGGCTTATTCCTGGCGGCAAAGTTCAAGGGCGCCTTTGTGGCCAAGGAGATTCAATTGATGATGCAGTACGATCCCCAGCCGCCCTTCCGTGCTGGAACGCCTGCTCAGGCTGGAAAGCGCATCACTGCTCGCATCGTAAGCAGGCGAAAGGCGTTCCAGGCTGCCCGCAAGTCCATTGTCGCCCAGGCCGCCGCCCGGCTCCTGAAGTGATCGATCTAGCCCGCGAACGGTATTCAAAAAAACAACCGCTTTGGGAACGTGCGGCTTGTAGACTCTATTCAGCCGGTGCATTTGTCTGATATGCCCGTGCTTCGCACCTCACTCAGGAGGAAGGTCAGCGTGATCGCGATTGCAGCGTTGTCATTGCTCGTCCCGCGGCACTCCGAGGCGGCAGGCGAACCCGGGGCCGTTCCGGGAACCGAAGGCCATGTCTATCGGAGCCTCTCCCCGGTCCCGCTCCAGTTGTATGTCTTCAAGCCCGCCGGATGGAAGTCCACCGATTCCAGGGCCGCTTTGATTTGGTTTCATGGCTCGGGGGGATCGCCGCTTTCTGCGGCCGCATGGACAAACTGGGCAGCCGGCCTGGGCATTGTCGGCGTGGCGCCGGAGTTTCGGTCCCCGCCTCTCCACGGCACGACCAACCTGGAATCCGTGGCCGAAGACCCAGTCAATCGCGCTGGAATTCCTGAAGAATCAGGGGCTGATCAAGAAGTGACCCCTTCTTTTCAATGATTTCCCGCACAGAGAATAAATTATCCTGCAAAGAGCATACGCAAAGAACGGCATAATCATGAACATCACCGAGAAAGAAGTATCAACCTTCCGTGGGGTCGTGAAGGCGATCGGGGTTTGGCAGCTGCTCATGGGCGCGCATAACCTCATCAGCATCGTGCTTGAAAAAACCGGCGTCAGCCCGGTGACTGCGTCCCGCCAGCTAAGTCACGGAGAGCACATCGCGTGGGCCGCCATCCTCTTTGCCGAGGGCATCATCCTTCTCTTTGGAACCGATGCGATCTGCCACTTGGCGTTTGGCTGGGGCCGGCTCGCCAAGGCAAACACGGAGGACGAGCGATCGGCTGGCAGTTAGACACGCCGCTCGGGCTAATGACCCCGATACAACGACCTATTTAATACCCCCCGGGGATTTACTACGCGGCGGGATTGGACAGGATTTAGCTGATGACTTCGACCAATGCCTTGCTGCCCTGCGATATCACTGCTGGAGAGCTCGACGCCCGTCTGCGCGACGGCAAGCCCCTGCAGGTCGTGGACGTGCGCGGCGGCGGCGAGTTTGCCGGAGGCAGGATAGCGGTGCGAGCCTCCTGCCGTTGGCCGAACTTGAGAAGCGAAAAGGCGAACTCGACGGGAAAACTCCCATTGTATTCGTCTGCCAAAGCGGGCGGGCAGCGCCAGTGCGCGCGACCAGCTCAAAGGGCTTGGCTGGACAAATGTCGCCAGCCTGGCCGGCGGAATGGGCGCCTGGGCTGGCGCGGGATTTCCGATTGAAAAAGACGGCCGGGCGCCGTGGGCGTTGGAGCGCCAAGTGCGTTTGGCGGCCGGTGGCCTTGTGCTCCTGGGCGTTGCCTTGGGATGGTTTGTCCATCCCGTTTTCTTTGCCGTCAGCGCCTTTGTTGGCGCCGGCCTGGTCTTTGCCGGCGTGACCGACTGGTGCGGCATGGGTTTGCTTCTGGCCCGCGCGCCTTGGAATCAGCGGCGTCCCTAGCCGGCGGCCGGCCTCCAGATGGGGTCGGCCTCGTAGCCGGCGGCGGTCTCCAGCAGGGGCCAGATTGCGTCGACCGTCGAGGCGACGGCATAGAGCCGGCTCATTCCCGAGGCCTTGAAGCGCTCGGTTGTGATCCGGTCGAAGAATCGGAAAAGGTCGTCGTAAAACCCGTCCTGGTTGAAGAAGACCGCCCTGCCGTGGATCTTCGCCAGGCTTCGCAAGGTGAGCGCCTCCGCGATCTCCTCCAGGGTCCCGATTCCTCCGGGGAGCGCCAGGAAGGCGTCGGCCCGGGCGAGCATCGCCCCCTTGCGCTCGGCCATCGTCTCAACGGTCACCATCTCGTCGGCCCCGTCGAAGGCCAGCTCCCGGGACTTCATGAACTCGGGTATCACCCCGATCACGTGGCCTCCCTCGGCCTTTACGCCCCGGGCTACCGCACCCATGAGCCCCACCTTTCCGCCACCGTAGATCAGGCTCCACCCATGCGTGACCATCGAGCGGCCGACCTGGTCGGCCGCGGCATAATACTTGGGGTCAAGCTGCTGGCTGGAGGAGCAGTAAACGCAAAGGAGCCTCGTCATTTTGTTTCGAAAAAGACACAAAGCCCCCTGATGCGGGATGGCCAACATTATTACCGGGGCCGGCTGGCGCCCTCGCCCACCGGCTACCTTCACCTGGGCCACGCGCGGACCTTCCGGATCGCGGCGGAACGCGCCCGGGCGGCCGGAGGAAGGCTGGTCCTGCGCAACGACGACCTCGATGCAACCCGGTTCCACATGGGGTATTCCCAGGCAATTTTGGAGGACCTGCGCTGGCTCGGGCTCACCTGGGACGAGGGGCCCGATGTCGGCGGGCCGAACGCGCCGTACAATCAGAGCGAACGGGGGCCGATCTACCGGGCAGCCCTGGAAAAGCTCCACGCCTCCGGGCTCATCTACCCCTGCGAGCGCTCGCGCCGCGACGTGATCGACGCGGCGGCGGCCCCCCACGAGGGCGGCCCGGCTGACGAGCCGATCTATCCCGCCCGGTTCCGGCCGCCGCCGGACGCCCCCCTGCCCCCGCTCGGGGAGAAGGTGTCGGTCAATTGGCGCCTTCGGGTGCCGGATGGGGCGGTCCTCTCCTTCGTGGACGGCAACTGCGGGCTCCAGGAGGCCGTGGCCAACCGCGATTTTGGGGATTTCCCGGTCTGGCGGAAGGACGACTGCCCGAGCTACCAACTTGCGTGCGCGGTCGACGACGCGGCGATGGGGATAACGGAAGTGGTGCGCGGGGCGGACCTTATTCGGTCGACCTTCCGTCAGCTCCTGGTCTTCCGCGCGCTCGGTCTGCCGGAGCCCGGCTTCTACCACTGCCCCCTGATGGCCGGGCCGGACGGGGAGCGGCTGGCCAAGCGCCACGACGCCCTCAGCCTGAGAACGCTCCGGGCCCAGGGAATGACCCCCGATGAAATCATCGCCAAGTACCTCTCCTGAGTGTTGGGTTGTGGACGAAGGGGATCATCAATGAGCATCAAGATCGGAGTTTTGAACGTGTCGGACCGGGCAAGCGCGGGGGTTTACGAGGACACCCCCGGGAAGGCCTGTGTGGCCCTCCTCGGGGAGTGGCTGGCGACGCCAATCGAGGTCGACTACCGGATTGTCCCGGATGAGCAGGCGACGATCGAGGCCGAGCTGTGCCGGATGGCCGACGTGGCGGGCTGCTGCCTGGTCGTGACGACGGGTGGCACGGGCCCCGCCCCGCGGGACGTGACCCCAGAGGCGACCGCCGCGGTCTGCACGAAGCTTCTACCCGGCTTTGGCGAACTGATGCGCGCCACCTCGCTGAAGTTCGTGCCGACCGCGATCCTCTCCCGGCAGACCGCGGGAGTCCGCGGAAAGACGCTCATCGTGAACCTCCCCGGACGGCCCAAGGCGATCCGGGAGAACCTCGAGGCGGTCTTCCCGGCGATTCCCTACTGCATCGACCTGATCGGGGGACCCCGCCTGGAAACTCGGGAACCGGCCATGAAGGCGTTTCGTCCCCGCTGAGTCAGAGCTCGGTGTACTTGTCCGCCCGGCCCCGGGACTTCTCGACCGGGTACTTTTTCGCGTTTGCGGCCATCTTTGCGTCGATCGCCGAGGAGAGGTCGATCCCCGTGGCGTTGGCAAATTCGAGGGCGTAAATGACGACGTCGGCCAGCTCCTCGGCTATCCCCGGGCGCTTACCAGCGTCATGGGCGATCGCACGGGAGGCGTCGGGGGTGACCCACAGGAAGTGCTCCATCAGTTCTCCGGCCTCCGCGGCCAGCGCCATGCTGAGGTTCTTCGGGGCGTGGAACTGCTCCCAGTCGCGCTCCCGCGCAAAAGCGAGGATCCGGGACTTAAGTTCGGCGATCGTCGTGACGTTGTCGTTTGGCATGGCGCGGGCATCTTGAACAATGTCCCGCCGGGTGTCACTCGCCACTTTGCCGGAAATAATTTCTTGGCATGGGGGCTGCTCTGTGTATTTTAATCTCGTTTCAATGAACCGGACCCAACAGCAGCGTCAGCGCAGCAGCGCAGGAACTTCGATCACGAAGTCCTGCGTCCGCGGCTGCGCGATGCGTCCGGTTGTTTGTTCCCATTGGAATAAATACGCCGGCGCGGGCTCTCCAGCCTGAACCTCTACTCCTAAAACGGACTAAGTTCAAAAATCTGGAAGCCCGGCGGCCCAAAGCCCCCAGGGAGCTTCTGCTTTCCCACAATGCACACCATCATCGACACCAAGAGCCCCGTGACGCGCACTCGCGCAGCCAGGCCGGCGGACGACTCCGCTTACCTCAAGCCGCACTTCGATTGCCGCGGCGACCAGGCAGCCCTCACGCTCACCGTCTACATCCCCGGCGTCGATGCCTCCGGCGTGAGCATTGAGGCGCGCGGCCCGGACATCATCGTGACCGCGCGCAAGACCCGTTTCGTCCGCGTCAACTGGCAGGCCCTCCACCTTGAGAGTTCGCAGCGCGACTACCGCCTGCGGCTCCGGCTCGGCGGAGGCTACGCCTACCATGCGATGCAGGCCGAAATCCAAGGCGGCGTGCTCACCGTGACCCTGCCCAAGCGGGAAAACATCACCGCGGGGATCAGCGACCGGTGGCCGCGCGTGGCCTGAGATGAAATCCCTTCGTGCCTGCGGGCGCCACTGCTCCGGGTAATCGGGCGATCCTTCGCCCCGATCCCCTGCAGTACCCGCCCGCAGGCACAAAGGATTCAAAAAACATTAAATTTTTTGGCACTCCTGCCGTTTGATTATGTCTAGGGAGTCACCTGACCAATGCCAACTTCCCAGACACACTCTGCGGCCAAGCCCACCCGCCGTTCCCCGGATACCGGATCGTCGCCCTTCGGCGACGTCCAGTGGAGCCGACCGGTGTTCAAGGCCCCCCCGCTCCAGGTTGAGCCGCCGATAGCCGATATTCGGGACTTTATCGCGAGCCACCCGGAGCGGATGGTCGCCCGCTAGGCGCCTCCGGAACGAGCCAGCGCAGGGATGCGCCGGCCCCGGGTGCCTGCGCAAGCGTGGCGGCAAGCTGCCGCCCCACCGGCCCGGCAACCGAGTCGAATTGCCAGGGCGGATTGACGACCAGGAGCCCGCAGCCCCGCATCTTTGGCGCAGCAGGGTCGATCACCAGCTCGACCGCCAGTGTCGGCGGAAGGGCCAGGGCCGCCAGTTCCCCGAGGAGCGCGTCGGGTTTCGCCCGGCCCGTAAGCGGGTACCAGACCGCAAACGTGCCGGCGGGCAGGCGGCGCAGGCCCTCACGGAGGGCCTCGACAATCCGATCCCCCTCGTCGGCGTCCTCAAAGGGCGGGTCGATGAGCACCAGGGCGCGCCGCTCCGGTGGCGGCAGCAGGGCGGCCACGGCCTGATAGCCGTCCATTTCCCGGATCACGACCCCCTTCTCCCGGCCAAAACTCATGCGGAGGGCCTCGCACTCCTCCGGGTGCCGCTCGCACAGCACCAGCCGATCCTGCGGCCGGGAGAGCGACCGCAGGATCCAGGGGGAACCCGGATAGTATTTCGGGGCCTCGGAAGCTCCCTCGGCCGGCCCGGTTTCCCGCCGGATCCCGTCAAAGGCGCGGACCAGGGCCTCGTAATCGGTCAGAAGCGGCGGCAACCCCGTTTTGCCCCAGATCCGCCCTACCCCGTCCGGGTGCTCCGGCTTCCGCGCGAGGGTTTCCCCCGTCCCGGCGAGGGAAAGGTCGTAGGCGCCGCTCCCCGCATGGGTGTCGAGCAGGAGGCAGCCCTTTGGCTTCCGCTGCATCGCCCGGACCAGCTCGATGAGCAGGGCGTGCTTCATCACGTCGGCAAAATTGCCCGCGTGGAAGTGGTGGCGATAGTTCATCGGGATGGGAAAACAGGGAAGTTAGGCAGCCGGTTTCATGAATTTCCAGCTTCCACGCGCTTCCCCTTCCCACAATCTCGGCGGACAGCCTTCAAAAATGCCCGGGGAAACGATCCGCATCCTGTCCGACATCCACTACGGCGAGCACGCCAGCCGCGTCCGCTCGTTGGGGCAGTTGCGACCCCTTTTCGACGGCGCGACCCGACTGGTGGTTAACGGCGACACGCTGGACACCCGGCCCGGACCCGATCCGGAGCGAACCGCCAGGACCAAGGAGGAAGTGAGGGCCTTTTTCGGTGAAATCGGGGCTCCGGTCACCTTCCTGACGGGCAACCACGACCCGGATTTCTCAGCCAACGACCTTGCCGACCTTGCCGATGGCCGGGTTTTGGTTACACATGGTGACATTCTCTTCGCCGACATCGTGCCCTGGGGCCAGGACTCCCCCCTGATCCGCGACCGCCTCCATCAAGAGCAATCCGGGATCGCCGCATGGGAGGCACTCGCGCTGGAGGAGAGGCTCGCGATCCACCGGAAGGTGGCCGCCACCATCCCCCAAAGGCACCAGGCCGAGACGGATTTTACCAAGTATGTGATCCGCTTCCTGAAGGATACAATCTGGCCCCCCAGCCGGATCGCGACGGTCATCAGGGCCTGGAAGGCCGCCCCGCGGCTGGCGGCGGCCCTCCTCAAGCGCGACCGGCCGGCGGCCCGCTTTGCGATCCTCGGCCACACCCACCGCCGGGGGATCTGGCGCGTCTCGCCGCAGGCGACCGTCATCAACACGGGAGCCTTCTGCTGGCCCTCGGGTTCGTTCGTCGTGGATCTCCTCCCCTCCCGGCTCCTCGTGCGGCGGGTGGATGCCCGGCAGGGCGAGTTCCGGCTCGGAACCACGGTGGCCGAATTCGGCCTGGAACCATGAGCACAGAATTTGGCTGGTGGGTGAAGGATCCCGAGCTGGGGAAATTCCAGGTGCACGCAATCGTGCACGGCGCCAATCTCAAATGGGTCCGCAAGCAGGGGCACCACACGCCCTGGATGCCGCACACGCCGACCGAGTCGGACTGGGACCAGTTGATGTACGAGGCCGGCAAGCGCGTGGTCCGGCGCCTCCTCTCTCCCGCCCAGTTCGAGGAGATCAAGCGATTCCGGAAGTGACCGGCCTCATCTTCCCGGCCGCGCCGCCCGGGCGTGCAGAGCCGAAATTGGCACGTGCCTTCAGGCAGTGTTTTCGACAGCCGGACACTCTTGGATGGCGCACGATGGGGCAACCCGAGGTTTGATTTCGGCTTGCCTTATTGGAACAGCGCGCCTGTCTTCCGCAAAAGCTTCGAAACCCACCCACCCCATGCCCCGATCCACTGTTTCGCATTATATGACCCTCGCGATCGCGGGCCTCCCGATTTTCTAAGTCGCTATTGGGCCCGCCGCGAATGAGCGGGCCCGGAAACTCCCAAGCTTTCCCGAACCCGCTCTGCCCGAGCGGGTTTTTTGTTTTTAGCACCTGATCGATCTCCCTTCCCCGTGTTTTCCCAACTGCACGCCATCTGGGCGCTTATGCGCGGGCATCGCCTGCGCTACGGCGCAGCGCTGCTGGGCATGGTCCTGGCCACGTTCCTCAGCTATGGCGTGCCGCTGGTCGGCAGCGCAGCGATCGATTACGGGGTTGCCGCACACGGGGTCGGACCGGGCACCCCGGGACTGATCCGTCACCTTCTTGCGATCGTCGGGGGTGCCGATGTCCTGCGCGCCCACCTGTGGCTGGCCCTCCTCGCGATGGTCGCCCTGACGATCGGCAGCGGATTCTTCAGCTATATCAAGGGCTGGCAGTCGTCCCTGGCCAGCGACGGCACGTCCCGCCAGCTCAAGGACAAGCTCTACGACCACTTGAACCACCTCCCGGTCGCGTTCCACGACCGCGCCGACACGGGCGACCTCGTGCAGCGCTGCACCAGCGACGTCGAGACCGTCCGGCTGTTTCTCGCCAGCCAGGTGATGGAGATCGCCAACGCCCTGGTCCTCGCCGCCACGGCCCTGCCCGTGATGCTTTCGCTCAATTGGGAAATGACGCTCGTCTCCTTCTCCCTGATCCTGCCGATCGTGGCCTACGGCTACATCTACTTCCGGAAGGTGAAGCATGTATTCAAGGAGGTGGAGCAGGCCGAGAGCGCCCTGACCGCGGTGGTGCAGGAGAACCTCACCGGCATCCGGGTGGTGCGCGCCTTTGCGCGCCATGAATTCGAGCAGGCGAAGTTCGCCGAGCCGAACCGGCTCTACCGGGACCGCAATCTCCACCTGCTGCGCCTGATGGCGTGGTATTGGTCGATCAGCGACGTATTCGTGCTGTGCCAGATCGGCCTGACCCTTATCTTCGGGGCGCACTGGATCAGCGAAGGCAGGCTCACTGTCGGGATCCTCTTCGCCTTCATCGCCTACCTCAGCATGATGATGTGGCCGGTCCGGCAGATGGGTCGCATCCTCACCGACCTCGGCAAGACCTCGGTCGCCCTGGCCCGCGTGCAGGATATCCTGCGTGCGGAACCGGAGAGCCAGCCGGCACGAGCGGCCTGGCTGACGGAGCGGCCCATTTTGGGAAGGATCTCGGTCCGCGACCTCCATTTCTGCCATGCCGGAGCGACGGCAGGCGGACCCGGTCAGGGCGCGCTGAACGGAATAACGTTCGACGTCCAGCCGGGCGAATCCCTGGCCATACTCGGCCCCTCGGGCGCAGGAAAGAGCACCCTGGCCCACCTCCTGCTCAGGTTCTACGACGCGTCCGAGGGATCAATCCTGCTCGACGGACGGTCGCTTTCCTCGCTGCCCCGGACCTGGGTGCGCAAACAGATCGGCGTGGTGATGCAGGAGCCGTTTCTCTTTTCAAAGACCCTTCGCGACAACCTGCGGCTGGGCCGGGGCGATGCCCCCGACCATGAGATTGAGGAGGCCGCGCGCACCGCCTCCATCCACGACACAATCCTCTCCTTCGAGCAGGGCTACGGCACGCTGATCGGCGAGCGCGGTGTCACGCTCTCCGGAGGCCAGCGCCAGCGGGTGGCCATCGCCCGCGCGGTGCTCAGCCGTCCGCCGGTCCTGATCCTCGACGACGCCATGAGCGCCATCGACGGCGAGACGGAGAAACTGGTCCTCAACGCGCTCAGGGAGCGCCGGGGCCGGGCAACCACCCTTCTGATTGCCCACCGCCTGTCCACGGTCGCCCATGCGGACCGGGTGATCGTGCTCGACCGCGGGCGGATCATCCAATCCGGAACCCATGCCGAGCTATCGACCCAGGAGGGGCTCTACCAGCGACTTTGGAGGATCCAGACGAGCATCGAGGCCGATTTCCAGCAGCAGCTCAAAGTCGTGTAAACCCATGCCCGCCCAATTTCATCAGGAGGACGAGTTTCGCGACACCCTGGACACCGGGCTTTGGTGGAAAATCTTCCGCCGCGCCATGGGGCTCAAGGGCTATGTGCCCACCCTCGTGACCTGCGCAGTGGTCGTTGCGATGTGCGACGCGACCTTCGCGTTGGTAACCCGATGGGTGATCAACGGCGTGGTCGAGAAGGGCGCCCATGCCTCGTTTGAGCGCTATATTGCCGGCTATCTCGGCGTCACCCTCACGCTCTGCGCGGGGGTTTGGGTGTTCATCAATGTGGCCGGCAATCTCTCCAACCGGCTGGCCCACGACATCCGGCGTGACTGCTTTGCCAAGCTCCAGACGCTGGAATTCGCGTTCTTTGACACGCGGCCGGTCGGTTGGCTGATCACCCGGCTGACCAGCGACTGCGACCGCCTGTCACGCATCATTGCCTGGGGATGCCTCGATATCACCTGGTCGGTCAGCTACATTGTGATGATCGCGACCGCCCTGCTGATCATGAACTGGCAGCTCGGGTTGATCATCCTCGGCGTCGTGCCGCCGCTGGCGCTCATATCCCGCTATTTCCAGCGGAAATTGATCCTGAGCGCCCGGGAGGTGCGGAAGTTCAATTCCCAGATCACGGCCGGCTACAACGAGGCCATCCAGGGAGTGCGCACGACCAAGGCGCTGGTGCGCGAAGCGGACAACCTCGCGGAATTCAGGGAGCTCTCAACGGGAATGTTTGACGCCTCGGTGCGCAATGCCCGGCAGAGCGCGATCTATTTCCCGGTCGTAATGACGCTGGGGAGCGTGGCCGCCGGCCTTGCGCTCTGGCGCGGGGGTTACCTGGCGGCGACCGGCGCGATGCCGCTGGGCACCCTGGTTGCGTTCATCAATTTCGCCGGCCAGTTCTTCAACCCCATCAACCAGCTCGCCCAACGGTTGACGGAGTTGCAGGGCGCGCAGGCGGCCGGGGAAAGGGTGATGGGGCTCCTGGAAACCGAGCCGGCCATAAGGGACTCGGCCCAGGTAAGGGCGCGCGTGGAGGAAAAGCGCCCGGCCATCCCGGGCCTGGCGCCGGACGGCCTGCCGAGCCGCATCGACACCGTCGAGTTCCGCAACGTCACCTTCCGGTATGAGAGCGGCCCGGTCGTGCTCGAGGATTTCAGCCTCACTGTGCGCGCCGGCGAGACGATCGCGCTGGTTGGCCCATCGGGAGGCGGCAAGAGCACGATTGTCTCGCTGGCGTGCCGGTTCTACGAGCCGGTTTCAGGACAAATCCTGCTCAATGGCACGGACTACCGCGAACGCCCGCTTGGTTGGCTCCAGGCCCAGCTTGGCATTGTGCTCCAGGCGCCCCACCTGTTCAACGGCACGGTTCGAGACAACATCCGCTATGGCCGGCTCACCGCGACCGACGCTGAAATCACGGCGGCGGCGCGGCTGGTCAATGCCGACGGATTCATCAGGCAGCTCGATCACGGCTACGACACGCAGGTTGGCGAGGGCGGCAACCGCCTCTCCACCGGCCAGCGCCAGTTGCTATCCTTCTCCCGCGCCCTGATTGCCAACCCCCAGATCTTTGTGATGGACGAGGCCACATCCTCCATCGATACCGAGACCGAGCAGCTGATCCAGCGCGGCCTTGAAACCGTCGTGGCGGGCCGCATCAGCTTTGTGATCGCCCACCGGCTCAGCACGGTTCGCAAGGCCAACCGCATTCTCGTGATCACCCGCGGCCGTATCGAGGAGTGCGGCACCCACTCTGAGCTGCTGAAGCGGCGCGGACACTATCACAGCCTCTACACCAGCCAGTTTCGCCGGGAGCATGAGGCCTCCGCCCTCGAGGAAAGACAGCCCACCTCCTCATAAGCGTCCCCTTTGCGGGCCGGGTGGGACCTAGCGGAGGCTTCGGAGGGCATTGCAAGAGGCGTATCAATCGATTGAGAAAATGACACTTCGGTGACTCGACCGGCACCCAGTTCTCGAAAAGCCACCGGTTTTGGGTCAATGGCCAGCACCGCACTTTACGAAGCATGACCCTCTGAAACGGCCGAATCTCAGGTGCGGCCAATCGCTTCCGCGCGCTCGATGAACTTGAGAATCTCGCTTGCGCATTCCTCCGGAGATTGGACTGAAGTGTCCACCTCCAGGGCATAGGGCTTGCGATCATGGACGCGCTCAAACTGGGACCGAGTGACGTAAAGGGGTCAAGTGACGTAAAGGGGTCATGCCCGAATGGCGCTTAGATAAGGCTTAAAACTTTTTTGTTAAGGGGCTTGCGGCGTTCGGTATCCGGGAAACGAAGGCGCATGATCTGGCGGGTGAGACGGTACATTTCCTCGAGGATTGATTTAAGGCGCCGGTGTTCAGC
>CAITEC010000050.1 GCA_903891325.1 uncultured Opitutaceae bacterium
CCGGCTCCTCGTACACCTCGACCAGCCCGATGCCCGTCGTGCCGTTCACCCCCGAGAGTTGGGCCGTGTAGTGGCCGGGGGGCACCGAGACATACATGGCGGCATCGGTCGAGCCGACGACCAGCGTGAAGGCCCCGACGGTGGCCATTTCCTGGGCGGTGGCCGCGGAGACGCCGACGACGACCGGGGAATTGCCCAGGGTGGGGACGGTGCCCCAGTTGGTGACCGTCGCAATGACCCTCGGGCTGCCGCCCTCGCCGGTCTGCTGGCCGTCGTCGAAGAGCTGGAGCTGGGGATTGGTCATCGTTCCAGACAGCCCAAAGTAGGAGGTCAGGCCGGGACCCACGCCGCGGATCAGGAGGTTCTCGTTGGCATTGCCCTGGACGGCGAACCCGGCGATCAGGATATTGAAGCCGGTGCCCACCTGGGCCCGCGCGGAGATATTGATCAGGCGGGCGGCGGGAGACCCCGGGTCCGCGTCGTAGATCTCGGCCAGGGCAACGCCCGTCGGGCTGGCGCCCAGGCCGCTCACCTGGGCGGTGAAGCTGCTGGGAGGCACGGTCACCAGGAGGGACGCGTCGAGCGAATTGGCCAGGTAGGGAAAGGCGCCCAGGGTGTTCATGATCCCCGCCGATGCGCCGCTGACCGTGACCTGGGGAATCTCCGGTGAATTACCCGCGACCGGGTTGGTCTGCCAGCCGTTGTTCGAGGAGATAACCTCGGCGCCGATCCCGGCCTCGCCGGTCTGCTGCCCGTTGTCATAGAGCGCCAGACTGGCGTTGTTCAGGTCGTCGGGGACCCCGAAGTACGAGTTCATGTCCGGGCCAACGCCGCGCAGCAGGAGCTGCTTGTTGCCCGTGCCGGAGATCCCGAACCCGGCGATCAGCACGTTGCCCCCGTTGTTTACGAAGGCGCGGGCCGAGAGGTTCACCAGCCGCACGTAGGTCACCGGATTGGTCGCGGTGATCGTCAGCGTGAAGGTGCTGCCCGTCCCGGTTGCGTTATTGACGCTGATCGTGACCGGGTAGGAGGCCGCCACGCTGATTGACCCGGAAATGGCGCCGGTGGAGCTGTTCACCGTGAGCCCCGAGGGCAGGCCGGCAACATTGTAGCTGATGGGTGAGTTACCCGCCGTGATTTGGTAGGTGAAGGCCGAGCCGGTGGTCGCGCTCGCCGTCGACAGGCTGGTGACCGATGAACTGGTGACCGCCGGTGCGATTGTGAGCTGCAGGGCGAAGGGATAGCTCTGGCCGACCCCATTGGTCGCCGTGAGGGTCGCAATGTAAACGCCGGCCACCGTCGGGGTACCGGTGATCGCACCGGTCCCAAGGTTGAGCGAGAGCCCCGCGGGCAGGTTCTGGGCGGAGAAGGCGGTGAGCGGCCCGTTGGACGCGGTTATCTGGTAGGTGGAGAACGCGGCTGCGACCGTCCCGCTGGTAGTCGAGGCGCTGCTGATCGTGGGGGCGCCGGTGGTCGGGGACACGGTCAGGGTGAGGCTGAGCACCGGGCCGGCTCCGCTGGCGTTGTTCGCGCTCAGCGAAATCGAGTAGACCCCGGGCACCGTGGGCGTCCCGCTGATCACCCCGGCGGCCGAGTTGAGCGACAGGCCGGCGGGCAGGCCGGTTGCATTGTAGCTTGCCGGGCTGTTGCTGGCGACAATCTGGTAGCTGTATCCCGTGCCCGCGATGGCATTGTCCGTCGGCGAACTACTCACGGTCGGGGCGGCAGCCGGCGGGCTGATCGTGATGATCAGGTCGGTGCTCGCCCCGATGCCAATTCCGTTGCTGGCGCTGATAAGGACGGTGTACACGCCGACCGTGGTCGGCACCCCGTTGATGGTGCCCGTCGCCGGATTGACGGCCAGGCCCGGGGGCAATCCGGCCGCGGTGTAGGCCGTCGGATTGCCCGAGGCGGTGATCTGGTAGCTGAAGGCCGTGCCGACAGTTCCGCTGGCGGAGGGATAGCTGCCCCCGGCGCCCAGACCGTGCACCTGGGCGGTTGAATTGCTTGAGCCGGAATTTGTGATCGTCGGCGAGCCGGCGGCGGCGTTGATCGTGAGCGTCACCGCTGCCGGCTCGCCGATCCCGGTCGGGTTGGCTGCCCCCACGGAGATGGCGTAGCTGCCGGGCACAGTCGGGGTTCCATAAATCAGTCCAAGCGCCGGATCGAGATTGAGTCCGGGCGGCAGGCTGCCGACGACATAGAAAAAGCTGACGTTTGCGCTCGGCAGGACCGTAATCTGGTAGAGGCACCCGCCCGCCGTGTCGCTTGTGGCCGTCCCGGCGGTCAGCGCCGCGGGCAGGGCCGTGCTGGTCACGACGGGTGTGCCGGCAGCCGCCGTTACCGTGATGGCTAGTGCAAAGGACGGGCTCGTCCCGGAGGCGTTTGTCGCGCTCAGGATGACCGTGTCGATTCCGGGGGCCCCCGTGGGAGTTCCCGAAAGCAAACCGGTGGCCGTGTTGATCGCCAGCCAGGAGGGGCTTCCCGAGATTGCGTAGCTCGTGGCGGCGTGGCTGGCGGTGATCTGGTAGCTGAAGGGCGCACCAATGGCGCCAGCCGCAGTATTTCCACTGGTGATCGCCGGGGCGCCCGCCGCCGGATTCACGGAAATCGCAAGAATCTCCGGGGAACTTGAGCCCGACGCATTGGTTGCAGTGATCACCACGCTGCTGGAGCCGACAACCGTGGCTGTCCCGGAGATCAGCCCCGTGCCCGTGTTGATGGCCAGCCCTGACGGCAGGCCTGCGGCGCTGAAGCTTGTCGGGGTATTGGTGCCGCCTATTGTGTAGCTGAACGCCGCGCCCTGGGTCCCGGAGGCGGTCAGTGAACTGGTGATCACCGGCGCCGACGTGGCGGGCTCGATGACGATCACCAAACTCAGTGGTGCGCCGGTGCCGGATGCGTTGCTCGCCGTGATTGTCACAGGAGTCGTCCCGACTGCGGTGGGCGTGCCGGAAATGACACCGGTACCCGTGTTCAGCGCCAGGCCGGCGGGAAGCGCGGTCGCGGAGAAGCTCGTCGCCGTTGTCGCGGTCGCAATCGCGTAGTTAAACGAGACACCCACCTGTCCAATCACGGCAGCCGCGCTCGTTATGGCCGGGGCGCCTGTCCCGGCGGCCACTGTCAGCGTCAGCGTATATGACGGCCCGGTGCCGGCGGTGTCGCTCGCGCCGAGGGCGACCGAATAGGTGCCGGGCGCCGTTGGTGTCCCTGAAATCACCCCGGTCGTGGCGGACAGCGTCAACCCCGGGGGCAGGCCTGCCGCGGTGAATCCGGTCGGTGAATTGCTGGCGAGGATCGTGTAGGAGAAGGCGGATCCCACCTGCCCGGAAGCCTGCGGACTGCTCGAAATGACCGGTGCGGCAACGCCAGGGGCAACGGTGATAACCAGAGTGGCCGAGCCGGGCCCGATGCCGTTCGAGGCCCCGATTGTCACATTGAAGGTCCCGGCGGCGGACGGAGTCCCGGATATGACGCCGGTCGTCGTGTTCACGCTGAGCCCCGCGGGCAGGCCCGAGGCGCTGTAGCCTGTCGGCGAGTTGCTCGCCGCGATGGTGTAATTGAAGGCCGCCCCAAACGCCGCCCCGACGTTCAGTCCGCTCGTGATTGCCGGCGCAATTGTGGGGAGGGCCGGACTGACGGCGATGGACCCGGAGGTGCCGGTGATCGCGTGGGTGACCGTGTCGGTGGCCGTGACGGTCTGGTTCCCGGTCGTCGCCAGCGTGACGGTGAATGTCTTCGTCCCGTTGGTCAGCGCGCTGTTTGCAGGCAGCGTTGCCGCCCCGTCGCTGCTCGTTAGTGCGACGGTGCCGGCGTAGGCCGTGGCCGTGACGTTCGACGCATCCTTCGCAGTCACGGTCACGCTGATGGCGGTTCCCGCATACGCCGAGGACGGCGCAGATACCGTGAAGTGGTCGATCGGGATCGTGATCACCAGCGTCGCCGAGCCCGGCCCGATGCCATTCGATGCGCCGATCGTGACGGAGAAGGTCCCTGCAGCCGTCGGCGTGCCGGTAATCGCCCCTGTCCCGGTGTTCACGCTCAGTCCTGCCGGAAGGCCCGAGGCGCTGTAGCCGGTCGGCGAATTGGTTGCGGTGATCGAATAATTGAATCCCGCCCCAAAGACTCCCGAGGCGCTCAGGCTGCTGGTGATCACCGGCGCGGAGGTGGGAAGGGATGCGCTCACGGCAATGGTCCCGGAGACGCCGGTGATCGTGTTGGTGACCGTGTCGGTCGCCGTGACGGTCTGGTTGCCGGTCGCCGCCAGGGTGACGGTGAATGTCTTGGTACCGTTGGTCAGGGTGCTGTTCGCAGGCAGGGTCGCCAAACCGTCGGTGCTGGTCAGGGCAACCGTGCCGGAGTAGGTGGGGACCGTGTTATTGGACGCATCCTGGGCGGTCACGGTCACCGAGAACGAGGAACCTGCCGCGGCCGTTGACGGAGCCGAGACGGCGAAGTGATCCACCGGCACCGTGGTGATGAGGATGCCCTGCGGCCCGTTCAACCCCGTGATGAACGACGCATTGATGGCGGCACCCGTGGTGGCGTTGTATTCGCCGATCGAGCCCGTGCCGCCCCCGCCGTTGTTGTAGCTGACCACAAACAGGTTGTTGCCGGTGGCGGCCAAACCCCAGGGGCTGTACAGGCCCCCGATCAGGGAGGCATTGATTGCCGCCCCGGTGGCCGCATTGTATTCGCTCACCGAACCGGTGCCAGTCAATCCGTTGCCGTTGTTCGCAATGTACAGGTTTCCACCCGAAACGGCGACGCCGTAGGGATGGTTCAGGCCGTTGATGCCAAATATCAGGTTTCCGGATGTGAGGTTGAATGCCGCAACAGAGTTGATGTCCTCCCACGCGACGTAGAGCACCCCGTTGGCCACGGTCATAAACTCCGGATAAGACCCGTAACTAGTGCCATTGTTGTAGCCGGTCGTCGCGCTTGTATGGAGGTTCGCCCCAGTCGTCAGATTGTACTCCCCGACGCCGCCACCGGAAACACTCGAGGCAAGAAGGTCGGCCCCGTACACCCCCAGCGCCACCGGGATGTTTCCCAAGGAGCCAACGATGAAACTGCTGTTGATAACTGCTCATGTATTGAGGTTGTATTCGGCGACTCTCCCGTTGCCGGTTGTGGTGATATACAGCGCGTTGCCCGAAGCCACAATGCCCTGGGGTCCGTTCGCGCCCGAGATGAAAGCCGTATTGTAGGTCGCGCCCGTGGTTGCGTTGTATTCGCCGATGGTGCCCGTGTAGTTGTTTGTGACCAGGATCACCTGTCCGTTCGCGCGCTGCGCGACGAAAGCCGGCGCGACGAGCGCCAGGAGAAGCAGGAGGAAGCCGTGAGGAGTCGATGCACGGAGCCGGGTTGAGGGGTGGTTCATGAAGGGTCGGATTTGGGGCTGTTCAGGGTGCCGTGCGGGCCGCCGTGTGAACGGGGGTCTGGTTCAGTGCGTCATGAAGGAAGGCCTCGAAGTCCGCCTTGAATTTCACGCGTGAGGGGTTGTGGATGTAAAGCATGTGCCCGGACTTGTAATAGGTGAAGCGCAGGTTGGCACGCACGGAGGGATCGAGGTTCATCGCGGCAACCGCGCGCTCCGCAGCGAAGTACGGGGTCGCCAGGTCGTAGTAGCTGCACGTGACCCACACCTTCAGGTAGGGGTTTCGCGTCATCGCCTTGCGGAGGTCCTCGGCGGTGTTCGGAAACCCGTCGCCCGCATTTCCGAAATTCCAGGGCTCCACGTTTGCGATCGTCTCGTAGGGCAGGTCGCTCTCGAACTTCAGCTCCCGGCGGATGTAGTCGTTGAACGCCGCGGTCAGCGGCCCGGCCACCGCCTCGTCGCTTGGATCATAGTCGAAGTCGTCGGTGCCCGGCTCATACCGCACCCCGGTGAAGCGCGCGTCGTACCGCCCCATGACCCGCCCTTCATCCCAGAGCAGGTGGGAGAAGAACAGGCCGTCGGGCACCCGCAGCTTTCGCTGGACAAGGTAGGCGGCCGGCAGCCCGGTGAAGCGGCTCATCTGGGCGGCGATTCGCTGCGTCTCGGTGGCGGAGAGCCCGTCGCCGTGCATGAGCGCCAGCGCGTAGTCCTTGCCCGCGAATTCCCGGGCGGCCGCCGCGACATCCTCGACGCTCAGCGCCTGGAGATCGGCCGGAAGTTTCCTGTGGTACCAGGCCGCCGTCGCATAGGTTGGCAGGAAGCCGATGTAAGGATCATTGTTTTGGGGCGTGAATTCGAGGGTCTGGAACTCAAGGACCGACGACACGAGGATGATCCCGTTCAGGTAGAGCCCGTAGCGGTTCTGGAGATAGTCGGAGAGCCCCGCCGCCCGCGTGGTCCCGTAGCTTTCCCCGAGGACCAGCTTTGGGGAAAGCCACCGCGCGTTGTGCGAGGTGTAGAGCCGGATGAAATCCCCGACGCTCGCGATATCCTCCTTCAGCCCATGGAACTGCTTCGCATCCTCCTTGGGCATCGGCCGGCTGTAGCCCGTGGAGACCGGGTCGATGAAGACCAGGTCGGTCCGGTCCAGCCAGGTCGACTCGTTGTCGACGAGCGCATAGGGGGGAGGGGGCGCCTCGCCCTCGTCGGTCAAGTTGGCCCGGCGCGGGGCCATGGCTGCCATGTGGAGCCAGATCGAGGCGGAACCCGGTCCGCCATTGAAGGCAAACGTCACCGGCCGTGAGGCGGGGTCGGTCACCCCGTCGAGCGTATAGGCGATGAAGAACACCCGCGCCTTCGGCTTGAGCCCGTCGCTGTTCCCGTCCGCCTTGTCGCCCGGCTTGGCGGCCGAATCGCCCGCATCGTCATCAAAGCCCCCCTTGGCATCGCCCTTTACCGTCTCGGACTTCAGCACGATATACCCGGCGGTGGCATAGTAATTCAGGATCCGGCCGTTGACGACCAGCGTGTGGGCGGTGACGGACAGCTTGGGCTCGTCATCGGCCTTGGCATCCGGCTTGGGATCCGCCTTCGAGGCTGCGGTTTCCTTGGAAGCCTCGGGGGCCGCCGCGATGGCGGATACTGCCGGGGTGAACGCGAAAACAGGGGCGAGGGCAGCCAGCCGCAGAAGGGCGCGAAATGATCGAATGGCCATGACCGGAAAGACTGCCCCGGTCAAAGCGCTTCGCAAGGGGATTTAGGAAGCAGATTGCCTTGAGGTGGAGCACGATCTCCGAGCGCGCTTGTCCGGCAACTGAGTCAAGCAAGCGCGCTCGGAGATCGCGCTCCACC
>CAITEC010000051.1 GCA_903891325.1 uncultured Opitutaceae bacterium
AATAAAAATTCTGAGTATTCTCGATTTGCTCAGCGCGCTCGGAGATCGCGCTCCACCCGCGGAATCCGAGATTTGAAGGTTCGACTCAGGTTTCAGGTCTCAAGTTTCAGGTTTCCAAGTTTCAGCCTTCTGCAAAGACGTTTCAGGTTTCTGCAAGACGGGCGTTACTCCGCCCGGCTCCTCGCGTCCGCCTCGATCAGGCGGCTGAACTCGGCCAGTTCGGCCTTCACCCGCGCCTTGACCGCGGGGAGCGCCGCGGCATCCGCCGCCGCACCCCGTCCGAAAAGGTAGAACTTCATCTTGGGCTCCGTGCCGCTCCCGCGGGCGGCATACCGGAAGCCGTTGTCGAGCGTCAGGACATAGAGGTCCTGCCGGGGAATCTCCTCGCCGTCGGCGTCGACGATCCGCTGCAGGCCGAAGTCCTGGAAGAGGGTCACCTTCTCGTTCCCGATCTTCGCCGGCGGGCTTGCCCGGTAGCTCTCGATGATCCGCCGGATCCGCTCGCTGCCGCTCGCGCCCTCGTAGTAGATATTGATGGCGCTCTCCGCAAAGTAGCCGTGACGGACGTAGAGCCGGTCGAGGTACCCGGTCACCGTCTCCCCGCGGCCCTTCACCCAGGCGCAAAGCTCCGCGAACATCAGGCAGGCCGCGTTTCCGTCCTTGTCGCGGACACCGTCGTTGGGCAGGTAGCCGTAGCTCTCCTCCGTGCCGAACGCAAAGAAGGTCGAGTGCTCCTGCAGGAGCCGCGCGCGCTCCCGGAGGGGCGTCGCTTCCCAGTCGAATCCCGGGCCCATCGCCGCGCGCAGCCGCCGCTCGTAGCCGAGGATCTTGGCGGCGATCCACTTGAAGCCCGTGAGCGTGTTGATCACCTTCACCCCGTGGGCCCGGCCGATCTCGTCCTGCAGCTCCGTCGTCACAAATGTCTTTATGATGCACACCCGCTGCGACCCCTCCGGCGGGATCCAGCCCTTTTCCTTGAACTTCATCAGCCGGTAATCGGCCAGGAGCGCGCCGACCTGGTTGCCCGTGAGCAGCTCCATCCGGCCCTCGCCGTTGCGGACGGCGCAGCCCATGCGGTCGGCGTCCGGGTCCGTTGCGAGCACCAGGTCGGAGCCGGTCCGCTCGGCAAGCGCCACCGCGCGCGACAGCGCCTCGGCGTTTTCCGGGTTCGGCGACTTGACCGTCGGGAACCGCGGGTCGAAGGCCAGCTGCTCGCCCACCTCCTTCAGGAAGCAGCCTGCGTGCACGAGCAGGGGCAGGCAGTGGACCGCGCCCGTGCCGTGGATGTTGGAGAAGACAACCTTCAGCTCCGCGCCGCGGAAGACGGCCGGGTCGATCGCCGCGAGGGCGGCCGCGCCCAGGTAGTGGTCGTCCGCCTCGCGGCCGAGGATCCCCACCCCCTCCATCGACGGCTTCAGGAACGCGCCGAGGTCGCCGAGCGGCACCGCGTTCACCTCCGCCACGATGCCCTTGTCGTGGGGGGGAACCACCTGCGCACCGTCGCCAAAGTAGGCCTTGAATCCGTTGTCGTGGGGCGGGTTGTGGCTGGCCGTGATGACAATCCCCGTGTGCGCCTTCAGCCAGCGAACGCTGAAGCTCAGCTGCGGCGTCGGGCGCGGTTCGGGGAAAAGGAATGCCTCGCCGCCAAGCCGCATCCAGGTCGAGGCCGCCAGCTCGCTGAAGTGCCGCGAGAAATACCGCACGTCGCAGGCGATCACCAGCCGCGGCTTCGCGGCGATCCCCTCGCCCGCAAGGAACCTTGAGACATAGCGATGGAGCCCGACGACCGCCCGCACCAGCGTGAAGTCGTTCAGCATGTTGCTCCCGATCGCCGCGTGCTCGGGGCTCCCCAGCGGCCCGGGCGCGCCGGTCTCCGCCGCTGCCGGGACCGCGCCGATCGTGCGCCCCCGCATGCCGCCGGTCCCGAATTCCAGGTACCGGTAAAATCGATCATTGAGCTCCGCCCACTCCCCCCGCGCGACGAGTTCGCCGATGCTGTCGCCCGCCCAGGCCGGAAGGCCGGCCGCGAGGAAGGCCGCGAGGTTCTCCGCGGCCGCGGGGAGGAGCTTGTTGGCCTTGACGGCCGCCTGGATGGGTTCGGGCAGGGGCATTGATTGGGCGAAATTCGAAATGCTCGGGCGCGGGTTGGCGACTTTTATTCGAGATAAAATCCGTCCGCGACTGCGGGCTTGGGATCGAGCTTCGCCCAGCCCTCGGCGAAGGACGCCTCGTCAAAGCCGAAGAGCGGCGAGACCTCGACGGAGAGCCCGGGCAGCCCGGTCCCGTCGGTTTCCAGCGCGGCGCCGGCGCCCTTCAGCCAGCGCGCGAACTTGCGCAGCTGGTCCTCGCGGCAGGTCCGGGGGGAATCAACCCCCTCGGCGTTCTTGACCGGCGAGAAGTCGTCGGCCCGCCGGGCCTCGATCACGACCGGGTTGCGGGCGAAGGGGAGCGCGTCGAAGACGAAGAGCTCGAACTTGATCCCGTTCGCCCGGTCGGGCCTCAGGGGCCGGCCCGACCCGTCGATCGTCGGGATCTTCTTCTCGGCCCGGTGGAAGGGCATCATCCGCTCGCCCGAGGGGCGCGCCATCCGGCGCACAAAATCCCGGTCGAGCACGTGGATCGCCACGCTTCCGGCCCCGAAGCGCAGGCTGCCGTCCGGTTCGCGGAGCCGCTGGAGCTCGATCGGAAGGTCGGAGTACTCGATCACGACCAGTCGGCCCTCCCGGATGCAGAAATGGCCGAGCTTCTCCTCGGGATAGGCCTTCGGCACCATCTTGCTCGACATCTCCGAGCCCCGCAGGAGGTGCCAGCCGATGAAGGCCGGGTCCGTGCAGTGCACCAGCGGATTGTCGACCTGGAAATAGCTGATCGTGTCGACGCCCTCCGCGGCCATGAGATCCAGCGCCCCGCTCCGCTCCAGGGCCCGGAGCGAGCCCCCGTGCCCGTCCGGCGAGAGCGCCACCGCTCCGGGCGCCTCCAGGAGTATGCGCCCGTTGAAATCCACGGCGGGCATCCTCCCCTGCCTGAAGAAATGAACGCGTGCCGGATCGAGCCCGAACCAGGAGCGCTCGGAAAAGAAGGCCTCCGTCGCCGCGTGGTTCTGGTGGCTGGTCATGATGAACCAGTGGAACGGACGGCCCCAGCAGCGACCCGCGGCCAGGATCTTATGGGCGAAGACCTCGAAGAGCGGCTTCCCGCGGACGGGCGTCACGGGAAACGCGCCCTTGGGGCCGTCGTAGCCCAGCCGCGTTCCCTGGCCCCCGGCCACGGTGAAGGCCGCGACCCGGCCCGCGCGCAGCGCCGCCTCGCCCGCGGCCCGCGCCCTTTCCCACGCTGCCCGGTCCCCGCCCCCCGCCGGCAGGCGCTCGAAGGGCGCCGGCTTCAGGTCGCTGTCCCCGCCGGGCCCCGCGGTCGCCCCGGCCGCCAGCCCGGCGTTGAGCCGGGCCACCTCAGCCAGGTCGATTTCCGCGGCCTGCCCGAGCAGGTGCCGCCTATCCCCGGGCGCCAGGCCGCCCAGGAACGCGAATACCTGCCCCTGCCCGGCGGCCTCGAAGGCCCGGACCAGCGCGGCGCCGTCCGCTGCGGCCCCGTCACTCATCGAAGCGAAAGATCAGTTCGCCGGGCTTCGCGTAGCCGAGCTTCCGCCGGATCACCTTCTCGACGTAGCCGGGGTCGGTCCGCAGGCGCTCGAGGATGAGGTCCTGCTCGCGCAGGCGCGCCTCGGTCTCCGTCAGGCGCCTCCGGTTCACCGCCTCGATCGCCCTCAGCCGGTTCTCCTCCTGGCGGGCGTCGTAGAAGTAAAACGCCGACGCCGCGCAGATGCCCGAGAAGAGCAGCAGGAAGAGGGCGGCGATGAACCGGCGGAGCGTCATGGGGTCTTATCCCAGTTCACGGGTCGGAGTTCAACGTCCATTGACGACATTCGGCCGGGCTTCAAACCAAATTCACCGGGTCCACGTCGAGGATCTGCGTGACGTCCCGCGGCCAGGAAAACTCCGCCCGGAGGCGCGCCAGGTCCCCGATCGCCCGCGTCACGCTCCCCGTGAAATACCAGAGCTGCCACCGGTACTGGTCGTTGATCTTCTCGATCGGCGAGGGAACGGGCCCGCGCACCTCGACGCGGTCGCCCATCGCCTCCTTCACCTTCTTCGCCCACTGCTCGGAGAAGAACTTCAGCTTCTCGGGATTGGGCCCGCGGAAAAGGTGGTGGATCAGGTGCCGGTAGGGCGGATAGCGGTAGCTGCGCCGCACGCCGAGCTCCTCCGCGGCAAACCCGGCGAAGTCGGCGTGGCGGGAGTACTGGATCGCCCCGGCCTGGGGAGTGAACGTCTGCACCACCACCTCCCCCGCCGTGTCGCCGCGCCCCGCGCGGCCCGCCACCTGGACCAGGAGCTGGAAGGTCCGCTCATTGGAGCGGAAATCGGGCATGTGCATCGAGATGTCGGCGTCGATCATGCCGACCAGGGTCACGTTCGGGAAGTCGAGCCCCTTGCCGATCATCTGGGTGCCGACCAGCACGTCGATCTTACCGAGCCGGAACTCCGAGAGGATCTCGCGAAAGCGATTTTTTTTGCCCATCGTGTCCGTGTCGATCCGCACGATCCGGGCGCGGGGAAGCACCCGGCGCGCGGCCTCCTCAACCCGCTGCGTCCCCATGCCCCGCCAGCGCACATCGGGATCGCCGCAGCCCGCGCAGCGCGACGGGGCGGCGCGCTGGGCGCCGCAAAGGTGGCAGCGCAGCGTCTCGTCGAAGCGGTGGTAGGTCATCGTGATGCTGCAGTGCTCGCACTCCTCCACCCGCCCGCACTTCCGGCACATCATCGACGACGCGTAACCCCTCCGATTGATGAAAAGGATCGTCTGCTCGCCCCGCTCGCAGCGTCCCCGCATCGCCTCGACCAGCGGGCGGGAAAGGGCGGAGAAGCCCCGCTGGCTCGCGGCCTCGATCCGCATGTCGACGACGACGATGTGCGGCATCTTCTGCCCGTCCACGCGGCGCGGCAGCTGGAGCAGCTCGTACTTGCCGGCCTCGACGTTGACGAAGCTCTCCAGCGAGGGAGTCGCGGAGCCCAGGACGCAGCGGGCCCCCGCCAGCTTCGAGCGCATGACGGCGACGTCGCGCGCGTGGTAGCGCGGCGTCTCCTCCTGCTTGTAGGCCGGCTCGTGCTCCTCGTCGACGATCACCAGCCGCAGGTCGCGCACCGGGGCGAAGATCGCCGAGCGGGCGCCGACCACCACCCTCGCCCGGCCCGTGGCCAGGGCCAGCCACCCGTCGAGCCGCTCGCCGTCGCCCAGGTGGCTGTGCCAGACGACGCAGCGCTGGCCCGGGGCGATCGCCTGCAGCCGCGCCCGCAGCCGCGAGACGGTCTGGGGCGTCAGGGCGACCTCCGGCACCAGGTAGATCACGCTGCCGCCCGCGCGCAGCGCCGCGTCCATCGCGCGCAGGTACACCTCCGTCTTGCCCGAGCCGGTCACCCCGTGAAGCAGCGACACCCCGAATTTGCCCGTGGCCATCCCGGCCTCCAGCTTCGCAAACGCGGCCTCCTGCTCCGGGTTGAGGGTGATCGGGCGGGCCGCCAGCACCTCCTCGTGCCCCCATTCGTCGGCATAGGCGACGCGCTCCAGCGTGCGGGCCTCCTCGAGGAGGACGCCGCGCCGGACGAGCCCGGAGGCCACCGCCGCGGTCATGCCCAGGCGGCCGAGGACCAGGGCCTTTTTCTGCGGGGCGATCTGCTGGCGCAGGAACGAATAGAGCCGGGCCTGCTGGGGCGCCCGGACGGCGAGCTGGGCGAGCTCGGCGGCGGGAAGCTCGCGGGACACGCTGAGGAAGCACTCGCGCTTCAGGCCCATGCCCCGCCGCACGGCCGCGGGGATCATCCCCTCGATCACCGCGTCCAGCGGCGCCGCATAGTACGCGGCCATCCACAGGGCGAGCTTGAGCAGGTCCGGCGGAAGCACCGGAAAGGGGTGAAGCACCTGCACGACCGGCTTGAGCCGCGACGCGGGAAAGTCGGTGGGCGCCCCGATCTGCCCGACAATCCCCAGCCGGAGGGCCGCCATCACCGGCACGCGCACCAGGGAGCCCACGGCGACCTGGTCCCGCAGGGATTCCGGCACGCTGTAGTGCAGGAGCTTGTCAAATCCGGCGAGTGGGTGAACCCCGACGATCATCGCCGCGATTCGACGCGGCAAACGCTCCGGCATCAACAACCAACAACGCGTTGACAGGCGCCGCCGTATTCGAGGAAAATGTGGGCGTGAGCACCCCCCAGGCCCGCGAAACTTTCGAGAAATATCTCCGCAAGAGGGGTCTGCGGGTCACGGACCAGCGCATGGCCATCTTCGAGGCGGCCGTGTCCCAGAAGGAGCACTTCACCGCCGAGACGCTCCTCGACCACGCGCGCGCCGTCGAGAAATCCCGCTACGTGTCCCGGGCCACGGTCTACCGGACGCTCCCGGTGATGACCGAGAGCGCCCTCCTGCGCGAGGTGGACATCGGCACGGGCGAGAAATTCTACATGCCCAACGTGGGGGCGAACGCGCAGGTGGCCCAGGTGGTCTGCCTGGACTGCGACCGCATCTTCGAGATCAGCGCCCCGTTCATGGAGTGGTACGGCAGCACCGTGTCCTCCAAGCTGGGCCTCACCCCCGAGTCCCAGCGCCTGCAGGTCAGCGCCCGGTGCAATGCGCTTCGGGACGCCGGCTCGTGCCCGCGGCGCGGCGGAAACGGGACGCGCAAGCCTGCCCGCGCGGGCCGTTGACCATGGCCCGGGACGAGCCAAAGGACATCGCCTTTGAGATCGGCTTCTTTGAGTCCGTGCTGCGCCAGCGGCCCCGCTACCCCGATGTCATCGAGATCCTGGGCGGCCTCTACGTGAAGGCCGGGCGCAGCGCGGATGCGCTGCGAATGGACCGCCGGCTCGTGAGGATCGAGCCGGGGAGTCCCGGCGCCCACTACAACCTGGCCTGCAGCCTCGCCCTTTGCCGCAGGAAATCCGCCGCGCTGGCGTCGCTCCGCCGGTCGATCGAGCTCGGCTACCGGGATTTCGAGTGGATGTCCCAGGATCCGGACCTGGACAGCCTGAGGAAGCACCCGGCCTTCATCGCGCTCGTGGACCGCCTGAAGGCGCAGCCCTGATCAGCGGATCAGCTCGGCCCCGACGGAATCGGCTAGAAGCCGGCCCCTCTGCGTCAGGAAGACCCTCCGCCCCTCCCGCTTGACGAGCCCCTCGTCCACCAGGCTCCCGAGGCGAACGTGCGTGTCGCCCCAGGGCGCCTCGGGGAATCGCTCCTCGAGTTCGCCGACGTCCACGCCCGCGTTCATGCGAAGCCCGAAGATCAGGCAATCCTCGGCGAGGAGCGCGGGGCTGAGGGCGACCCGGTCCTCCGTCATGCGCCTCCCCCCGGAAATTCCCGCCAGCCACTTTTCCAGGTCGGCGATGTTCGCCCCCCGCCACCCGCCGTGCTGCGACGCCGCCGAGGGACCCAGGCCGATCCACCGGTGCATCCGCCAGGTGTTCAGGTTGTGGAGGCAGGCGTGGCCCGGCCGCGCAAAATTGGAGACCTCGTACTGGTCGTAGCCGGCGGCCGCCATCTGGGCCCAGGACGCCTCGTAGAAGCGCGCCTCCTTCTCCGGGTCGAGCCGGACCGCACCCCGGGCCAGCTTGATCCAAAGCGCGGTGTCCTCCTCAAACGTCAGGCAGTAGGTCGACAGGTGGTCGGGTGCCAGGGCGACCGCCGTTTGCACGTCGCCGGCCCGCTCCTCCTCAGTCTGGCCGGGAAGCGCGAACATGAGGTCGAGGTTCACGCTGGGAAAGCCCGCCGCCCGCACCCGCTCGTAGGCCCGGTGGATCTGGGCGACGGTATGCTGGCGGCCGAGCGCATCGAGGAGGTCCGGCTGGAAACTCTGCACGCCCATCGAGATCCGCGTGACGCCGGCGCCGCGAAGGACCTCCAGCCGGTCCGGCGTGACCGAGGCCGGCGCCATCTCGACGGTCCACTCCGCGATCCCATTGCCGGCGCGTTCCCGCACGATCGCGGCGAGCCGCGCCAGTTGCCGCGGCGGGAGCAGCCCCGGCGTTCCCCCGCCCCAGAAGACGGTCGTCACCGGCTCGGTCCAGTCAACCAGCGCCGCTTCCGCCGCGATCCCGTCCACGAAGCGGTCGAGGTCCGCGGGCATGGGCACGGTCTGGTAAAAGGCGCAGAAGTCGCAGGTCGACGCGCAGAACGGCACGTGGACGTAGAGCCCGATCGGCGAGGGCTGCGGTGCGGGGGACATAGGTGGGTTAATCTCATTTGACGGAATAAAACGCAAGGGATCCGCGAATTCGGTGGTGGTGCAGATTCAGGGGAATACATTTTGAACAGGAAGGCCGGGTTGATCGGAATCGAGCTTCCCGCACTTCCCGATCCTGTTCAAATCCGGAGGTTCCACGCGGGCCCGTAAATTGGTTTGCCCCACGTAATTCAACGGCATTGACTACGGATCAGCCCATAAACCATTTCCATTCATGCCCATGAAACGAGTCCTCCTCGCGAGCAAAGTCCTTCCCTGGCTCTTCGGTGCGGCCCTGATGCTGCTGTCCGGATGCAGCGCGGTCACCCTGACCAACCTGACCTCGTCGTCGATACCGGAGAATCCCTCGGGAATCTACACCTTCACCCTCCGGGTGGTTAAGAATTTCGACAATGTGCAGGACGGCTCGATCTCGGCCCGGATCGTCGTCGACGGCCAGACCTTCCCGATGCGCCGGAGCACCATCAGCCCCGATGTCTTTGAGTTCGAATACCAGCTGCCCGCCGGCCGGAACGCGGTCGCCTACTACTACCTGGTCCAGTACGGCACGCCGAACCAGTCGGAAACCTACACCGGAGTCATGCAGGCCAAGATCGAGAACCGCTACGTCCTCTCCCTGGAGGCCAATCGCGGCCCGGTGGGGTCCAGCGTCGGCATTGTCGGCCGCGGGTTCAGCCCCCGCGACGTGATCAACCTAGACGGATCGCCGGCCCGCACGGTCTTTGCGTCCTCCTCGGCCCTTTCCTTCTTCGTGCCCCCCCTGCCGAGCGATCACAACTACAACGTCACCCTCAACGGATTGGCCAACTCGCCGGTGGGCACGTTCCACATCGATCCGACCGCCGTCACCGCCTCCCCGGCGAGCCTGGCGCTCGCACCGGGCGAAAAGGTGCCGCTGACCTTCACGCTGGCCACCCCGGCGCCTTCAGGGGGCATCCTCCTCGACGTGACCACGGATGCTCCCGACAGCGTCATCATGCCGGAAGTCCTTGTTCCCCAAGGTCAAACAAGCATCAATGTGGTCGTTGAAGGCGGGAAGCCGGGCTCCGGGAACCTATTCCTCAAGGGCTACGGCAGCCCCGACCTGGTGATCCCCGTCACCGTCTCCGGGAAGTAGTCTTAAGATTGGTTGAATCCGGCCCGGCTTGGGCCATCCTTACAGGGTGGAATCAAAAGAAGCGAAACTGTCATTTGAGGACGCCCTGGCGAAGCTGGAGGCGGTCGTCGAGTCGATGGAATCCGGCGAGGTGCCCCTGGCCGAGCTCCTGGCCAAGTTCGAGCAGGGCAACCGGCTCCTGAAGCACTGCGAGGGCCGGCTCAAGGAGGCCGAGCTCAAGATCGAGCAGCTCAAGAAGCAAAAGGACGGGGTTTCCTTCGCTCCCTTTGAGCCGGAATCCGCGTCCTGACCATGACCCGGCCCCTCCTCGACAGCATCCACGGCCCGGCGGACGTGAAGGCCCTCCCCGTCGACCAACTCGCCACCCTGGCCCAGGAGATCCGCGACGAGATCATTGCGGTCACCTCGGCAAACGGCGGGCACGTCGGCCCGAACCTGGGAGTCGTCGAATTGACGATCGCCCTTCACCGCATCTTTGACTCGCCGGTCGATCCCTTCGTTTTCGACGTCTCCCACCAGTGCTACACGCACAAGCTCCTCACCGGGCGCAACGGCGCGCCCTTCCGCGGGCTGCGCCAGACCGGGGGTGTCAGCGGGTTCCTTAACCGTCCCGAGAGCGAGCACGACGCCTACGGCGCCGGGCACGCCGGGACCGCCCTGAGCGCCGCGCTCGGGATGGCCGTCGCCCGGGACCTTCGGGGCAGCCACGAGCACGTCGTGGCGGTGTGCGGGGACGCCGCCTTCACCTGCGGAATCACGCTCGAGGCGCTCAACAACGTCGTGTCGTCGACCAAGCGGCTCATCGTCATCCTCAATGACAACGAGTGGTCGATCGCCCGGAACGTCGGCGCGATGGCCCACTACCTTAACCGCCTCAGCACCAGTCCCACCTACAACAAGATCCACCACGACCTGGAGAAGTTCTTCGTCAGCCTACCCCACGGCGACGACATGAACCGGCTCTGGATGAAGTGGAAGCGCGAGACGAAGGATTTCTTCGTCGGCTCGAGCCTCTTCGAGAAATTCGGCCTGCGGTACATTGGCCCCATCGACGGGCACAACCTGGATGAACTCGTGAAGAACCTCGAGTTTGCCAAGGGCAGCGACGGCCCTGTCCTGCTGCATGTGCTGACCAAGAAGGGACACGGGTTGAACGCCGCCCTCAGCTCGCCGGAGAAATTCCACGGCGTCGGGGCCTTCGACCCGGTGAGCGGCGAGAGCCGCAAGCCCGCCCCGGGCACGGCGCCGACCTACCAGGATGTCTTCGGCGACGCGATCGTCCGCTTTGCGCGCGCCGACCCGCGCATCGTCGGGATCACCGGGGCCATGCCCAGCGGCACGGGCCTTTCCCGGCTCGCGGCCGAGCTCCCGCGCCAGTTTTTCGACGTCGGCATCGCAGAGGAGCACGCGGTCCTCTTCGCGGCCGGCCTCGCGGCCCGGGGCCAGCGCCCGGTGTGCGCGATCTACTCGACCTTCCTCCAGCGCGCCTACGACCCGATCATCCACGACGTGGCGCTGCAGAATCTCCCGGTCACCTTCTGCCTCGACCGTTCGGGCCTGTCCCCACAGGACGGGCCGACCCATCACGGGCTCTTCGACCTCGCGTACCTGCGCTGCGTGCCCGGCACGGTGATCATGCAGCCCAAGGACGAGGACGAGCTCGTGGACATGTTCCACACCGCCCTTCAGGTGAACGGGCCCGCCTTCCTCCGCTATCCGCGCGGCCCCGGCCTCGGGGTGAGGATCAAGGAGGTCCCCGCCCTCCTGCCCCTGGGCCAGGCGGAGGTCCTCCGCGAGGGATCGAACATCGCAATCTGGGCCCTGGGCCCGATGGTCCAGTCCGCCCTTCGCCTGGCCGACCGGCTCGCCGCCGAGGAGAAGCTTTCGGTGGCCGTCGTCAACGCGCGCTTCGTGAAGCCGCTGGACCGCACGCTGCTGCTCAGCCAGGCGGCCGTCGTTCCCCTCATCGTGACCATGGAGGACCACGCCGTCACCGGGGGCTTCGGAAGCGCCGTGATCGAGACCCTCCAGGAGGCGCAGTGCACGACCGCCGTCGAGCGGATCGGATGGCCGGATCGCTTCGTCGAGCACGGCAGCAGCGTGGACGCGCTTCGCGCGTCCTGCGGCCTGGCGCCCGACGACATGTACCGCCGCGTCCTGGGACGCTGGCGGGATCTCGATCGCGATGTAGCCGGCCTCCCAGAGGCCGGAATTCGGAGATAGGACCCCAAGCCCCGGGGTCTAGGACCCCGGCTACATTGGAAAAGACGCGGGCGCCACCGAAACCGATTATTCCTCGTGCTGGAGCGCCGCCACGACCGAGAAATCCTCCAGGGTCGTCGTGTCGCCCTTCACGTCGCCGCCGGTGGCGATTTCCTTCAGGATTCGGCGCATGATCTTGCCGCTTCGGGTCTTCGGCAGGCCCGTCGCAAAGCGAACGTCGTCCGGGCGCGCGAGGGCCCCGATTTCCCGCGCGACGTGCTGGCGCAGCGTCTCCTTGAGCTCCGGCGATGCCGCGATGCCATTCTTCAGCGTCACAAAGCACACCAAGGCCTGGCCCTTGAGGTCGTCCGGGCGCCCGACGACCGCCGCCTCGGCAACCGTGGGATGGGAAACGAGTGCGCTCTCGATCTCGGCCGTGCCGATCCGGTGGCCCGACACGTTGAGGACGTCGTCAATCCGCCCGACCACCCAAAGGTATCCGTCCTTGTCAAAGCGGGCCCCGTCCCCGGCAAAGTAATACCCGGGCAGCTCGCTCCAGTACTGCTTCTTGTAGCGCTCGTCGTCGCCCCAGAGGGTCCGCAGCATGGACGGCCAGGGCTGCGAGAGGAAGAGTCTCCCGCCGCTGCCTTTCGGCACCTCGACGCCCTTCTCGTCGAGCACCTTGGGGACAACGCCGAAGAAGGGCCGGGTGCAGGATCCCGGCTTGGTCGGGGTGACCCCCGGCAGCGGGGAAACCATGATCGCCCCGGTCTCGGTCTGCCACCAGGTGTCCACGATCGGGCAGCGCTTCTTCCCGATGAGGGTGTGATACCACATCCACGCCTCGGGGTTGATCGGCTCCCCCACCGAACCGAGAAGCCGCAGCGACTTGAGGCTGTGGCGCTTAACATGCTCGTCGCCCCAGCGCATGAAGGCGCGGATCGCGGTGGGGGCCGTGTAGAAGATGCTGACCTGGTGCCGGTCGATCATGTCCCAGAACCGGTCGGGGCCGGGCTGGTTGGGCGCACCCTCGTACATGAAGACCGTGGCCCCGTTGGCGAGCGGGCCGTAGACGACATAGCTGTGCCCGGTGATCCAGCCCACGTCCGCCGTGCAGAAATAGACGTCGTTCTCCTTCAGGTCGAAAACGTACTTCGTCGTGATCGCGGTGCCCAGGAGGTAGCCGGCGGTCGTGTGGAGGACGCCCTTGGGCTTTCCGGTCGATCCACTGGTGTAGAGGATGAAGAGCGGGTGCTCGGCCTCGAGGGCCGGGGCCTTGTGGGCGTCGGACTTCCCGGCGACCAGCTCATGCCACCAGCAGTCCCGGCCCGCAACCATCGGCACCTCCTGCCCGGTGCGCTTGAGCACGATCACGTGCTCGACGGTCGGAGTGCCCGGCAGGGCGCGATCCACGCTCGCCTTGAGCTCGATGATCCTGCCGCGGCGCCAGCCGCCATCGGCCGTGATGATCGCCTTTGCCTGGCAATCGTTTACCCGGTCCTTGATCGCCTCGCTCGAGAACCCGCCGAATATGACCGTGTGGATCAGGCCGAGCCGGGCGCAGGAGAGCATGGCAACCGCCGCCTCCGGGACCATCGGCATATAGATGGCGACCCGGTCGCCCTTCCTGAGCCCCAGGGAGGCGAGCGCGTTGGAAAAACGGCAGACTTCCTGGTGAAGCTGGCGGTAGGTGATCGTCCGGATATCGCCGGGTTCCCCCTCGAATATGAGGGCCGCCTTGTTGGCCCGCGACGCGAGGTGCCGGTCAAGGCAGTTCTCCGATGCATTGATTCTTCCATCACGGAACCACTTGGCATGAGGCAACTTCCACTCAAGGACCTTCCGGAACGGCCGCCGCCAGGCCAGGAGCTCCCGGGCCTGCCGCCCCCAGAATTTTTCTGGGGAGTTGACAGACTCCGAATAGAGTCTTTTGTAAGTCGAATCGCTCCCAAGGTTCGCTTGGGCTTTGAACTCGGCCGAAGGCCTGAATAACCGGTTTTCCCGGGAAACTGAGGTAATCGTCTGGTCGGTCACGATAGTGGCTGATTTTGGGGTTTAACGACGCGGAAGCTGCGTCACTTATCCCCCCAGGAGTTTTAAGCGTCAAGCGCAGGCGAACACTACCCCACCAGCAGCAGCAATCTCATGGAAAAAAAATCCGCGTCCAAACCTCCGGCCGAAGTCGCGCCCAGCCCTGCCCCGGAGACGGCGCCCTCCCCCGTAGCCGTTGAAGCCAGCCGGACCGCGGCGCCCGCCGCGCCCCTGCCCGCACCGGCGCCGGTGCCCGCTCCGGAAAACGTCGTGCGCGTCGAGGGCATCCTCGACATCGATATTGTCCGCGGGGGAAACGGCCAGCTCCTCGACCTCGGCAAGAACGGGAAGCGCCGGCCGACCGACACCTTCGTTCCCAAGGAGATGATCCGCCGCTTCAAGCTGAAGCCCGGCATGCTCGTGGCGGGCACGGCGTTCCCGCCCGAGGGCCGCTTTCCAAACCCGAAGATGCGCTTCATCGAGACCGTCGACGGGCTCCCGCTCGAGGAACGCAGGAACGTCCTCGAGTTCACGGCCTTCACCACGGTATCCCCGGACAAGCACCTGAAGATGGAGATGAAGGACGGGAGGATGACCACGCGCGCCGTCGACCTGTTCTGCCCGATCGGCAAGGGAACGCGCGGGCTGATCGTCGCCCCGCCGCGCACCGGCAAGACCACCCTCCTTCGGGACATGGCCCTGGGCGTCCTTGAGAACAACCCGGAGTGCGTCGTCATGATCCTCCTGGTCGATGAGCGGCCCGAGGAGGTCACCGACTTCCGCCGCAGCGTGCCCGCCGAGATCTGGGCGTCGTCAAACGACGAGCAGATCGACAACCACATCCGGATCGCCGACCTGTGCATCGAGCGCGCCAAGCGCATGGTCGAGGTGGGCCGCCACGTCGTCCTTTTCCTCGACTCGATCACCCGCCTTGCCCGCGCCCACAACACCCAGCGGGACAGCGGCCGCACCGGTTCCGGCGGCCTCGACGTCCGGGCGCTGGAAAAGCCCCGCCAGCTCTTCGCCTCCGCCCGCAACACCGAGGAGGCCGGGTCGCTTACGATCATCGCCTCCGTCCTGGTCGAGACCGGCAGCCGGATGGACGACGTCATTTTCCAGGAATTCAAGGGCACCGGCAACATGGAGCTCGTCCTGGACCGCAAGTGCGCCGAGATGCGCCTCTGGCCGGCGATCAACATCGCCGCCTCGGGAACCCGCAAGGAGGAGCTCCTGATCGACGCCAAGCGGCTCGAGGGGATCCACTTCTTCCGCCGGGCGCTCGTCCAGCAGAAGATCGAGGAGGCGTGCGAGACCATGATCGCGCGGCTCTCGAAGACGAAGAACAACGACGAGTTCCTCAAGCTGATCGCCCGCTAGCGCGAACGGCTTGCGCGCCCGCCCTCCCCCCGCCAACGTCTCCCCTCCGCCTCCCCCAAACCGCTCCACGCCAATTTAAGAATGCACAGTTTTTCCGAGCAATGCCTCGACATGGCCCGTTCGATGCTGGGCCACAATCTCGATTCCATCCAGCCCGACGGGACGATCCTGCCCGCCAACGGTGAGGCCTCGCGCCCCGATGAGCCCGGCCACGCCGCCTACGCTTTGGGCGAGTACTACCGAGCGACCGGCGAGACCAGCCTCAAGGGTTTCGACCTGATCGACCTCGCCGCCCGCTGCGTCACCGCCCAGATGTTCACCGAGCCGCCGGCCGAGAACGGGCTCGCGTACGCCTCGCTCGGCCTCCTGTGCTTCGGACCCTCGAAGGACCGCAACCCGGTCTGGGAGCGGCTCGTCGAGGAGACCCAGGGGCGCATCGACAAGCAGCTTCTCCACCGCAGCGACTACGACAACCACTGGCAGGCCTTCAACATCGCCAAGGCGGTCGCCCGCTTCAGCTTCGGCCTGTCCAAGAAGGACGAGACCTCGCGCCTGATCGAGCGGCTCGTCGAGCGAATCGACCAGACCAGCTCGGCCGGCTTCTTCGACGACGCGTCGGACGGCCTCGGCGGCAATTTCAACCTGTACGGCGTCCTCACCTTCGTCTTCATCCGCTCGGCGCTCCAGCTCCACGCGAACAACGGCGTGCGGGACCGCAAGCTGCCGACCCTGCGCACCTACGTGGAGAAGTACATCCGGATGATGCCCGACCTGGTGCGCGCCGACGGGCTGGGATGGGCGTTCGGCCGCGCGGCCGGCGCCTACGGGCAGATGCACTGCATCAGCCTGATCCTGCAGGGCCTGCGCGACGGCTGGATCCCCGACGACCAGAAGACCCGGTATTTCGACATCCTGCGCCGGCTCTTCCTGTTCTTCTACCAGACCTACCTCGACCAGGACCAGGGCTTCCTGGACCTGCGCGACGTCGAGCGGACCGCCTACGAGAAGCACACGACGCGGATGGCCAATTTCGACGCCGCCCGCTACCTCTGCCAGTGGGCCCGGCTCGCCAAGGCGGTCCAGATCCCGGCCGGCGGCCCGAAGGTCGAGCTGCAGCGCACCAGCGGCCGCTTCGTCATCTTCGACAAGGGCAACCGCAAGGAGCAGGGGCTGTTCCTCTACCGCGACGCGGACAGCGGGCTGCATCTCCAGATTCCCCTGATCAGCTGCGGCGGCCACCTCACAAGCGACTCGCTGCCCTTCCCGCACTGCCCCGGCGTCTTCGACTGGCCCAACAACGTCTACGCCCCCGTCATGCTCCCTGAGCTGACCTTTGGCGATCACGTCACGATCCCCGCCTTCTACGGCAGGAACTGCGTGACCGGGCTGGGCCTGCGCAACAGCTTCTACTTCCGCTACGAGCAGCCGGACCTCATCACGACCAAGGAGGAGATCCTGCGCAATTTCGGGAGCGTCAAGGTGCAGTGGACCTTCACGGGGGGAAAGATCTCCTGCGAGTTTGCGTACACCGTCCGCCAGCAGGTCACCCTGGACAAGTTCCGCTACGCGCTGGCGATCGCGGCGCCCCATTCCCGCTACCGGGTGAGCGGCGCCTTCACGCTCGGGCCCCTCGGCCAGCGCTGCAGCGTCGTGCGCGACGATTTCCAGGCGAGCTGGCTCGACACCGAGGTCGTCAGCGCCGATCCGAACTACCGGACAAACTACGGGAAGATCCACTACCTCCAGTACCTCGTGCGCGACCACCCGCTCATCATGCGGCCCGGGCAGGTCTACCGGCTCGCCGTCAATTTCGACCCGGACATCGCGCACGTCGAGGGATAGGCCCCGGGCGGCGCTTTCCCCATGCTCTCGCGTCGCATCATCCCCTGCCTGGACGTGACCGGCGGCCGCGTGGTCAAGGGTGTGCGGTTCCAGGAGCTTCGCGACGCCGGCGACCCGGTCGAGTGCGCGCAGGCCTACGACGCCCAGGGGGCCGACGAGCTGGTCTTCCTGGACATCACCGCCTCGAGCGACGGCCGCAAGATCATGCGCGACGTCGTCGCGGCGACCGCCGAGCGCTGCTTCATGCCCCTCACGGTCGGCGGCGGCCTGAGCACCGTCGCGGACATCGAGGCGATCCTCAGGTCGGGCGCCGACAAGGCCTCGCTGAACACCGCGGCGATCCGCAATCCCGACCTGATCCGCGCCGCCTCGGACCGGTTCGGCGCCCAGTGCATCGTCCTGGCGATCGACGCCAAACGCGAGCCCGGCCCGGAGCCGCGCTGGCGCGTCTACACGCACGGGGGCCGGCAACCCACCGAGCTTGACGCGGTCGAGTGGGCCCGCTCCGGCGTGGCGCTCGGGGCCGGCGAGATCCTCCTGACGAGCATGGACTGCGACGGAACAAAGACCGGCTACGACGTGGAGCTGACCCGCCGGGTGAGCGACGCCGTCGAGGTCCCCGTGATTGCCAGCGGCGGCGCGGGCACGATGGCGCATTTCGCGGAAGTGCTCGACGAGGGCCGGGCGAGCGCGGTGCTGGCCGCCTCGCTGTTTCACTTCGGCACGTTTACGATTCCGCAGGTGAAGGAGTATCTTTCGGCTCACGGCGTCGCAGTCAGGCGCTAAAAAGGCATAGGTCGTATAGAGCCTATACGTCCTATAAGACCTATGCTGGTGTGCGGCGCAGCGCACCCGCGAGGGAGGCGCAGCCGCGAGGGAGCGCGGCCCGCCTGAGAGAGCGCGCCGCTCTAGGAGGGCGGCCGGGTGAGCAGCGGGCCTTTGAGGCCCGCGAGCCGCTCCGAAAACTCGTCGCCGGCACCAGATTGCCTCAAAGCCTGCTGCACCATCCCCATCTTCGCATCGAGGTTGTCGACCAGCGATACAAACACCGCCTCCGGCGTCGCCGCCATGGCGGCGGCCCCCCACTCCAGCTCGCCCTGGTGACTGAGGATGATGTGCTCGAGGCGCTCCAGGCGGTCGGGTTCGAGCTTCGCCTTCAGGCCGGCCTCGCGGACGATCCGGTAGCCCAGCACAATGTGCCCCTGCAGGATCCCGGCGCGGCTGCGGCGCGTGGCGAGGGTGCCCGTGTACTCGATCGTCTTGCCAATGTCGTGGAGCAGGATGCCGGCGATGGCCAGGTCGGCGTCGACCTCGGGATAGACCGGAAGCAGCGCCTTCGCCGCCCGGGCAATGTGGACGGTGTGCTCGAGCAGCCCGTGGCGGTAGGCGTGATGCATCGAAATGGCGGCCGGGGCGGTGCGAAAATCCGCGCCGATCGCCTCAAACACGGACTGGACCACCGCCCGCAGGCCCGGGTGCCCGATGGCCCCGATGAAATTCTGGAATTCGTCCCAGAGGGCGCCCGGCTCCTCCGGCGATACCTCGACCAGGCCGTCCAGCGCTCCCGGCGCGGCCAGCTCGGCCTCGCCCGCCACGACGGCGCGCGAGAGCCGGGGCGCGAGCCGGTTCTGGTAATACTCCACCTTGCCCTCGATCCGGACGACCGAGCCCTCGGCGGCGGCCTTCAGGGACTCAAAGGCCGGATTGTCGCTGAAAACCGTGCAGTTGAAGGTCCCCGTCCGATCCCCCAGCTCGATGCCGAGGAAGGGGTTCCCGTTGGAGGCCATCTTCGTGCTGAGCTTGCGCAGGACAAGGAGGCTCGAAAAGGCGCGGCCGTTGCCATCGGTGAGGGCCTTCAGGTCGCGGACAGTGGAAAGTTTTGGGCCGGTCATGGTGGTATTCAGGGATAATAGGCACGGCGGGCCTTCACCTGGATGAAGTTCCGCTCCGGCAGGATGTAGGCCGTCAGGTATCCGCCCATAACGCAGGCCGTGTCAATCCCGGCGGACCATTTCAGCTTGTAGACCTCGGGCCGCGGCGTGTGCCCGTACACGACGAAGGGCGGCCCGCCCCAAAGGTCCGCCCAGAGCGGGGCGTCCGGCATCGCCGAGCGCTTGCCCGGCCGGCCGTCGCGGCTCACCACCTGGATCCGCGTCACCACCTCCGCCTGCTGCCGCTGCCAGGGCTCGCCGGGAAGGAAGCCGCCATGGACAAAGACCGTGTTGAGCTCCTTCTCCTCGAAGGTGAGCGTCATCGCCTCCAGGTAGGCCCAGTCCTGCGGCCGCAGCTTCCCGAAAGTGTCCAGGTCGTGCTCCTTGGCGTACTTCAGGTCCCCGGTCCGCCGGTACTTCAGGAGCCGCAGCTCGTGGTTTCCCATGAGGGCGACCGCCTTCACCCCCCGGGCCAGGTCGAGGACGCGGCAGCTGTCAGGCCCGCGGTTCACGAGGTCCCCGAGAATCACGATCCGGTCATCCTTCGTCGGCCCAATGCGGTCGAGCAACTCGGCGAATTCAAGATGGCAGCCATGGATGTCACCGATTGCGATAAGGCGTCCGTTCATTCAGCATGAATTTGCTAGCGTCGCGCGCGTGGGGAAGTAAACAAGAAAGCCTGATGGAACTGAATCTTCCGCCCCTGGCCTCCGCGTGCTGCCTGTCCGGCAAGCCCTTCGAGGAGGGCAACCGGGTCGCCAGCGTCCTGCTCCGCGGCGCGGCCCTGGAAATCATCCGCAACGACATGCTCGAGTCGGAGGCGGCGGCCTACTCGCCCGAGGGCGTCGTCGCCTGCCGCTGGGTGCACCTCTTCAAGCCGCGCCCGACCGGCGAGAACCCGGAACGCGCGCTCAAGCTGACCGCCGAGACCCTCTTCCTCGCCCTGGCCGACCCCTCGACCGAGCCCACTCCCGAGAACATCCGCCTGGTCCAGTTCCTGGCCCTCATGCTCGAGCGCAAGAAGCTGCTCCGCGCGCGCGGCCGCACCCCGGACGGGTCAAAAAACCTCCTTGAGCACATGAAGTCGAAGCGCGTCTACGAGGTCCCCTCCGACGAGCTGACCCCCGCCTTCTTCGTCGCCGTCCAGCAGCAGCTGAACGTCCTCGTCGGCGAGCCGAGGGCCCGGCCCGACCCGGAACCGGCGCCTCTTGCAGAAACCTGAAACCTGAGACCTGAAACCTGAAATTCAAACCTTCGATCCCCGGCCACTGAAATCCGGGCAGCCGAAGGATCGAATTTCAGGTTTCAGGTTTCAAATTTCAGGTTTCGGATTTCATCGTGCCAAGGCGGTACCCATTCCGCCGCTCGCTACTGTCTGCTAAGCGTTAAGAGAAATTCCGCGTTGGACTTCGTCTTTTTGAGCCGCTGAATCAGCATCTCCATCGACTCAATGGGCCCCAGCCCCTGCATCGCGCGCCGCAGGCCGAAGATCCGCTGAAGTTCCTCGGGGTGGTAGATCAGCTCCTCCTTGCGGGTGCCGGAGCGGTCGATGTTGATCGCCGGGAAGACACGGCGCTCGACGAGGCCGCGGTCCAGGTGCAGCTCCATGTTGCCGGTGCCCTTGAATTCCTCGAAGATGATCTCGTCCATCCGGCTGCCCGTGTCCACCAGCGCCGTGCCGATGATCGTGAGGCTGCCCGCCCCCTCGATATTGCGCGCGGCGCCGAAGAAGCGCTTCGGCTTCTGGAGCGCCGTGGCCTCGAGGCCGCCGGACATGATCTTCCCCTGGTTTGAGGCGAGCGCATTGTAGGCCCGCGCAAGCCGGGTGATTGAGTCCAGGAGGATGACCACGTGCTCGCCCTGCTCGACCAGCCGCCGGGCCTTCTCGCCCACCATTTCCGCGCAGTGGATGTGGCTCTCCGGGGACTCGTCGAAGGTCGATGAAACGACCTCTCCCTTCGTGTGCCGCCGAAAGTCGGTGACCTCCTCGGGGCGCTCGTCGACGAGGAGAAGGATCAGCTTGGTTTCCGGGCTGTTCTCCGAGATCGAGTTGGCGATGTTCTGCAGGAGGATCGTCTTGCCGGTCCGGGGCGGGGCGACAATGAGCCCGCGCTGGCCGAAGCCGATCGGCGTGAGGATGTCCACCGCGCGCATCGAGACGTCCTTTTGGACGTCGGGGGCCTCGAGCAGGATCCGCTTGAGCGGATAATAGGGGACCAGCTCCTCGAAGGGCACCACCTTCGAGATATCCTCCGGGGGATGGCCCATGACCTCGTCCACGCGAAGGACGCTCGGGCATCGGTCGTTGCCCTGGGGAACCTGGACCAGCGCCGCAATCCGGTGTCCGCGCTTGAGGCCGTAGCGCCTGACCAGGCTGTCCGGCAGGTAGGAATTCTCGGGGTACAGACGGTAATTCACGTGCTCGTGCACGATGAACGCCCCGCGGTCGGTCACATC
>CAITEC010000052.1 GCA_903891325.1 uncultured Opitutaceae bacterium
CTTGTATGTCCGATTCCGTGAATAAGAGGGGGGTAGTAACAAAGTCGGCTTCCGAGGACAGGAGCCCAAGCTTGCCGCAGGAAGCCGACTTTGTTACGGTTGCTTTGACGCCAGGTGAGAGCGCCTCATCTGGGGCCACTAGGACGCGCGGGCGGCTGGCCGCCGGCCGTGCGGCAGGGCGGACAGATCGATTTCCGATCGGAGGCTCGACCTCGTCAGGAAGCATGGATCGCCGCTCTGCTCCTGGTTTAACTCGAACCGCTGAGAGAGCCTTGAGCTCGCATTGCAAGAAGGAGTCAACCATGACCGCTAAAATCGATCCCCACTACGTTGGTTTGGATATCTCCAAGGACCAACTGGATTACTGCCTGAATGATACGCAAGAAGGGCATTGCCCCTATACCCCGGAAGGTCGCTCGGAATTGATCAAGAAGCTCAAATCTGTGCCCGGGGCACGGGTGATTGCCGAAGCCAGTGGTGGCTACGAACGACTGATCGTGGCCGAACTACTAGAAGCCGGAATAGAGGTTTGTGTGGTGCAGCCGGGCCGGGTGCGGGCCTTGGCATATGCGGAGGGATTGCTGGCCAAGACCGATCGCATCGATGCGCGCTTATTGCGCCGCTACGGGCAGAAAGTTGCCGCGCGTCTGGCAGTGCCTACCGATCCGGCGGCCGCCCTGCTGCGCGAGCTGCTGGAGCATCGCCGGCAGTTAACCACCCAGCTGTGTGAAGTGGAGGGACGTTTGCCTCTAGCCAGACCGACCATGGCTAAACTGCTGGGCAAGCAACAAGCCTTCCTTAAAGGACAGATTGAACAGGTGGCAAAAATGATTGAGCAGCATATTGATAACGATCCGGACCTGGGTTCAAAGTCCAAGCGGCTGCAGGAAGTCAAAGGTGTCGGGCCGATCCTCTCGGCTACCCTCCTGGCCTATGTGCCAGAGTTGGGTGCCATCGAATCGGCCCAGCTCTCCGCCCTGATTGGAGTGGCCCCCCATCCCAAAGACTCAGGAAACAAATCCGCAGCCAGGCACATACGCGGAGGCCGCTACCAGGTCAGAAACGTGCTCTATATGGCCGCCGTCTGTGCCATCCGCTGCAATCCCATCCTCGCGGCGTTTTACCAACGTCTGCGTGCCAAGGGTAAAGCCGTCCACGTCTGCCTTGTAGCCGTTATGCGCAAGTTGCTCTGCCTACTCAACAGACTCATCCAGGATCCAGATTTTACCCTTGCCCACTAACACCGCTGCTTCCTGTTCATCTCGGAAATGACGGTTTGCCAAGCCACTGTTCCTCGCAAGAGTGGTGCGCCTCCATTTTTCCCGGCCATGTCCGCCTTCAAACCAATCCCGCTGGGCCGCCCGATCCCGGAAAGCCCGCACGGTGTTTCCTGCAGCCTCCCGACGATGGGGGCGGTGCGCGGCTATGAGGAGAAGGACCCGGAAATCACTGGCCAGCTCGATTCCGGCTACCCGCGCTTTGTCGTCCATCCCTTCGCCCGCCGGCTGGCCGCGCATCACGGCACGCCCGGACGGACCCTTTGGCTGACCTCCTCGGTGCGGATGGCCGCGGAGCTCGTCAGGCACCTCGGGCCCTCCTCGGGAGCGGAACTTTTCGCAAGGGACGGCGTGAATGGCGTCTCCCACCCGCAGTCCGCCGACACCGGCGCGCGCGCCAAGGTCTACCTTCAGAATATCGGCGGATTCCTCCCGTCGCGGGAGGCTGAGCGGCACCTGGTCCGGCTTGGGCTGGTCGCGGCCGCCCAACCGGAGGAACTCTTCGCCGGTGACGCCGCCGCGGAGGTTCGCCGGAACCTGCGCCGCGTGATTCCCGGCGCCGGGGATGCCGACCTCCTGCTCGCCAACAGCGGGATGAACGCGGTCTATTCGGCATTCCGGGCGGTCGCCGACCTTCAGGCCTCGCGGGGACGCACGATCTGGGTGCAGCTCGGTTGGCTCTACCTGGACACAATCGCCATTCTCGAGAAGGTCCCCCCGACCCCCGGCGACCGGATCCACGTCCACGACGTGTTCGACATCGCGGCGCTCGAGCGGCTGTTCGCCGAAAAGGGATCCCGGATCGCCGGGGTCTTTGCCGAGGTCCCGACCAATCCCCTCATCCAGACGCCCGACGTCCCGGCGCTGGCGGCGCTCTGCCGCCGCCACGGCGCGCGCCTGATCCTCGACCCGTCCGTCGCCTCCGTCTACAGCGTGGACATCCTTCGCCATTCCGACCTGCTGGCGACCAGCCTGACGAAGTACACCGCCGGCGAGGGCGACATCCTCGCCGGGCTTGTGGCGGTCAACCCCGCCGGTCCGGATGCCGCGGAACTTCGCCGGCGCGCCGCGGAGCGGCTTGAGCCCGTGTACCCCGGCGACCTCGCGCGGCTGGCCGCGGAAATCCAGGCGACCGAGGCCCTGCTCGGTGCCATCGACCGGAGCGCCGCCCATGTCGCCGCCTTCCTGTCGGCCCACCCCCGGGTGAAGGAGGTCCACTGGGCGCTCAACCCGGTCTCCCGCGCCAATTTCCAGGCGATCGCGCGCTCGCCGGGGGCCGTTGGCGGGCTCATCTCGTTCACCCTGCGCGGACCGATGGAGCCGTTCTACGACCGGCTGGTCCTCCCCAAGGGCCCCAGCTTCGGGATGAGGACGACGCTCATCTGCCCCTACATGTACCTGGCCCACTACGACATCGTGGGCAAGGGCGGCGATTTGGCGGAACTCAGGGGAAGCGGGATCGACCCGGACCTTCTCCGGCTCAGCGTGGGCGTCGAGCCGGTCGCCGACATCATTGCCGCCCTGGACGCGGCCCTGGCCGGCGCCTGAACCGCGCCCCTGCTCAGCGCAGGCGGGCGAAGAACCAGGCGGCGAGCCCGGCCATGCCGAGGTTGGGCAGCCACGCCGCGACCTGCGGATCGACCAGCCCCTTGGTCGCGAGGATCGACGCGACGTTCATCATCACATAATAGAGAAAAAACAGGCCGATTGCCTTCGACACGCCGACCGCCGGATTCACGCGCACGCCGGAGACCGCGAAGGGGATCCCGATTGCGATCACGATCAGCGGGGCCGCCGTGTCCGCGATCAGGCCGTAGTACCGGACCGCGTAGGGAACGCCCTTCGCGGGGTTCGCGACCGCATAGTAGTCCATCAGCCGGGCGAGCTCGAAGAGCGACAGGTCGATCGCCCGCGCCGTGGTGAGGACCATCATGTGCGGGTCTTCATGAAAGCCCGGCTCAACCTTCTCGACAAACCGGGTCGAGCTCATCTGTTCCCCGGTCTCCGGGTCGAAGAGCAGCTCCCGCCCCCCCTTGAAAGTCCAGGATTGGCGCCCGGAGTCGAACCAGCCCTCGGCGGCGACCACCCGGGTGGCCTCCCGCCGCGCCGCGTCGAGCTGGGAGACGGATATCCCATAGGCATGGTCCGTGAAGCTGCTGTAGCGATTCAGAAACCAGAGCCGGCCATCCGCGCGGTTGTCGAATCCGACGTTGAAGGATGCGCCGACCCGGTCCGGGGGCAGGACCTTGGCCTGGCCCCGGAACTGCAGCTCCTCCTTCTGGGCCCGCGACTGCTCCACCGACCAGGGGACGACGACTGAGTTGAGCCACCAGGCTACCCCGCAGGCGAGGACACCGATCATCCAGACGGGGGCCATCATCCGCGCATAGCCGACGCCGGCGGCCCTCATCGCCGTCAATTCGTTGGCCCGGTGCAGCTTGGCCAGGGTGAAGAGGAGCGAGACCAGCAGCGCCGAAGGAAGGACGATCGCCAGGAAGCCCGGCATCGTGACCAGGCAGTACAGCCAGATATCCGACCCGCCGGCTCCCTGCTCGCGCAGCGTCCGGAAATCGTCGTAGCAGATCTGGACGAAGAGCAGACCGCAGGTGAGCGCCAGCCAAAGACCAAGGATCTGAAGCCACTCGCGCAGGAGATGCCGGTCGAAGGTGTTCAACGGAGGCGATCAAAGGCGGCGGGGGCGGGGAAGCAA
>CAITEC010000053.1 GCA_903891325.1 uncultured Opitutaceae bacterium
AGCAAGCGCGCTCGGAGATCGCGCTCCACCTTCAAACCGCCCCGCCACCCATGCTCAGCCTCGATTTTGACGCCAGGAATTTTCCCGCCCGGCTCGACGCCTTCTGCCGGGCGGCCGCCGCGCCCGCCGGCGTTTCAGCGTCGGTCGCGCGCATCCTGGCGGACGTGCGGTCCGGCGGCGACCGGGCCGTCGCCCGCCTCGCGGCGAAATTTGACGGGGTGCGGCTGAAGCCGGCGGATTTCCGGGTGTCCCGCCGCGAACTGGCGGCCGCGGCGCGAGGCCTGCCCGCGGCGCAGCGCGAGGCGATCCTCCAGGCCCTGGCCGGCGTCGTCGACTTCAACCGCCGCCTTCTGCCGGCAGCCTGGTCCGCGCGGAACCCGCAGGGGGCGCGCGTCGGGGAGAAGTTCGATCCGATCCGGCGGGTCGGCGTCTATGTCCCGGGCGGCCACGCGCCGCTGGTCTCCACCGTCCTGATGACCGCGGTCCTGGCGCGGATCGCCGGTTGCCCGGAGATCGCCGCATTCACCCCCGCGCGCGGCGGCGGGGAGGTCGCCCCCGGGGTCCTGGCGGCGCTGCACCTTGCGGGGATCACGGAGGTCTACCGGATCGGGGGCGTCCAGGCTATCGGCGCGATGGCCTACGGGACGGCGACGATCCCGGCCGTCGACAAGATATTCGGGCCGGGGAATGCCTATGTCTGCGAGGCGAAACGCCAGGTGTTCGGGACGGTCGGGATCGACTCGCTGCCGGGGCCGAGCGAGCTGATGGTGATCGCCGACGCCACCGCCCGCCCCGACTTCGCCGCCGCCGACCTCCTGGCGCAGGCCGAGCACGGCTCCGGACGCGAGAGGATCTACCTGGTCGGCCTGTCCGCGCGGGTGATCGGGGACATTGCGGCCGCCGTCGCCCTCCAGGTGCGGGACGCGGGGAGTTCACCGGGGCTGCGGCGCGTCCTCGAGGAGGGGTTTCTATCGGTTCGGGTGCGGACGCTTTCCCAGGCCGCCGCGGTCGCCAACCGGGTGGCTCCCGAGCACCTCGAGCTTCTCGTGAAACCGGCCGCCGCGGCCGCCCTGACGGAGGCGGTGACGACCGCCGGGGCCATCATGGTCGGCAACGACACGCCGACCGCCCTCGGCGACTTCACGGCGGGGCCCAGCCACGTGCTGCCGACCGCGGGGACGGGGCGCTTCCTCAGCGGGCTGCGTGTCGACGACTTCATCCGCAGGACAAGCGTCGTCCGCTACGACCGCGCCAGCGTGCGCCGGGCCGCCCCCGTGGTCGCGGCCTTCTCGGCCATGGAGCAGCTCCCGCTCCACGGGCGCTCACTCACGATCCGGGTCGAATAGGCTGGAATATTTTTGAACAGGAAGGTCGGGAAGTTCGGAAAGGTCCGGACATCGGAGCCGCACGCGGGTTCGGGACCGCAGTTGACCAGCAGGCCCGGCCTGATTGCCGTAAAATTAGGCCAGATTTCCCGGTCTCCTTCCCGCTCTTCCCGATCCTGTTCAATTCCGGTTGTCTGCGGCTTTTGTTTCAGTGCAGGATAATCCTCCATTCATGGACTTCGACCCGACATCGCTTGCGCTCCCGCACGTCGCGAAGCTCCATCCGTACACGCCGGGGCTCCAGCCGGGCGAGCCGGGTTGGGTGAAGCTGAACACCAACGAGTGCCCCTATCCGCCGAGCCCGCGGGTGGCCGAGGCGCTTCGCAGGGAAATCGGGGAGGACGGCGAATCGCTCCGCCTCTACCCGAACCCCCGGAGTGTTCCCCTGCGGGCCGCGGTGGCGAGGCTTCACGGGCTGTCCGAGGAGAACGTGTGCGTCGGCAACGGGTCCGACGACATCCTCAACCTCCTGGTGCGCTGCTTTTGCGACACCGGGGCGGCGGCCGGGTTCACCTGGCCGAGCTACTCGCTTTACCCGGTGATCGCCGGGATCCAGGACGGGCGGGTGTGCACGATCGATTTTGAAAGGGACATGCGGTTGCCGGTCGGGAGGATCGCCGCCTCGGGAGCGAGGATATTCCTTCTCACCTCGCCGAATGCGCCGACCGGCGCGGGTTTTTCCAACGCGGACATCGAGGGCGTCCTGCGGGACTTCCCGGGACTGCTCGTGGTGGACGAGGCCTATGCGCCCTTCGCCGACGAGAACGCGATCCCGCTGCTGGCCCGGCACCCGAACCTGGTCGTCGTGCGAACGCTCTCAAAGGCCTACGCGCTTGCGGGCCTGAGGGTGGGGTATGCGCTCGCCCATCCGGACGTGATCGGGCTTCTGGACCGGGTTCGGGACAGCTACAACGTGAACCGGCTTTCGCAGGCCGCCGCCATCGCCGCCCTGGCGGACCAGCCGTGGCTCGACGCAATCGTCTCGCGGATCCGCGCCACCCGCGACCGCTGCCTTGCGGATTGGACCGGGAGGCGCGGCTGGTTCACCTACCGCTCCCAGGCGAACTTCCTGTTCACCGAGCCGAGGGACGGCGCGGGGCGCACCGGCCCCGCCGTGGCGGCGGCGGCGTACGAGTTCCTGCGCTCCCGCAAGGTGCTGGTGCGGCACTTCCCCAGCCATGCCTTGACCGCCTCCTTTCTTCGCGTCACGGTCGGGACCGACGGCGAAATGGCCGTTCTCAACCAATCACTCGAAGCATGGCTAAAGGCGCCCCCCAACGCGTAGCGACCGTCGCCCGGAAGACGGCGGAAACAGACATCACCCTGACCCTCGCGATCGACGGACGCGGCGCGGGCAAGGTGGACACGGGCGTGTCGTTTTTCGACCACATGCTCACGCTTTTTGCAAAGCACGGCCTGTTCGACCTGACGGTCAAGGCGCGGGGCGACACCGACGTCGACTATCACCACACCGTCGAGGACGTGGGCCTGGTGCTCGGCCACGCGTTCAAGGAGGCCCTGGGAGACAAGGTCGGCATCAGGCGCTACGGATTCTTCATCCTTCCCATGGACGAGGCGCTCGCGCGCATCGCCGTGGACGTGGGCGGCCGCCCGGTCCTCGTCTACGAGGCCAGCGCACCGACGATGTTTGTGCGCGACTTCAACATCGGGCTCGTGAAGGAATTCTGCCGCGCCTTCAGCAACGCGCTCGGGGCGAACCTGCACGTCCAGCTCGTGTACGGCGAGGAGCCCCACCACGTCGCGGAAGCCATCTTCAAGTGCCTCGCCCGTGCCCTCGACGTGGCGACGCAGATCGACCCGCGGGCGTCGGATTCGCTTCCGTCGACCAAGGGACTGATCTAGCTCCCGCCGGGCGGTGAATTCCCAATCCCCAGTCATAGCGGTCATCGACACCGGCATCTGCAACCTGCGGAGCGTCACGAAGGCTCTGGAGGCCGTTGGCGCCGTGCCGCGGGTCGTGCGCAGCCCGGCCGAGGTGAAATCCGCCGCGGCCGCCGGCCTGGTCCTTCCCGGGGTGGGCGCCCTCCGCGATTGCGTGGCCTCGCTGAGGGACAGCCGCCTCGACGGGACCGTGCGGGAATGGATCGCCGAGGACCGGCCCTTCCTCGGCGTATGCCTGGGAATGCAGGCCCTCTTCGACAGTTCCGAGGAGGGCGGGGTGGCGGGCCTGGGGATATTCCCGGGCCGGGTCGTGCGCTTCCGGCTGGCGCCGGGGTTCAAGATTCCCCACATCGGCTGGAACACGATCCGCATCGTCCAGCCCGGCTCCCGCCTGGCCGGGGGCCTCGGCGCGGGGGAGTCATTTTACTTCGTGCACAGCTTCCACTGCGTCCCCGAGGACCCGGCCCTGCCCCTCGCGGTCTGCGACTACGGCGGGGATTTCACGGCCGCAATCGGCCGGGGCAGGGTTTTTGCCACGCAGTTCCATCCCGAGAAGAGCCAGGCCCGGGGCCTGCGGATCTACAGTAATTTTGCGGCCGTGGCCCGGACGGGCTGAGCGGGGGCGGCCCGGCTTGTTCCTTCTGGGCGCTATAAGAGCCCCGACCTTCCGGATTGTGCCATTTCGGCGACCTAACTTTGTTTTGCAAGCGGTCTGAATTAAGCTTGGATTCCGCCCATGGAGCACACCGCCGTCCTCAAGATAGACGACAAGGAGTATTCCCTGCCGGTAATGGTCGGGACCGAAGGCGAAAAGGCCGTCGACAACCGAAAGCTCCGTGCGGCCTCGGGATTCATGAGCTATGACCAGGGTTATGGAAATACATGCTCATGTGAGAGTTCGATCACATACCTTGACGGGGAAAACGGGGTGCTCCGCCACCGGGGCTACCCGATCGAGCAGCTCGCCGAGCACAGCGACTTTGTCGAGACGGCCTACCTGATCATTTACGGGGATCTTCCAAACGCCGCCCGGCGGAAGGAATTCGGCCTCTACCTGCGGCAGACGGCAGCGATCGAGCCGCAAATGGAGAAGATATTCGAGGGATATCCCAAGAACGCGCCGCCGATGGCGATGCTCTCCTCCATTGTCGCATCGCTCGCGGCGCACTACCCGCACCTGGCGACCAACAATTTTGAGAAGGACCTTGTCAACTTCGACCAGGCCGCCGCGATGGCCATCTCGAAGATCCGGACGATTGCGGCCTTGATCTACCGGTACCAGCGCGGGCTCCCCGCGATTCCGCCGAGGCAGGAGCTGCCCTTCTGCGACAATTTCCTGCACATGATGTATTCGGACCCGGACAAGGATTACCAGTCCGCGCCGGAGGTGGCCCGGGCGCTCAACCTGCTGCTCCTGCTCCACGCCGATCACGAGCAGAACTGCTCGACGTCAACCGTCCGGATGGTCGGCTCGAGCGCGGCAAACCTCTTCACGTCGCTTTCCGCCGGCATCTGCGCCCTTTCCGGGCCCCTGCACGGGGGCGCCAACGTCGCGGTGATCCAGATGCTCCAGAACATCCACGACGAGGGGGACGACGGCACGCGCTTCATCCAGGCGGCCAAGTCCGGCGACAAGAGCCACCGGCTGATGGGATTCGGGCACGCGGTCTACCGGAATTTCGACCCGAGGGCGAAAATCATTGGAAAGGCCTGCGAGGACCTCCTGAACAAGCTCGGCATCAAGGATCCGCTGCTGGACATCGCCCGGAAGCTGGAGCAGGCGGCGCTCCGCGAGGATTACTTCATCGCGCGCAAGCTCTACCCGAACGTCGATTTCTACAGCGGAATCATCATGCGGGCGCTCGGGATCCCGGTGAACATGTTCACGGTCATCTTTGCCATCGGGCGGACCCCCGGCTGGATCGCCAATTGGCGCGAGGTGGCGGCGGATGCCCGGGGTCGGATTTACCGGCCCCGGCAGCTCTACGTCGGGCCGCTGCCGCGCGACTACGTCGAGATGGCCAGGCGATGACGCTTCCCCCCGGAGGCATGCTGCTCGGGCTGGGTTGCGACATCATCGAGGTCGCGAGGATCAAGGGCGTGCTCGAGCGCCAGGGGGACCGCTTCCTGGACCGGGTTTTCACCGAGGAGGAGCGGGCCTACTGCTTCAGCCAGGCCCATCCGCACAAGCACCTCGCGGCCCGCTTTGCCGCGAAGGAGGCCGTGTCAAAGTGCTTCACGACGGGAATCGGCGCGGAGCTGGGATGGAAGTCCGTCTCGGTTTACCACGGCGAGCGAAAGGAGCCCTACGTCCGGCTCGACGACAAGGGGATGGAGCTTCTGAAGAAAGTCGGCGCGACGGGAGTGCTGGTGAGCCTATCGCACACGGATACGGCGGCGATGGCGGTGGCGGCGCTGGTACGGGCAAACCCCAACTGAAAGTAGAAAGTAGTAATTAGTAAGTGATGGTTGGGAGGTGTGGGAGGACGCTAGTTGCTGAAACCTGAAATTTTGGTGGATTGTTCCTCCGAGGTGGAACGCGATCTCCGAGCGCGTTGGCTTGAGGACGGACTCCTAACTTGGGCTCGACTCGCTCAGCGCGCTCGGAGATCGCGCTCCACCTTCTGATCTCCGAATGCAGGGTGCGAAGCGCAGGCGGCAAGCCATCACTTACTAATTACTACTTACTACTTTCAGTGAATCTCTGATTGTTTGCCTCTTCCCGCCCCCTGGCCCTATATACCGCCACCCAATGGACGAAGACGAACCCCCGCCCCCTCCGCCGTCGAGGCCCTCGCAGATTCCCTCCTGGGTGATGCTCGGCTTCATCCTGGGGGCGGGTTTTGTCCTGGCGCTTCCCCGGCGTGAGGCGCGCCCCGATCCGCAGGCGGCGGCTCGTCCGGTCGCGGCGACCCAGGTGCTCCGCATTGCGGCAGCACCGCCGCGGGTGACGACGGTCGAGGCGGTCTTTGCAACCTGGGGACGGTATGCCGTCTGGGACAATGACCTGACCGAGATCGGGGTCTGGAACCCGGCTGCCGGGCAATTCACGGATTTTTTTGAGGTGCTTCGCTTTGCGGACGGCTATTATTTCCGGTCGATCCCCCTGCTGACCCGGCCAGTCCTGACCCACGGGATCCCCTCGGGATCGCCGCTCGAGTTCACGGAGACGGAGGCCCAGCGGCGCGAATGGCTGAAGGAGCGGGATGCGTCCTACTGGGAGACCGTCGGGGGCTCAAAGGGGGAGTCTCGGTAAATGCACGCTTTTCCGAAGAGCGATCCCATCCTCTCCTGCGCGGAGACCGCGGACCTTGAGTCCCGGCTCCTCGGTGCCGACGAGGGCCTGCAGTGGGCGGCGATGCGTCGGGCGGGAACGGGCGTGGCGGAGGCGGTGCTCACCGATTTTGCCGAGATCGGGGATTTTCCCGCCGGGGGGCGGGTGCTCGTCCTGGCGGGCAAGGGCAACAATGGCGGCGACGCGCTGATCGCGGCGGAGGCGATCCTGGGGCGGCACCCCGCGGCCCGCGCCTCCGTGGTTTTTGCCCAGGGTGAACGCAACCTTCGGCCGCCGGCCCGAAGGGCCTGGCTGCAGCTCGCGCACGCGGCGGGGGAACGCGTGGCGGCGCTGGACCCGGCGGCTGCGTCCGGCAGCTACGACATCTGCCTGGACGGGGTCTACGGTTATTCCTTTCGCCCGCCGCTGGACCGCCCCGCGGCGCGGATCCTGGCGTGGGCCAATCGTCTTCCCGTCCGGTTGCGGGCGGCAGTGGACCTGCCGAGCGGTTTGGCCGATCGCGACGCATTCAAGGCCGACTTCACCTACGCCACCGGGGTGTTGAAGTCCCCGGTGCTGGCCTGCGCGAATGCGGGCAGGCTGCGTTACATCGACCTGGGCTTTTTTGACGGAACAGCCGGCCCGGGGGCCGATTCCGCGCTCGACCGGGTCCTGTTGCCGGGGGTCCTTTCGTCCCTGGGATCGCTCCGCCCGGCCCATTCCGACAAGCGGACCTATGGCCACCTTCTGCTTGTCGGCGGATCCCGCGACTATCCCGGCGCGATCCTGATGGCCGTCCTGGCGGCCCTGCGCAGCGGCGCGGGACTGGTGACGGCGTGCGTCCCCGCCTCGCTTGCGCCCGCCTTTGCCGCCCGCGCACCCGAGGCGATGTGGGTTGGCTGGCCGGAAACGGCGGAAGGCGGCCTTGCGCTCGGGCGCGGGGAGGCGCTCCTCGCGCGGCTCAAGGCGGCCGATGCCGTTGTCGTCGGACCGGGGCTGGGCAGGAATAAGGAGTCGCTTTCCCTGGCGGCGGCAATTGTCCGGGGATCGAAGGCGCCCGTGCTTGTCGACGCCGATGCCCTGCAGCCGGAGATTATCGACGCGGCGCGGGCGAGGCTCGTGCTCACGCCGCACGCCGGGGAGTTTGCGCGCATAGCCGGTGGCGCGGATCTTCGGGCCTATGTGGCGGCGACGGGCGCGACCGTCATCCTCAAGGGACCCGTCACCCGGATAGGCGAGGGTGCGCGCAAGAAAGGCGGGGAGGCGCCGGTTTTCCACAGTCTCTTTGGCGGACCCGTGCTCGCCCGGGGGGGGAGCGGGGACCTGCTGGCCGGCCTGACGGGAGGGCTCCTGGCCCAGACACCCGACGACAGGCTGCTCGCCGCCTGCCGCGGCGCCGTCTGGCACGGGATGGCGGCTGACCGGCTGGCCAGGGCAAGAGGGCAGGTGGCGGTCACCGCCGCGCAGTTGCTTGAATATCTGCCGGAGGCGCTGAGGGAACTTGGTCCTGGGCCTGATGTAGCCGGGTCTTGTCCGATGTAGCCGGGGTCCCAGACCCCGGACCGGCCGCAAAGCGGCCGGGGATCGGAAATAGGACCCCAACCACCGGGGTCTCGGACCCCGGCTACATCGGAAAGATCGACTCAGGTTTCAGGTCTCCAAGTTTCATCCTTCTGCAAAGATCAGGTCTCAGGTTTCTGCAAGGCGGCCGCCGCCTTGCTATGATGGAGGAATGCCCAGCACCGCCAAACTCACCGAACGGCAGGCCCTCCTTGTCCTCAACGCTCTTGCCCCCATCGGGCCGATTGCCCTGGGGCGCCTGCGGGCCGCCCTGGGCGGCGACCCTCGGGCAATCCTCAACGCTGTGGCAGGCGACCTGGAGGGAATCGACGGCATCGGCCCGGCGGCGCGGCGGGCGCTCGCCGGCTGGCGACGGCTTTTCGACCCCGAGCGGGAGGAGGCGGCGCTCGCGCGCCTGGGAGGGGATTACCTCGTCGCCACGGACGCGGCCTATCCGGAGCTTCTTCGCGAGATCGCGGACCCGCCAACCGTCCTCTACCGCAGCGGCCCCTACGCCTGCGATCACCCCTGCGTGGCTGTCGTCGGCAGCCGGCGCGCCACGCATTACGGGCTGGGTGTGGCCCGACGGCTCGGATCGGAGCTCGTGGACGCGGGATTTTGCGTCGTGAGCGGGCTGGCCCGGGGAATCGACACGGCGGCCCACGAGGGCGCGCTGGCGGCGGGCGGCCCGACGGTGGCGGTCCTCGGGACAGGCCTGGACATCGTCTTTCCCCCGGAAAATGGCGGGCTGTTCCGGCGAATTGCGGAACGAGGGGCGGTCCTGACGGAGTTTTCCATCGGGCGGCAGGGAGACCGCGGGACGTTCCCCCGGAGGAACCGAATTGTATCGGGGATGGCGGCCGCGGTGATCGTGGTGGAAAGCGACGTGGACGGCGGCGCCATGATCACCGCCCGCCTCGCCGGGGAGCAGGGCCGCACCGTCTTTGCCGTTCCCGGAAGAATAGACCAGCCGACGAGCTCCGGTTGCCACCAGTTGATCCGGGATGGGGCCACCCTGTTCACCCGGGTCGAGGACCTGTTCACCGACCTGGCCTACCTTGACGGCCTCAGGCCGGCGCCGATCGCCGAAAAGGCCGCGCCGATCACCGGCGGCGCCGCGCTTTCCCCGGATGAGGCCGTCGTCCTCGACCGCTTCAGCGGGGGCGGCGCGCTCACCGCCGACGAGCTCGCCGCAGCCACCGGAATTTCCGCCGGAAGGCTCTCCGCCGCGCTGATGGCCCTGGAATTGCGCCCGCTCATCGCAAGGCGGCTCGACGGGGCCTTTGAGCAAACCTCCTGAGGAGGGTTCACGAGCCCTTGGCGGGGCGCCGGGGAACCAGGCGGCGGGTGGTTGCCCCGCGCCGCCCGCGCCGCCCGCGATCCTCTGCCCTTATCTTGGCGAGGCGCCGGGCAACCGCCGGGCTGAAGGAGGTCTTCCCTCCGGCGACGTGCTGGATCGATTTGACCAGGGTTGCCGCGGAGGTCTGCTTCTGGATGAAACCGACCACGCCGATCCTGCCGGCGTGATCGATATATTCGGGGTCCCCGTGCACGGAGAGGATGAGCACCTTCGCGGTGGGATCGTGCGCGAGGATGCGCCGGGTTGCCTCCAGGCCGTTGATGTCCGGCATGGCAATGTCCATGAGGATAACGTCGGGGTGCAGCGTGCGCGCCATGGCGACGGCCTCCCGCCCCGAGCTGGCGCAGCCCAGCACATTGAATCCCCCGTCGGACTCAAGCAGCTCGCGCAGTCCCTGCCGCAACAGGGCGTGGTCCTCGACCACCAGGACCGAGATCAGGAGGGACCGCGTCATGGGGCGACCTTCGCGCGGTCCGGGGGGACTTCCGCCCTCACGGTTGTTCCCCTGCCGCGGACTGAGTTGATCGCCAGGGTGCCGCGGACCATCTCGATCCGCTCCTTCATCGCGATCAGCCCGAGATGGTGGCGGCTCTTCGCGTGGAGGACCTTGTCGACATTGAAGGAGCAGCCGTTGTCGCTCACTTCCATCCGGATGAGCCCCGATGCCCGGGTGATGCTTATCCTCACCCGCGTCGCGCGCGCGTGGCGGGCGATGTTGGTCAGCGCCTCCTGCGCCACGCGAAACAGCGCGGTGCGCTTGGGCGCGCCCAGCGCCTCGACCCCGGCGATGGCCGTCATCCGTATCTTGAGATTCTTCCGCTGGGCGAGGCTCGTCGTGTAGGCTTGCAGGGTTGGGATGAGGCCGAGGTCGTCAAGGGCGGCGGGCCGCAGGTCGCGGGCGAACCGATGGACCGAATTCACCGAATTTTCCACCAGCCGCTGTGTGCGGTGAATTCTCTCCTTCAGCGCCCTGAGTCCAACAGTCGCGCCCTTTCCCAGTGTGGCGAGCTCGACATTGATTCCGACCAGCGTCTGCACGACCTCATCGTGCAGTTCCCTGCTGATCTCGCTGCGCTCTTCCTCCTGCGCCGACATGATCTGCCGCGCCAGGCCATGGAGCTTTTCGTGCATCACTTCCGACTCAAGGAAAAGCTTCCGGTAGTCCTCTTTGCCCTGGCGGAGGGCGAATTCGCCCGCGTGGCGCCGCTTGATCTCCAGGTCGAGCCGGGCGCGGAGCGCGCCAAGGTGCCGCGGTGAAATCCTGGAAACGGCTGCTTTCCTGGTCGATTTCCTGAATCGGGTGGGCATCGGCTTTTGGGGTGAGTTCGAGTCAGGAAGGTTGGACGGGGCCTTTCCCGGAACGTCAACCGGGCTGCGGCATTTTCCCAGCGCAGATTAATACACCCAAACCCGAAAGGCTGCGATGGGGTGTAGACCTGACCGGGGCAGGCGGTGCCCGCCCGCGGTCGGGTAAGACCCCATACCGCAGGTCTTCCCGCCGGGATACCCTTGGCATGATGAATGCTCCAAAAACCCATCCAACACCGGCCCGCCAATGCCGCTGATCCAGGTTGTCCTCACGCTGATCATCGCCGGGGTGCTCCTCTGGCTGATCAACACGTACATACCGATGCAGGCGGCGATCAAGTCGATCATCAACATTGTCGTGGTGATCGTGATCGTCCTCTGGCTGCTCCGCGGCTACGGGATCATCACTTCGTCGGGCGGAATCAATCTGCCGACGCTGAAGTAGCCCGGGTCAGGCCGCCGAGGGGCCGGTTCGACTCAAACCACCGGACGGGCTCCGACGCACCGGCCGCGTGCCCCGCGTAGATTTCCATGAGGAGTTCGCGAAGGCATTCCCGGGCCCGGGCGACGCGGCTCTTCACCGTGCCCATGCTCAGCCCGAGCGTCTCCGCGATTTCCCCGTAGGAACGATCCAGCAGGTTTCGCAGCGTCAGGATCTCCCGCTGGGGGGCGCTGAGTTTCTTGATGCATTCCCTGACCGACGCGGCGAACTCGGCGGTTGCCGCAAGGCGGGCCGGGTCGGGGGCGCCGCTGGCTATCAGGTCGGCGAAAGTTTCGCGGCTCTCGCGGCGCGGCGGGCACTCAAGCGAGATCGAGTCCTGGCGATGCCGCCGGTGAAAGTGCCAATAACGGTTGCGCGCCAGGTTGATCGCGATGCTGCGCAGCCAGGTGGCCAGCGACGCCTCGCCGCGGAAGTGCGCGAGGGCGCGGTGGGCGCGGATAAACGTGTCCTGGGCAATCTCCTCGGCGTCGCCGTGGTTGCGGATCACCGAGAGGGCGGCGGCGAGCATCTTGTCCCTGTACCAGCCGACGATCTCGACAAAGGCGGACTCGTCCCCGGAATTGAAGCGGCGCACCAGCTCGAAATCGCGGGCGGTCACCGGGGTGTCCACCAGGCTGCGAGGCTGCAGGGGGCCTGCGGGCTCGGGCGCACCGGCAAGGGCGGATAGGGAGATCATGGATGTGTTGGGTGCCGATCCGTCGGCCCGCCGATGCGTTCCTGGATCACCCCGACATTACAGCGAATCCCCCCGCCCGATAATGGGGTGTTGACCCATGGCAGGAGACCTGACCTCTCTGCAGAAACCTGAGACCTGAAACCTGAAACCTGAGTCGATCCTTCAAACCTCGGGATCGGCGGTCTTGGTGCCTTGATCCGACTTCAGGTTTCAGGTCTCGGGTCTCAGGTTTCTGCCCTCAGCCTGGCGGCCACTGCATCCTGCGACCGCCGAGCAGGTGGACGTGAAGGTGCGAGATGGTCTCGCCGCCGTCGGGGCCGCTGTTGATCACCAGCCGGAAGCCGGTTTCAAGGCCGAGCTTCCGCGCAAGGGCGCCGGCGGTCGCAATGAGGTGGCCGACGAGGGCCTCGTCCGCGGCCGTCATCGCGGCGACGCGGGCGATCGCCCGCTTGGGAATCACAAGCAGGTGGACGGGGGCCTTCGGGTCGATGTCGTGGATCGCGATGCACTGGTCGTCCTCGTGCTCGATCCTCGCCGGGATTTCGCGGTCGATGATGCGCTGGAAAATACTTTTCATAAAGTCAGAATCCTGAGACCGCTTTTTGCAGAAACCTGAAACCTGAGACCTG
>CAITEC010000054.1 GCA_903891325.1 uncultured Opitutaceae bacterium
GCGGCGGCTACGGGCCCGCGGGACCTGTTTTCGTGCGGCGTCATCCTCTACCACCTCCTCACGGGAAACTTTCCTTTCCCGGGCAACACGACGGCCGAGATCTTCCACGCGCTCCGGCACTATCCTGCCGAGTTCGCGAGCCCGGCGTTCCGGAGCGTGTCGCCCGCGGCCCGCCACCTGATGCGCCGGCTCCTGGAGAAGGACCCGTCCAATCGCATCGACGCGCAGGACGTGCTGACGCACGAGTGGATGACGACCATGATCGGCGGGAGCCCGACTGGACCTGTGCAGGCCGCCGGGCCTGAGGCTGCCGCGAGCCCAGTGGGAAACTCGCCTGCGGACTCGGTCGGGCCGTCGACCGCTGCCGCCGGCGGGGGCGCAGCCGCAGGTTCGTCGGGCGGCGGCCCTCGGACTGCCAGCGATGCCACCACCGCCCAAACCAACTCGGACACTTCGTCGCTGGTCGTCGCGGGCCTGGAAGCCGCTATCCTAGGGGCCGCTGGCCCGGCTGCTGCGGATCCGGAGGCCTCAGGCTCGGAGGCTGCCAGCCCGGAGGCAGGCCAGCTGCGCAGCCGAGCCGGCGACCAGTTCATCTCGGCTCGCGTCTTCTTCATGCCCGTCGACGAGCGCCCCAGGCTGCGGCTGCAAGGCTTCCTCGACACCTTCAAGCGCGTCGAGAAGTCCTACCAGCGGCTGCTGCGGGCGCCGGATGCTGACGCGGCCGCCCTTCACTGGGAGGACGTGTGCCTCGACCTGATGGACCTGAACGACTACCTGCTCGAGCACGCCTCCCGCGAGGGTCTCTTCTTTTTGGGCGACGAGCCCAGCATCGCGGAGGCCGCCACGGCGCCGGCGCTCTTCCGCATGGCCGCCAATTTGGACGCCGTTCGCCACATCGAGCTCCTCCCTGCGTGCGAGGCGCTGGGCCTGTCGCGGCTCGCGGCGTGGATCGAAGAGGTGCTGACGCGGCCGGCCGAGGTGTGCGACGTGGCCTGCCTCCCCCCGCACGTTTACGTCGAGATGGCGCGCAAGCTCCACGTGCGCTACGAGGGGCCGCCGTCGCCCGTGGTCAGCTCCTCCTCCCCCAGTTCGCCCGTGGCCAGCCCCAGCGCCATCAACCTCAGGCTCGCGCCGCCGCCGCGCGTGCCGCGCTCCACTGACAGCGCGCTGGACCTGATGCGGAGGCCCAAAGTCGGCTCCGCCGCCGCAAACATGCGCCGCGACTCGGCGGACGGCCTACAATGGTATTAAGAACTAAAATTTTGAGGTGATCGACGTCAGAAGTCCTACATATAAGTACGTATAGTCGCAGCTACTATATACTATAGTAGATAGATCGATCGATATCTTTATTATTAATTACGAACCCCCCTTTTCTCAGTAATGGTCTAAAATCGACCCCACGCCATCGTCTGTGGACCATTTTATGCGGTTTTTTCGTGGACCGATTCGCTGTTGGTACCATTCCTGGGATATCGCGCGAACAAAAAAGTAGGCGCGCGGGGAGCGACGCGGTGGCCGTCGAATAGGCCGCTCGCACAAAGATTCGGGAGGGACTCAACAAAATGACGCGTAGATGACGCGTAGATTTCCACCTGTCGCTTCAACTCCCCGCTTTTCAAAATGTGATTCGCCTTCCCCCCTCGGGAGTCCCATCGTCACTCGAGACCCGCCCTCATTCCCACGTCCCGGAGGTCACGTTCGCCGCGTCCTTTCTCGCACGCGCGGGTACGTAGGCCTGCTGGCCAGCGGACGAAGCGATGGGGCCACGACGACCATCACGGTGGGAGGGGACAATTTTGTGGGAGCCATACCTCACATCCTTCATACACAAGTTTATGGTGAGGAACGAAACCCTGGCCATTTGTACACGTGCGCGCGCAACAGCAAGAGAACGAAACGAACGCGTCAAGGTGGCCATGGCAGACGGGAGCTATCCATGGCCATATGTCCTCCGATATTCGATGGCGCAAGCCAATTTTTTTGCTTGCCAATTTTTGTGATTACTTATTCGGCCGGCATGAATTCCGAGTCTCAGCGGCGGCCTAGCAGTCTTAAGGCGGACCCCCGTCCATCCTGGTCCCTTTCACATCC
>CAITEC010000055.1 GCA_903891325.1 uncultured Opitutaceae bacterium
GGTGCTCGCCTCGTTCGGCGCGTGGTTCTTCCAGCAGCGCCCGGGCGCGCACATCGGGGGCTCGATGGGCCGGGTCCTTCCAAGCCTCTGGGTCCAGGCCGAGGTCGCCGCCGCCCCCTCTGCGGCGCCCCAGCTCCGGGACGTCTGGCTGCCCGACATCCAGGTCATGACGGCGCGCGACGCCGCCGGCACCGGCGCCGGCCTCTTCGTCGCGGCCAAGGGCGGCCACAACGAGGAGAGCCACAACCACAACGACTGCGGGACCTTTATCGCGTATCTCGATGGTCTGCCCCTCTTCATCGACGTCGGCTCGGAGACCTACACGGCGAGGACCTTCAACATGAAGGAGCGCTACAAGATTTGGACGATGCAGTCCCAGTGGCACAACCTCCCGACCGTCAACGGGCAGATGCAGATGGACGGCCGCGCCTTTGCGGCGCGCGACGCCGTCTACGAGTGCGCCGGGGATTCCGCATCCCTCCGCCTCGACATCGCCGGGGCCTGGCCGGCCGCCGCCGGAATCGCCTCGTGGGTCCGGACGATCCGGCTTAACCGGCGCCAGGCGCTGGTCGTGACCGACAACTACCGGCTCTCCGCCGCGCGCGAGCCCGCCGTGTTCAATTTTCTGACCACGCGGCGCCCGGACACCGGCGCGGCCGGGCGCGTGCGCCTGGGCGCGTTCCCCGGCGACGGGGCCTCGCGCGGCGCCGAGCTCGCCTACGACGCAGGGGCGTTCGCGGTTGAGGCCGACACTGTCGACATTGCCGACCCCGTCCTGAAGAACTCCTGGGGCCCGGTGATTTTCCGGCTGCGCCTGGTCGAGCGGGTTCCGTCGGCGGCCGCGCTCCGCGAGTTTCGCATCACCGCGGCGCCATCCGGGCAAAATTCGGCCTGAGGTTGCGGATCCGCTCGGTGTCCGGCCCGCGGATCGCGAGCCCGTCGATCGTCAGCTCGCAGCCCAGATAGCCGGTGATGGCGGCCAGCAGGAAGTGGTACTGCTCGGCCAGGAGTCCCTCGTAGCCGGTCGGCCGCCCGTCATCCGGGTGCCGCCAGTCGACGCCCGAATGCAGCCCGCCGCAGAGCCCTCCATTGCGCACCAGCGGGGTCATCCGGATAAAGAGCCGATTCGCCTCCCGGCGCATCCCCGCGCGGTAAAGCGCCTGGAGCAGGTACCAGGTCTGGTGCGCGTGGATCGCCCCGTTCTGGTAGACGCCGACCTGGTCGCTCCCGTCCGGCTCGATGCCCTTCCCCTTCCAGTTGTTGTGGCAGACCGATGGGATCGGATCGAGGAAGATGGGGAGCCCCCACTCGTACCGGGAGAAGCCGCGCTGCTCCAGGCGGGCGAGATAGCCCCGCAGGAGTTCCCGGGCGGATTCCTCCGGCACCAGGCCGAGGGCCACCGCCGCGCCCAGGTGCATGTGGGACTGAAAGCCGAAGCGCCGTCCGTCCCGCGCCACCCACTGCATGATCTGGCCGGTGGCCTGATCATGGAAAGTCGCCATGAAGTTCGCCCTGAGCCGCTCGGCCTGCGCGCGGGCCGCGGTGGCGGCGCCCCGCCCGGCGGGAAGGCGATCGAGGAGCTCCGCGGCCCGGTTCAGGCTCCGGAACGCGTGCGCGTTCACATAGGACTCCAGGTGCCCCGAGCGCAGGCTGTCGGCCCACTGGCACTGCATGTTGCCCCCGCAGGCCTCCGCCTCCTCGGGGATCCCGGATTGCGTGGAAGCGACCAGTCCGGTGCCCGCGTGCTCGAGGCTCCCCAGCGCCTCCGCGTGGGCGGCGATCGCCGCCTCGGACGCCTTCGCCCAGTCCCAGTCGCCCGTCGAGGCGACATAAAGCCACGCGCAGTCGATCGGGCTCGTGGCGGCCATCGGGAAATGCCGCCAGTTCGAATAGACGCTCGCGTTTCGGTCCCGGAATATCTGGTCGGCTGCGATCCGGATGAAGTCCCTGGGATCCAGCCCGTCCGCGAGGACCGGCGTGTACGCCGCGATGTCGGCGTAATAGCTCGCGCACATCCCCACCGCGTCGGCGACCGAGTTATTGGCGAAGCGGCCCAGGTCGGGCCGGAACGCGAGCCCGTTCAGCCACGCGTTGGAAAACGACCCGAGGATCGTCTCCCGCTCCGCAAAGGAATAGAACGGGGGCATCTCCCACCAGCCGAACAGGTCGGAGGGGGCGTTCACGCCAAGGGGAAAAACCCGGGTCAGCTCGAAATCAAGGACCACGGAACCTGCTCCGGCCGGCATCTCGAGCATCCCGCTTGCATGCGGGACGGCCCCGGGCATGAGGTCCAGCCAGAGCTCCGCCTGGACGCGCAGCGGGATGATGCGGGCGAGCACCCGGGACCCGCCGCGGACCGTGACGCGCATCGCGCCGTGGTTGGGGGCGTTGATGACCAGCGGGAGCGAGACCAGGCCCGAGGGCCCGGTCGTGTCGGGCATTCCCAGGACGTTCACGACCGACCGGTAGAGGTCGAAGGGGATCCGAAGGGCCGCCAGTTCGCCCGTGTGGAAGGTTCGGTCGCAGGTCCAGGAAATCTCGAGGCTGAATCCCTTTTCGCGGGGGTGAAACACCGAGCGCCACTCGATCTCCGGGACAGGCCGGATGCCCCCGTACGCGACCGAGCGGCCGGCGACCTCCACCGTGCCCCCGCACGATTCCGACGACAGCCGGCGGCCTTGGCGCGCCACCAGGGAAGACGCGCCCTTTCCACTGGCCGTGGCCAGCAGGTCGTCCCGCTGCCGGCCGCCGCCGTGGGTGTCCCATCCCAGGTGCGTCACGAGCGCAAAGCGCCGGGAGAAGTCCATCCGGAAGATCGGCGACGCAAACGAGATCACGTCCCCCTCGGCCGCAACCTCCAAACGGTCGGTCCGCGGCAGGTCGTGCGCCAGGCCGAGCTGCTGGTTGGCGTGCACCCCCCCGGGACCGGCGAAGGGCTCGATCCCGCCGCCGCTGCGGTCGTCCAGCGGCCGCCCGGGCACGACCGGGCTGACCGCCGCCCAGGCGCAGGTCTCGCCATCGGCGAGCCGCAGCTCGATCGCCTCAAAGTAATAGGCGTTGGGAAACGAGGGCTGGTCCGGCTCGACGACGTGGACGCGAAGGTTGGCGACGGCGGTCGGCGGCCAGGCGAGGGTCGTCGGCGAGGACTCAAGCCGACCCTCCGCGAGCGTCCGCCACCGCGTCCCGGCGGCGTCCTCCGCCGTCTCGACGATCACCCGCCCCACCGGCAGCGGAAAGCGGGCGACCAGGCCCGAGCACCGGACCGGGCCGGGAAACTCCACCCAGAGCTTCTGCCGGTGAAGCGACGGGACTCCGTCGGGATTGGATTCCCAGACGAGGTTCGTCAGCAGGTGGCAGCGCGGATCGAGCGGGAAGAGGGA
>CAITEC010000056.1 GCA_903891325.1 uncultured Opitutaceae bacterium
ATGGAGCGGGCGAAGAGACTCGAACTCTCGACGTCCACCTTGGCAAGGTGGTGCTCTACCAACTGAGCTACGCCCGCAACTAAGAGGGTTGATAGGTAGCGGACAGGGGGGCTGCGTCAACTGCTTTTTGGGAGGCCCGCGGGTCCCGCCTCAGCCGCCTCCGGCGATGTTCCCGTGCTCGTCCAGGTAGAGGGGGGGCAAAAAGTCGCCCTCGTACTCCTTGTTCCAATAGTTTCCGGTCTGGTGAAGGGTCGCGTAGTCGGTGAAGGATATCCGGTAGACGAGCATCCGGATGGCTGTCGGCGGGCGGTCGGGGAAGGGGTCGCGGCGGAATTGGCCGATCACGTCCTTGTTCCGCGATAGGATCTCGGTGGCGATCGTCGGAAAGACGGGGGACTTGGGCACGGCGAAGACCGCGATCTGGAGGGTGGCGTCGAATCGGGCGTACCAGGGCGCGATAAAGGGGCAGATCCGGTCGGGGCGCTGGGGCTGGAAGCGGTACTCGTAGGTCCGCCAGGTGGCGCCCTGGTCGTTCGTGCCCTCGAATTCAACCTCGTAGCGCTCGGGGGTCATCCGGCCAAAGGGATAATAGACGTTCGCGCTGTGGAAAAACCAGGCGTAGTCGATGGGGCCGGAGATCGCATAGGGAATGCCGTAGACCGCGTCGTTCCACCCGGTGACAAAGTAATAGATCGTCAGCAGGAAGTGCGCGCTGAGCGCAATCCGCAGTCCTTGGATCCGCCAGGGTGTCGAGGGCCGGAGGGGCATCCTCACCGCCGTCCGCGTGATGTACGCCCCCAGCCGGCGCAGCCCGAGGCGCTCGGCGGCCGCCGTGAGCATCTGGTCGTCCAGCAGGACGAGCCCGAGCGCGATCGCCGCGGTGTTCAGCCAGCCGAAGTTGTTCGTCAGCTGGATACCGGCCTGGAAGACCACCCAGAGCCAAAGCGCGATCCATCGGCCCCGGCGTCCCCAGAAGACCGCAAGCAGGGGGCCCGGTATCTCGGCGGCAAGCGTGAGCCCGACCTCGAACACGTGGTAGGACTGCGGCAGATGGTGGTCGATGTAGGCGAGGATCGTGGGGAAGGGCGCGGTCTCGTAGAGGATCTTCATCACCGTGAAGTGCCGCCAGTAGGGGTCCCCGGTTGCCAATTTCAGGATGCCCGACTCGAACATCACGCGGAAGAGCATCCAGCGGACCATGAAGAAGGCGATCGGGCGGGGGGGCCGGTCCGCGCCCAGGCCGGGCCTCAGTCCGCCCGGCGCGTAGGGGATGCAGAGGAGCGACACCTCGAGCATGAGCTGGTCGACGATCGACCCGGAGAAGAGGCTCCACGTCGAGACAAAGGAGAGAAAGGCAAGCCAGCAGGCGAAGAGCGCCATGCGCGGCCAGAGGTTGAGGACCAGCGCGATCGCCGCGGCCATGCCCAGCCATTCGACGATGACGATCGAGGCCTGGCCCGAGCCGAGCCAGAAGAGGGTCGGGGCGCGGCACAGCATCTCCAGTTCCCCGGCATGGGTGCGCTCAAGCGCCGCAAAGAAGTTCCCCAGGGGGACGATTCCCGACGGCCCAACGATCGCCTGGCTCGCCCCGATGATCCCCGCGAAGACCAGGATGAACACCGCGCCGATCGCGCGCAGGACGATCCATCGGGGCCAAAGGTGGGTCGCGTCGCCCGCAATCCCGGAAAAATCGCGGGCCTCCGTCCATAGTCTCCGACCGAGCGCCTTTGGGGTCATGGGGTATCGGGTTTCCGGGTGAATCTCAGGCGGGGGGGCGCGTCGCCGCCGCGGAGCCCATCGCCCGCGACACGGCCTGCGCGCGGTAGGTGACGGGCACCTGCCACTCCGCGTAGGTCGGGTCGATTTCCCGCAGGGCCTTGAGCACCTGCTGCCGGAAGGTCACCTCGATCAGGGCGCCCTGGCCGGGCCAGATCTTGAAATGCACCCGGAAGTAGGTCCACCCGCCCTCGCGGGCCGGCTCGATCGGGCCGGTCTGCGGCTCAGCCAGGATGATCGCCCCGAACTGCCGACCCATTCCGCGGGCGATTTCCGAGACGAGGTTTGCAATCTTCTGGGGATCGGCGCCGACCGGCACCTGGACGTCGGCAAAGGCGGCAACTCCCCCCTGCGGGTAGCGGCTCACGTTGGCGATCGTCCGGTTGGGGATGAAGACGTTCTGGTCGTAGATGTTCACCAGGCGCGTGAACCGGAGGCCGATTTCCTCCACGCGCCCGACAACGACGGCCGTGCCCACGATCTCGACCATGTCCCCGACGTCCATCGCGTCCACGAATATGACCGTCAGCCCGGTGAGGACGTCCTGGACGAGCCCCTGGGAACCGAAGCTGATCGCCAGCCCGATCACCGCGCCACTCGCCAGGTAGGTGGTCAGTTTGACGCCGAATTCCTCCAGGATCATGCCGATGGCCAGGAAATAGACGCAGAAGATGACGGTGCTCACGAGCAGGCGGGTGATGGTCAGAAACTTCGGCTGCTGGGACACGAACCCGAAGGCATTCTTCTGGGCGTGGGCCTTGATAACCAGCCAGTCGCTGATCCCCCGGACGATCCTCACCACCACGTGGACGAGCAGCGCGACGACGACGATCAGGATAATTCGCACACCCGCCGAGGACGGGTGATCTGAAAAGCGGCCGATAATGCGGCTTATCAGCGTGTTGGTCATCGACCCCATCATGGGGTTCGCGACGCGAGGTTGTCATGTCTATAAAATCTCTTTTGCAAAAACGCCGCGGGCCGGGGAAGCTTCCGGCGGCATGTCCCTGCTGACGATCACCTCGCTCCAGAAGTCCTTTGTCGCGCCGGATGGGCAGGCGAGGCGGATCGTGTCGATCCCGGAGTTCGCGCTGGGAGAGGGCCGGCAGCTCGCGCTGCGCGGCGAGAGCGGCTCGGGAAAGACGACTTTCCTGCACCTGATCGCGGGCATCCTGGCGGCCGATTCCGGATCCATCCGGATCGGCGACCGCGACCTGGCGCTCCTGTCCGAGCCGGCGCGCGACAAGTTTCGCGCCCGGAACATCGGGTACATCTTCCAGACTTTCAATTTGCTGCAGGGATTCACCTGCCTGGAAAACGTCGTCCTGGGCATGTCCTTCGGGCCCGGCGCCGACCGGGCCCGGGCCGCCGCCCTGCTGGAGCGGGTGGGGCTCGGCCACCGGCTCCACCACTATCCCCGCCAGCTCTCCACCGGCCAGCAGCAGCGGGTCGCGGTGGCGCGGGCGCTCGCCAACCGGCCCAGGCTTGTCCTGGCCGACGAGCCGACGGGTAACCTCGATGCGAGAAACGGGACGGAATCGCTCGCGCTCATCCGCGAGACGTGCCGGGAGACCGGGTCCGCGCTTCTCCTGGTGACGCACGACCCGGAGGTCCTGCGCGGCTTCGACGAGGTGAGCGATTTTGCCGCGCTCAACGCCGCCGGGGAGGCTTCGCTGTGACGCTCCCCCTCATCATCCGGCGCAATCTCCGGCAGCATCTGACGTCGACCATCGTGACCGCACTGTCGATCGCCCTGGCCGGCGGGCTGCTGATCTCAGTGTGGGCGATCAAGGTCCAGTCCCAGCAGGCATTCACCCGGACGAACATCGGCTTCGACGCAGTCCTCGGCGCCCGGGGCTCGCAGCTCCAGCTTGTCCTCAACTCGATCTTCCACCTCGAGGCGTCCCCGGGCAACGTCGCCGCCGCCGACTATCTTTACATCAAGCGACACCCGGCCGTGAAGCGGGCCATCCCAATCGCGGTGGGGGACAACCTCAGGGGGTACCGGATCGTCGGGACGGTGAATGAGCTGTTCACGGCAATCGAGTATGCTCCGGGGCGGCGTTTTCAGCTGGAGCCGGGAGGGCGGCAGTTCAACGAGGACGACCCCGCGGCCAAGGAGGCTGTCGTGGGAAGCTTCGCCGCGGAGAAGCTCGGGCTTAAGGTCGGCGACACCTTCCACCCCTTCCACGGCCTCTCGTATGACCCGTCCAAGCGGCACGCGGACATCTACACCGTGACGGGCATACTGCGGCCGACCAACACCCCCGTGGACCGGGTGGTCTGGATTCCCATCCACGGCCTGCAGACGATGAGCGGGCACGATCCCCGGCTGTCCACCGACGTGAGCGCAGTTCTCGTCCAGCTACGCTCTCCATCGGCGGGCTTCCCGATGGACATGATGTACAACCGCCAGGGCAACCGCCTGACATTCGCCTGGCCGATCAGCGCGATCATCGCGGACCTCTTCTCCCGGATCGGGTGGCTCGACCAGGCGCTGGCCCTCATCGCCTACCTGGTCGCCCTGATCTCGGCGGCGGGCGTGCTCGTCGCCATCTACAATTCGATGGACGCCCGGCGGCGGGACATTGCGATCCTGCGGGCCCTGGGCGCCCGGCGGCGGACGATCTTTGGCGCCATCGTCCTCGAGGCCGCGTCCATCGGCGCCCTCGGCATGGCGGGATCGCTGGCCGCCTATGTGGGGATATTCAGCGCAGTGGCGGCGGTCATCCGGGCCCGGACGGGGGTCGTCCTGGATCCCTGGGTCTTCGACCCGGTCCTGCTCTGGGCTCCCGCCGGCATGATCCTCCTGTGCGCCTTGGGGGGCGTCGTCCCGGCGTGGAAGGCCTATCGGACGGACGTGGCGGCGTGCCTCTCACCGCTGTCATGAGGACACCCGTCCGAGCGCTGGGCCGCAGCCTGCTGCTCGCAGCCGCCCTGGCCGGCGGCTGCGGCCGGGGAGGGGCGGGCGGCGGGCCGGAGGAGGGAACCTCGGAATTTCGCCACAAGGCCCCGCACGGCGGGACGATGGTGGCGCTGGGCGACGACTTTAACCTGGAACTGGTCCGCGATGCGGAAACCGGCGTCTTGTCCGCCTACATCCTGGATGACGACGCCGAGGATTTCGTCCGCTCGGCCGATTCCGCCATCGCAATCCAGGCCACGGAGGGCGGCCGAACCCATGACCTCATCCTGTCGGCGGTGGCGAATCCGGCCACGGGCGAGACGGTGGGCGACTCGGCGCTTTTCCAGACCCGGGCGGACTGGCTGCGGGGCTCCGACCCGTTTGCCGCTCGCTTGGCGAGGCTCACCGTCCACGGCTCGACCTTCACGAATATCCGCTTCAACGTTCCCGCCAGCGAAGGGGTCAGGTCCGAATGGCGCTAAGATAAGCCCCGAGTGAAACTGGGTGAGGGTTTTCATCGAAGGCGCCTGGAGGCAGCGACGCGCATGAGATGACGGGGCCGATTGAGGAGGTTGAAGCATTTGGGTCGGCGTTTTTTGGCTCTGGG
>CAITEC010000057.1 GCA_903891325.1 uncultured Opitutaceae bacterium
CGAACCCGCGACCCCTAGATTCACAATCTAGTGCTCTAACCAACTGAGCTATGACCGCCGTAAAGAGACGAATGGCTACTGTCTAGGCTGGCCAATTTTGTGTCAAGTCGGGCTTCCGGGTTCCCCGTTGTCAGCTTTCTGGCTCATCTCCAACGGGATTGGCGGCCTAAGGGCCGGTCCTTCGGACTCACCCTTCGGGTGCCCCGCTCCGGCCCTTGTTGGGCCTCCGCCGAACCCGCGACCCCTAGATTCACAATCTAGTGCTCTAACCAACTGAGCTATGACCGCCGTAAAGAGACGAATGGCTACTGTCTAGGCTGGCCAATTTTGTGTCAAGTCGGGCTTCCGGAATCCCCGTTGGCGGATTTCCGGGGTAGTGCACCGTTGCGGAACTTCCAGTCCCGCAACGGCGTCAGTAGAAGTCCTACCTAGGCCGTCCTCAAATTTGACCCACCAATGTCGATTGGTAAGCTGCATGATTATGTGCAAAGGTAAGGCCATCTACCCTTGGTCCGTCGCGGCTCAATGAGCCGGCGCGGCCAACCTACCCGTTTGCCCATCATTAATTTGCGTCCGACCCCATGAAGAAAATCCTCGTCATCGAAGACGACGAACAGGTGCGGACGGTTCTGACGATGGCGCTTCAGCGGTCCGGTTTTGACATTGCGGCAACGGAGAACGGGCTGACCGGCCTGGCCCGGGCCCGCGAGTGGCTTCCCGACCTCATCCTCTGCGACATCAACATGCCGGTCATGGACGGACATGCCGCGCTCCTCGAGGTCCGAAGCGACCCGAAACTGGCCAACTGCCAATTCGTGCTGATGACCGGCGACCAGAAGCGAAACAAGCTTCGGATGGGCATGGACATGGACATGGGCGCGGACGACTACCTGCCCAAGCCCTTCGCGATCGACCAACTCATCACCTGCGTCGAGGCCCGACTCCGCCGGGCGGACACCTACAAGCGGCTTGAGGAGGGCATGCTCCGGCGGCATTCCAACCTGTTCCAGGGCACCCTGCCCCACGAGATCATCACCCCGCTCAACGGCATCCTCGGCTTTGCCGAGATCCTTAAGGAGGACCTCGAGAACATCCCGAAGGACGAGGCGATGCACATGCTCGTGAATATCGAAACCTCGGCGCGCCGGCTGCACCGCACGCTCATGAATTTCCTGGCCCTGATGAGCCTGGAAAGCGGCGCGGACGACCCCGACCGGGGCGCCGTCCCCGCGGCAATCGGCGACCGCGCCCGCCAAATCGTCGTCCAGATTTCAAACAGCATCGCCGAGGGTGCGGGCCGCGCGGCGGACATCAGCATCTTCGCCGACCCGCTCGAGCCGGACATCGACGAGGAGACCCTCAAGACGGTCGTCCAGCACCTGGTCGAAAACGCCTGCACGTTCTCCCAGCCTGGCACGCCCATCGCGGTCCGTTTTTCGGACGGGGGCGGCCGGCCCGCCCTCCGGGTGGAGGACCACGGCCGCGGGATGAGCCGCGAGCAGATCGACCAGATCGGCGTCTTCACGCAGTTCGACCGCAAGAACTACGAGCAGCAGGGCCTGGGCATCGGCCTGGCCCTTTGCCGGCGGCTGATCGAGCGCCGGGGCGGGACGCTGCGCTTTGAGAGCGAGGTGGGCAGGGGAACGACGGCGATCATCGAGTTCGCCTGACCCGCCCCGCCATTAGTCTTGGCATACCAAGGTCCTGCGGCATCCTCTCCGGGCATGGGACGCCAGTGGCTTCACGCAAAACGCGCCATCGTTAACAAGAAGAAGGGCCAGACGGTCGGCAAGCTGGTCAAGGAAATCGCCGTGGCCGCGAAGCTGGGGGGGCCGGATGCCGTCGCCAATGCCCGTCTCCATGCGGCCCTCGAGAAGGCCCGTAAGGCCAGCGTCGCCCGGGAGGTCATCGAGCGGGCGGTCAAGAAGGGTGCGGGGATCGGCGACGAAAAGATGGTGATGGAGCACATCGTCTTTGAGGGTTACGCGCCCCACAAGGTGCCGGTGATTGTCGAGGTCTACACCGACAACCACCAGCGAACCGCGCCGCAGCTGCGCTTGCTCTTCAAGAACGGGATCCTGGGCCATGCCGGAAGCAACAAGTTCCTCTTCGACCATGTCGGGCTCGTCGAGGCCCACCATCCGGACGCGGCGTCCGACCTTGAGGCGGCGGCAATCGAGGCTGGAGCCAATGACTTTGAGGCCATTTCCCACGAGACCAACGACGACATACCCGAGGGGGCGGCCGGCGCGCGATTCGTCACCGAACGAACCGCCGTCCACCTGGTTTCCACCTGGCTCACCCAGCACGGATGGACGGTGGTCACAAGCGAGCTCGGCTACGTGGCAAAGTCCTTTCCCGAACTCGACGAGACGGCCCGGGGGGATGTCGGCGACTTCCTGCAGGACCTTGAGGACCACGACGACGTGCAGCGGGTCTGGGCCGCGGTGAAGTAGCGCGCGACCGGCCCGAAGTCGTGTTTCGACCGGGTATCGCTCGGGTGTGAATCAGGGTTCCAGCCAAAGCTCCCGCCAGTCGATCGCATACAGGGCGTTTTCCCGCCAGCCTTTCACCATTGGGCTTACCAGGTGAGCCTGGTTCAGGTAGCCAATGGGAACGAAGGCGGCTGCGTCCTGAATGATGCGCTCCATGCGGTCATAGGCGCGGCGGCGAATCGCCGGATCGAGCGCCTGGTTCGCCTCCTGAAATGCATCCGCGAATGCGGGGCTCACCCAGCCGGAGGAGTTCTCCGGGCTGTCCGGCAGGGCCAGCATCAAAATCGTTTCGGGCGCCTGGATACCGTAAAAATAGCCGTCGAACGCCAGGTCGTAATTTCGCGCCTCTATGTCGCTGAAAAATACCTTCTGCTCCTCAACCTCAATTTCCACCGATACGCCGAGGCCGACTCGCCAGGCTTCCTGCAGCGCCTCGACAAGCGTCTTCCTGCTTCCCTGCGCCACCCGGAGGGAGACCGCCGGAAAACCCGCGCCCCCCGGATACCCGGCCTGCGCCAACAGCCGCCGCGCCTCGTCCGGAAGATAGTCCGCCACCGGCGCCGGATTGTACCCGCCCGTTCCGGGACGGGTCATCGCATGCGCCGGGGAGAACTCACCATGGCCCGCCAGGGTGACGATCCGATCCCGGTCGATCGCCAATGCAAACGCGCGGCGAACGCGCACATCATTGAAGGGACGCTTGGTCGTGTTGAACACCAGGAAAGTCGTGTCGAGCTGCGGAGTAACTCGCAGTTGGGGATCGCGCCTATCCCTGTAAACGGCGATTTTGTCGGCCGGGAGCCGATAGGTGACGTGCAGGTCGCCGGTGCGAAAGGAACGCTCCTCGCTTTCGACGTCATCGATCGGGTAGAAATGAATTTCATTCAGCCGGACGCGGGCATTGTCCCAGTAATAGGCGTTCCGGGTGACCACGACTTCCTGGTTGGGCCGCCAGGCGGCGAGCCTGAAGGCTCCGTTGCTCACCATGTTGCCCGGCCGACTCCACGGCGAACCGGTTCGGTACGGATCGCCAAACTTCTCAACCACGGCGCGTGGAACCGGATCGAAGGGGGCGCCGGCCACGACGTAGGGGAAATAGGGCGCGGGATACTTCAGCTCGATTCGCAGGGTGCGCGGATCAAGGGCGTGAACCCCCAGTGTCGCCTTATGCCCCCCCATCACCTCCTCGGCCCCGACGATCGCGAACCCGTACACATTGGTCTGGCTCAGCAGCGACGGGGTGAACGCGCGGCGGAACGCGAACTCAAAATCGTCGGCGGTCACCGGGGAGCCGTCCGACCAGCGCGCGTCGGCGCGCAGGTGAAAGGTGTAGGTTTTCCCGTCCGGGGAAATGTCCCAGCGCTCGGCCACGCCCGGCAGGATGGTCTCGCCATCGTTGGCGATGTTGGTGAGCCCCTCGAACAGGGCGGTGTCGATGACGTACTCGATCTCCGCCTCCATCTGGCCGGGGTCGAGTTCCTTCGGCTCCGGACCGTTGCCGATATGGAGAATCTGCCCGCGCGTCCCGGATTCGACGCGAGTCTCGCGGTGGCAGCCTGCAAAGAGGACGAGCCCAAGGGCGACTACCGCAAAGCGGAAACTCGGGGACACGGGCCACAGGCTTCCGGTCGCAGTGCATTTATCAACCATTTTCGACCCTGCGGACGACGGCTCACATCTGGGAGTCCATGGGCACCAGCGAAATCAGGTGCACCATCAGGCGTTGCCAGAAACCGCGCGACGGATCGCGTTCGTATTCCACCGGCACGCCCTTTTCAAGCGTGCGCCAGACTAGGCGCGCCGGTCCGGGCGGCTGCCCGGCGGCGGCGCCCGGGGGCAATCCCAGCAGCACGTGGTAGCTGTTGGCCGGCTGGACCAGGCCTGCAAAGAGCGCGCCACCCTGGCGCGCCAGTTCCGGGCTGTCGATCATCAGGCCCATCTCGGTGTTCAGATACAGCGAGCGCTCATCGAAGTTCATCGAGCCGATGAAGATTTTCTTCCGGTCGAAAATGTAGAGCTTGGTGTGCAAGGCGAAATTGCCGTAGCTGGACATTCTCGCGTTCTGGCCGGTGCCCCGCACATTGCCGGGCAGGTCGCGACTTTCGTAGAGGTCAACCCCGTCAGCCAGGAGGGCGCGGCGGTAATGGAGATAGCCGGCAAACGGCGCCATGGCGGAGCTGCATTCCATGGAGTTCGTCAGGACGCGCACTGCGATACCGCGCCGGTTCAGGTCCTCGAACAGGGTCATGCCATCCTTGCCGGGAATCAGGAACGCCGAGATCATTGTCACTTCCGAGTTCGCCGCCGCCGCCGCCTCAAAGATCACCTGGCGCATCAGCCGGCCGCCTTTCCTGCCTTCCTCCACGTGCTTTTTCTCCGGCGTGTCATACCACAGCGTCGCGCGCGCCCACACCAGCGGCAAACGCCCGCGGAGCATCCCAGTCAGCGGCTCGCCAGAAAGGACGCGGGTCGCGTAATCGGACCCGTCGGCGCGCACTTCTCGCCGATGCCGGGCAAGTTCGTGCCGATAGCCCTCCAGCGCCATCGGCTTGATTGGCCCGGTGGCCAATGCCGCCACTGGAATCGACGAGGTCGTATTCCAGAACTCGTCGAAGCTCCTGGACAGGATCGGGACGATGGGCCCGCCGGCGAACACCTCAAAGTCGCCCAATTGGCTGCCGGGATCGACCTGGAAGTAGTCGTCGCCGACATTCCGGCCGCCCACCAGCGCGATTGCGTTGTCCACCACCATGAGCTTGTTGTGCATGCGGTAGTCGAGCCGCGGGCTGTGGATCACCATCTCCATCCAGCGGATCAACTGGATGTGCCCGCGGTAGGCCAGCGGGTTGTACCGGCGCACCTGGATGTTGGGATGGGCGTCGAGCGCCTCCACCTCGGCCTCCCGCCCAGTGTTGTCAAAGTCGTCAATGAGCAGGCGCACCTGGACACCGCGGTCGGCGGCTCGAAGCACGGCCTCGGCCAGGAGCCTGCCGGTCTCGTCCGAACGGAAGATATAGTATTGCAGATCGAGCGTCTTCTTCGCCCGCCCGATCATCTCGGCGCGCAGCAGAAACCCATCGATGCCGATCGGCACCAGGCGAAGGGCCGAAAGGCCCGGGTGTGCCACGCCGGCATCGGCAAATTGGCGGCCAAGCGCGGTTTCCTCGGGATGTTCAAGCGCGACCGACACCGCTTTCGGATAGTGCACACCCGGCGGCAGCGATGCGCAGCCGCTGGAGGCAACGAGCGCAAGCAGCAGCAGCGCGGAAGAGGCCAAGGCCCAATGACAGCGTGGATTTTGGCTGGTCTTTTGAGATGCAAATAAACGCACACATGCGAGCTCCTTCGGCGGTTTTTCCCGTCTCGAGGCTGGTGTTCCCTTGTACACCACCGGCGCCGCTACGGCTATGGGGTGATTCCCTAGGGCTGAGAGGGGTCTGCAGGACTGGCAGGCAATTGGGCTATCGCACGACGGCCCGGCTTCGTCCCGCCCTGCGGGACTACTCCGTGGCAATTTCTTGCGAAGCAAGAAATTGGAGGCGCGGGTCGGAATCGAACCGACGCATAGAGGTTTTGCAGACCTCGGCCTTACCACTTGGCTACCGCGCCCTGCCCAATCGCTTGGGTGAAAGGGGCCATAAGTAGGTTCAGGGTGCCCGGAACGGCAAGGAAATTTGGCGACTGTGGCCTCTGGGCGATCTCGAGGTGGCACTCAGATAGCCTATCCCCCTATGTCCTCCTCAGATAGCCTGTCCCCCTATGGCCCCCCTTGACGACTATCGCGAGCGGATCGGCAAGGAGCACGCGCGCAAGATGGCTTTCTGGAGTGTCACGGGCGGGGTCGATGCTGCCAGACGGGGCGGGGTTCGATGCAGCCACCCCAAATTGCGTAACTCCGCGTTTTGCTTCCAAGAATCTCCCCGATCTTCGCTCTTAAGGAGCTTCTTGGAAGCAAAACGCTCCGTTAACTTATGAGATTTGGGGCGGCTGCATCGAACCCCGCCGCAGGTGGCTGCATTTGACCCCGCCGATGACATCTGGAGCGCGGTTAAGCTGGAACAGTGGTCCGCTGCCAGGAAATAGGACAGCGCAGCCCCTTCACGAAGGCCCTATTCCGATTCGCGGTTTTGCGTGATACTGTCCGCATGAGCACTCCCGAATCCGCCAGTTTCTCCCAATCCGTCGATGTCGTAGCGTCACCGGCGGTCACCCCCGAAGCGCTGACCTACTCTGTCGCCGAGGCGGCGTTGGCCCTCGGCGTTTCGGCGCCGACAATTTACCGACTGATAACCCGCCGCATTCTCCGACCGTTGGATTGCCTGCGGCATAAGCGAATTCCCAAGCGCCAAGTGCAGGCATTGGTCAATGGATTTAGCCTCGGAAGTTGATCGAGCATATGCACAACTCCGTGCAGCTGTGGAAATAACATGAAAGGTGCTTCATTCTTGACCATTCGCTATTCGCGAATAGCGTATTTCAATGGTTACCAAACCACAGGATGTCGTGGTGGCACTCAAACTTGCGTTAGGCGCAGGTGATATGAGCTATGCCGCAATGGGCAAGGCACTAGGAATGAGTGCCTCGGAAGTCCATGCCGCGGTTCGCCGCTTGATCGAGGCTCGCCTAGTTGATTCTGAGACCAAAAAAGTACGTGTCACGGCTCTCCGGAATTTTCTAGTCCACGGCGTACCCTACGCATTTCCAACCGATCCTCAGGAAGTCACTCGCGGGATGCCAACCGCTTGGGCGGCACCAGCCATGTCCGGGAAACTAAGCTCGACTGACCAATTGCCTCCGGTCTGGCCCGATCCAGAAGGCAAGGTGCAGGGCGCTTCCGTGCACCCACTATACGCCAGCGTTCCAGGTGCAGCGCGGCGGGACCCGGAACTTTACCACTTACTCGCGTTGGTCGATGCCCTCCGCATGGGTCGAGCACGCGAACGCGCGTTTGCCGAAAAGGAAATTGGCGAAAAACTGAATAGCCGTGCCGCCGCCTAATCTCGGAGCGCTCCGTGCTGTCGCCGATCGCCTCGACCAAGTGGGGCTCAACTATGCTTTCATTGGCGGATCTATCGTCAACCTGCTCCTGGACGATCCCGGCCTGTCCCCCGCTCGCCCGACCGATGGCACTCAGATAGCCTGTCCCCCTATGGCCCCCTGCTAGTCCATTTTAACTTCGCCGTAGTACGTCGCGAAGCAATCAACCAGGGCCTTCAACTTTGCGATATTAGGGCTATCAGGAGCATAATTATTAATCTCCCCCAATGGATTCCGACGTTTGAGAGTATAATCGACCGATCCATAGACGAATCTGATCTCACACTCCCATCCACCGAAGAAGGGAGTCGTCACTGTTTCACCGTGGCCATCGCGCGCAGCCCGGGCGGCATTCAATGCGTCGACTCTGCGTACCTCAGCTTCGAAATCGAACGGTACAAAAGCGACCTGTTCAACCTTGCGCCTTAGCTCATCGGACAATTCCGAACCTCCCCCAATGATGTCAACGACGTCGCCGTTTTCCACTCGATAACCCGTAATTGTTCTGAGTCGAAAGTCTCCGAGTTCCTGATCTTCGATGTAAAAGTAGACGCCGTTAATACCCTTCGGCACAATGTCGTTAGCGTCCCGCGTTTCTCTGATTGAGAAAAGGAGTTTTCCGCGGGCCTCTTGCTCCAGGCCAATTGGGCTCCTGCAGCCGGTCGCCAAAAGCACCGGGAGAACCACTAACATCAGGTGTTGTTTATTAAATAAACGCACGACGGACTACTGGCGCACGGTTTGTTGTCACCCTTGTTGTCACCCGGCGCAAGAAAATGGGCTGTTTCTGGATAACTCGGGATAGTCACCAATCGCCTGCAACTCCCTGAACATCCGCCAGAAGATCACTCTGGATCACTCGAGAAGTTTCTGGATAAAAAGGCCTTATCGATTTTGCAGACCTCGGCCTTACCACTTGGCTACCGCGCCCTGTCTCAATCGACAGAACG
>CAITEC010000058.1 GCA_903891325.1 uncultured Opitutaceae bacterium
CACCGAGAGCTGGTGGCTGCCGGGGGCCAGAACGGTGCCGGAAACCGGGGAGTACGCGAAGCTGCCCGCCACGCCCGAACTCGCGTTGAGCTGCGTCGATGAGAGGGCCGTGCCGTCGGCGATTGCCGCGGGCGTGGCCCACGTGATCACGGGGGTTCCTTGGGATATCGTGATCGTCAGCCCGGCGCTGGCGGTGGCGTGGGTGGTCGAGTCGGAGACGCTCACGGACAGGACGGAAGTCCCGACCGCGGTCGGCGTGCCGCTGATCACGCCGGTGGAGGAATCCAAGGACAGGCCTCCGGGCAGCGAGAAGCTGGAGTAGGACAGGGTTCCCGTGGCGCCGCCGGCGGGCACCTGGTAGTTGAATGAGGTCCCGACCGATCCGGTCGCGTAGATGGGACTCGGGATACCAAATGTGTTGATCTGCAGGTTGAGACCTGCCTGAGCCGTGTTCGTCGGATTAGCGTTATCAGAAACGTTGAGCGTGAGCTGAGTCACACTGGGCGCGGTGGTCGGCGTGCCGCTGATCTGTCCGGTCGTGGAGTTGAAGCTCAGCCCCGCCGGCAGCGTTCCCGTGAGCGTGAAATGGAAGGGCGGGCTGATCCCGGCCGCTGTGGCCTGGTAGATGAAGGGCGTGTTCTGAATCCCGATGGCGCTGATGCTGCTGGTGATGCCGACCGGCGTGATGATGAAAAGGAGGTTGGCGTGGCCGTTGTTGGCGGGATTATGGCTGTCGGTCACGGTGAAGTTGACGGTGGTCTGGCCCGAGCCAGTGGGCGTGCCGGTGATTTCCCCTGTCGTGGGATTCAGCGAGAGTCCCGCGGGAAGATTTGCGTTCGCGCTGAACATGTAGGGCGGGGTTCCGCCGAGCGCGGAAAGGGTGTAGTCGAAGGGCTGCCCCTGGATCCCGCTGACGCTGGGCTGGATGGAGAAGCCGACCACGGTAATATTGATGGTCAGCGCCAGCGTGGCGGTTATGGAGTTCGCGTCGGTGACCTTGAGCGTCACGACGGTCTGACCAAGGGCGGTGGGTTCGCCCGTGATCGCGCCCGAGTTCGGGTTCAGGGTCAGCCCGCCCGGCATCGGATTGCTGGCGGCGGCAAGGGAAAACGAGTAAGGGAACGAGCCGCCAGCCACAGTCGACACATAGTTGAACCCGCCGAATTGAATTCCGGAGGCCGTCGACGCGCTGGTGAAGCTGATGGACGCGATGGTGATGCCAAGTCCGAGCGTCGCGGTGTCCCCGTAGGTGTCCGTGACCGTTAGGGTCACGTTGGTCACGCCGGTTGAGGTCGGGGTGCCGCTGATCGCGCCGGTTGTTGCATTCAGGCTGAGGCCGGTGGGCAGGGTCCCGGCGGTCACGGCGAACGTGTAGGGCGCCGTGCCGCCTGTGGCGGTCGCGGTGTAGGTGAACGTGACGTTCGCCGCGCCCGTCGTCGTGGAGGCGCTGGTGATCGAAAGAGCGGAGGCAATGTTGATCCCGAGGTTGAGCTGCGCGCTGTTGGTGGGGTTGGTGCTGTCCGTGACGGTCACCGTCGTGTTTGTGAACCCGGTCCCCGTCGGCGTGCCGCTAATGATGCCGGTGGCGGAGGCAAGGGTGAGCCCGGTGGGCAGCGGGTTGCCGGTGATGGCGTAGGTGTAGGGGGTCGCCCCGCCAGCCGCGATCGCCTGGTAGCTGAAGGCCGAGCCGACCGCGCCAAAGGCGCTGGCGGCGCTCGTGAAGCCGATCGCGGTGATCTGGAACGATAGCGTGGTCGAGCTGGAATGGTTGGCATTGTCCGTGATCGTGAAGGTCGTGCTGGTGAATCCCTTCGTGGTCGGGTTGCCGGTGATGGCGCCGGTTGCCGTGTTGAGGACAAGGCCGGCCGGCAGCGCGCTTCCGTTGCCGACCGCAAAGGTATAGGGCGTGCTTCCGCCTGCGCCGTTAAGCTGGTAGCTGAACGCGACCCCGACAATGCCGGGGATGAAGGATTGCGTGCTGTTGGTGATCCCGACCGTGTTGACGGTGATCGCGAGCGAGGCGGTCGCGGAATTGCCCACGTTGTCCGTCAGGGACAGGCTGACATTCGTCAGGCCGGTCGCCGTTGGCGTTCCGCTGATGACGCCGGTCGAGGAGTTGAGCGAAAGTCCCGCGGGAAGCTGGGTGCCGCCGGCCAGCGCGTAGCTGTACGGGGGCGTTCCTCCGTTTGAGTTGAGCTGGAAGGTGAAGGGACTGCTCAGGACGGCCGACACGCTGGACTGGCTGGTGATGCCGATAACGGCGATCGTGATCGTCATTTGCAACGAGGCGGTGTGGCTGTTGCTATCGGTGGCGGTTATGGTCGGGTTGAAGGTGCCGGTCGCCGTGGGCGTGCCGCTGAGGAATCCGCTCGAGCTGCCCAGCGTGACTCCCGCAGGCAGCGCGCCTGCGGTCACGGAATAGCTGACCGGGAAGAACCCGTTGGCGGTGCTGACCTGGAAGTTGAAGTTCTGGCCCTTGATTCCGCTGGCGGCGGACGCGCTTGTGATCGCAAACGCGCCGTTGATCGTGATCTGGACCTGGAGGTTTGCGGTGGCGTTGGTGCTGTCGGTCGCGGTGATCGTGACCGGCTGCGGGCCGGCCACTGTCGGCGTGCCCGTGATTGCCCCCGTCGAGGCGTTCAAGGTAAGCCCGGTAGGCAGTGCGCCTGCGGTGATCGAGTAGGCGTAGGGGCCCGTGCCGCCTCCGGCACTTGCCTGGTAGGTGAAGCCCGAACCCACCTGACCGGTGACCGTCGACTGGCCGTTGATGCTCAGGGGCGCATCGATGCTGATGTTGAGAAAGAGCTGGGCCGAGTGTAAGGCGCTGTCCGCAACCTGGAGGGTCACGTTGGTGAAGGTGGTAGCGGTGGGCGTCCCGGTGATCAGGCCGGTTGAGTAGTTCAGCGTGAGCCCAGTGGGCAGCGTGCCGCTGAGGACGGAATAGGTGTAATTTGGGGTGCCGCCCGACACGGTTGCCTGGTAGCTGAAGGCTGTGTTGACGATGGACGTCACGTTCTGCGCGCTCGTGAACGCGATGGCGACGATGCTGAAATTAAGCGTGGTCGTGCTGTGATTGTTGTTGTTGTTGTCCGACA
>CAITEC010000059.1 GCA_903891325.1 uncultured Opitutaceae bacterium
ACCTCTGATGGCTTGCCTCGGCGTGAATTGGGCGTGTTCTGAAAACATGCCTCCCGCTTCAACACCCGCCGCCGACACCCAGGTGCCCGCGGTCGATGTCGCGGGACTGGTGAAGCGCTACGGGCCGGTCGAGGCGCTGCGGGGAATCGACCTGCAGGTTCGCCAGGGCGAACGCTTCGCGCTCCTCGGCCCGAACGGCGCCGGCAAGACGACGCTCTTCTCAATCCTTGCGACGCTGCGCTCGCCGAGCGGCGGCTCCGCCCGGGTGCTGGGCCGCGACGTCGTCACGGAGCGCGACGCGGTGCGGCGTTCGATGGGGATCGTCTTCCAGGAGCCGGCGATCGAGCGAAAGCTGAACGGCCGGGACAACCTGCTGCTCATGGGACTCTTCTACGGGCTCCCCCCCTCCGTGGCGCGCCGCCGCGCGGTGGAGCTGCTGGAAAGCCTCGGCCTCGCCGACGCCGCGGACCGGCCCACCGACACCCTTTCCGGCGGCCAGCGGCGCAAGCTCGAGCTGGCGCGGGCGCTCGTGACGGAGCCGCGGATCCTGTTTCTGGACGAGGCCACGCTCGGGCTCGACGTGGACTCCCGCCGGTCCTTCTGGGACCACGTGCGCACGCTCGGCGAGGCCGGCCGCACGGTGTTCTTCACGACCCACTACATGGAGGAGGCCGAGGTCGCCGACCGGATCGCCCTGATCGCCGCCGGCCGGATCGTCGCCCTGGACACGCCGCGGGCCCTCAAGGCCAGGCTGGGGGGCGGGGTGATCACGCTTGAGACGGACGACGACGCGCGGGCGCGGGAATGGCTCGCGGGCCGCGGATTCACGGCCGAGGGAACGGGACCGGGGCTCCGGCTGCTGCACGCCGACCCGGCGGCGGCCCTGCCGGACATCCTGAGGCACCTGCCGGTGGCGGTCCGGCGGGTCGAAGTCCACGCGCCCGGCCTTGAGGATGTCTTCCTTAAATTGACGGGCAGCAAGCTCGAGGGGGGCGGCGCGCCATGATCCGCGGGATATTCGCCATCGTCGTCCTCGACGTGAAGCGCGCATGGATCGACCGGATGCGCCTCATCTCGGGCGTGGCGCAGCCGCTGCTTTACCTCTTCGTCCTCGGCGCGGGGCTCGGGGGCAACTCGCGGTTCGGGGGCGGGGACTACCAGCGCTTCATCTACCCGGGCGTCATGGGGCTCGCGCTCCTCTTCTCGGCCGTGTTTGCGGCGATCATCATCGTTTTCGACCGGCAGGTCGGGTTCTTCAAGGCGGTGCTCGTCTCCCCGCTCCCGCGCGCCTCGATCGCCTTCGGCAAGATCGCCTCGGGCGCCGTCCAGGCCCTGATGCAGGGCATCATCCTGCTGCCCTTCGCGCCACTGGCCGGCGTGCACCTCGGATTCCTGTCATTTGTCGGGCTCGTCGGGGCGATGGTCCTGGCGGCGGTGAGCTTCTCGGCGATGGGCGTGACCGCCGCGGCCCGCTTCACCTCGACCACCGTCTTCCCGGTGATCAGCAACGCCCTGCTGCTGCCGATGTACTTCATGTCGGGCGCGCTGTACCCGCTGCGCAGCGCCCCCCACTGGATGCGGGTGGCTACGTGGTTCGACCCGGTCGCCTACGCCGTGGACCTGATGCGCGGCGCGGTCGTGGGGACGTATTATTTCCCGCCGCTGGTGTCCGTCGCCGTGCTCGTCGGGCTGATCGGGCTCCTTGGCGCGATCGCGGTTCGGATGTTCAGCCGCGGCGAGGACGACTCGATCCTGGGCGAGACGCGGATGAAGTGGAAGCGCTGATCCCGCTCAAAGGAACGAGCAGATGTACTCGCACAGGCCGGCGGCGACCTCGATCGTGAAGCCGCCCTTGCCGGGCACGTCGAAGTGCTCCCCGGCCGCGTAGGCGGTCGCCGCGGCCTGCCCGTCGACCGTCACGCGGCACGACCCGGCGACGATCTCCATGCGCTCCGGGGCTCCGGTGCCGAAGTGGTAGGAGCCGGGCCGGATGATCCCGAGTGTCTTCTTGATGTCGCCGGTGAAAAGGACGGTGTGGCTGACGACGTTGCCGTCGAAATACACATTGGCCTTGGTGAGGACGGTCGCGTCGGTGAACTGGGTGGGAAGGGGAGGCATCTCCGCGAATAGGTACGGCCAGTGGAGCGGGGTTGCAAGCGCGGGAGATGCCTTGCAGAAACCTGAAACCTGAGACCTGAAACCTGAGTCGATCTTTCAGGCTTGAGGTGGAGCGCGATCTCCGAGCGCGCTGAGAGAGCAGAGTCCTCCACGTGCTTCTTTGCTTTGCCTTGCGCCCCGGCTTTCTCTCCCATTTTGGCCATGTCCCTGTCCCTCGTCGTCCTCGCTGCCGGGTTTGGATCGCGTTACGGCGGGCTGAAGCAGATCGACCCGGTCGGGCCGTCGGGGGAGACGGTGCTCGACTACGCCGTCTTTGACGCGCTCCGCTCGGGCTTCAGGCGGATTGTCTTCGTGATCCGCCGGGACTTCGAGGCGGTTTTCCGCGAGAAGATCGGGGCCAGGTACGAGGGGCTCGCGAAGGTCGAGTATGTCTTCCAGTCCGTCGATGCGCTGCCCCACGGCGCGGCGGTTCCGCCGGGCCGCGAGAAGCCCTGGGGCACCGGGCACGCGGTGTGGTGCGCGCGGGAGAAGCTGCGCGGCAGCTTCGCGGTCATCAACGCGGACGATTTCTACGGATGGGATTCCTTCATGCGGCTCGGCCGTTTCCTGGCGGCACCGGCGCCCCCGCCGCCGGCGCCGGCCCGCTTCGCCATGGTCGGGTTCCGGCTCGCCAACACGCTCTCCGAGCATGGCTCCGTGTCCCGGGGGATCTGCACGGCCGACGGGGAGCACCTGCGGTCGATCGTCGAGCAGACGGGAATCCCGGCGGGCGACGTCGGGGAGGGCAGGAAGTTCTCCGGCGGGGAAATCGTCTCGATGAACTGCTGGGGGTTCACCCCGGCGCTGCTTCCGGCACTCGACGCCCAGCTCAGGGACTTCCTGGCCGCAAAGGGCTCCGACCCCAAGGCGGAGTTCTACCTGCCGGCGGCCGTCTCCGCGCTGATCGCGCGCGGCGAGGCCGACGTGAGGGTCCTTCCGACGCAGGGCGCCTGGTTCGGCGTGACCTACCGGGAGGACAAGCCCCGCGTCTCGGCCGCCATCGCGGCGCTTGTCTCCCGGGGCGAATACCCGGAAAAGCTCTTTTCCCCGCCATGAAATTCTCCCATCCCGAAGCGGATATCTTCACGCCCGACGGCACGCCGCCCGAGCAGGCGCTTGCCCGGACCACGCACCTGAGCGTCGTTGCCCACCAGGACGACATCGAGTGCATGGCCCACGAGGGCATCGCGGCGTGCTACGAGCGGCCCGGCCGGCACTTCACCGGGGTCGTCGTGACGAACGGCGCCGGGTCGTCGCGCACGGGGCGCTACGCGTCGTTCACCGACGCGCAGATGCGCGAGGTGCGCCGCCAGGAGCAGCGCCGGGCCGCCGAGATCGGGAAGTACAACCTCCAGGTCCAGCTCGCCCACCCGAGCGCGAGCGTCAAGGCGGCCGGCGACGCCGGAGTGGCCTCGGACCTTCGCATCCTCTTCGGCCGGACGCGGCCGGAAGTTGTCTACCTTCACAATCCCGCCGACAAGCACGACACGCATGTCGGGGTCTTCCTGCGCTGCCTGGAGGCGCTGCGCTCCCTCCCTCCGGAGAGCCGCCCGAGGCGGGTCCTGGGCTGCGAGGGATGGCGCGACCTGGACTGGCTGCTCGACGCGGACAAGGTGGTCCTCGACGCCGGCCAGCGGCCCGAGCTGGCGCTGCCGCTCCTGGCGGTCTTTGACTCGCAGATCGGCGGCGGCAAGCGCTACGACCTGGCGATCATCGGGCGGCGCGCCGCGAACGCGACGATGTTCAACCCCCACCAGACCGACACGCTGACGGCCGCCACCTGGGCGATGGACCTGACCCCGCTCGTGGCCGACGAGAAGCTCTCCGTCCGCGATTTCACGCAGGGATTCATCGACCGGCTCCGGTCCGACGTCGCCGCGCGCATCGCCGCACTCTCCCACAACACCCAGGGGATTTGATTTGGGCGGAAAGGTTCCCGGAGCGGCCTTAGCGTAGCTCATTGGTCGCCTCCAGTCTTTGCCGCCGCGGCAGCGGCGCAAAGACTGGCCCGGTCCGTCTCCACTTCGTTCCGCCGGACAAGCTCCTGCCCGCGTTCAGCGGGCAGGAGCCGGGCAGAGAACTAGTGTGCGGCAAAGCCCGGCAAGCTTGCCGCGAAGGGGACCTTTCCGCCCAAATCAGATCCCCGCCCCCTCCTCGTTAGAGGATTGCAATAAGCCGCATTTCGCGGGATGGTTTGGCTTTTAGACGTTTACCTATGTTCCGAAAGTTCATTGCCAAGCTGCGCGGCACGCCAGCACAGCCCGTTCAACACCAGCAACCCGTTGCTGTTCCCAGCACACCGAAGCCGGAGGCCAGGGGGCCCGCGCCGCGCCCGCAGGGACAGCGCGGTCCCTCCCGGCCGGCGGGGCAGGGGCATGGACAGGGACAGGGCCGTCCGCAGGAGCAGCACCCGCGTCCGGCGGGGCCGCGTCCGCAGCATCGTTCGGAGGGGTACGGGTCGCATGGACCTCAGCGCGGCGGCCCGGGTCGCGGCGGTCCCGAGCGCCGGGCCCGCCCGGCGCGCGACGACTTTGAGCACCCGCACGCGGTTTCCGTGAAGCCCGCGGTCCCGGTGAATGTCCCGAAGATGGAGACGGCCTTCTCGGCGCTCGGCCTCCAGGACTCCCTGGCCTTCGCGGTGCAGGAGATGGGCTATGTGGACCCGACCCCCATCCAGACGGCGGCGATCCCCGTGGTGCTTGCGGGCGGCGACGTGATCGCCTCGGCCCAGACGGGCACCGGCAAGACGGCGGCATTCGCGCTCCCCATCATCCAGCGGCTGGGATCGCACGGCGCGATGCGCGTCCTCGTGCTTGAGCCCACGCGCGAGCTCGCCCTTCAGGTTGAGGAGGCGTTCCACAAGTTTGCCAAGTTCACGGACCTCCGCGTGACGATTGTCTACGGCGGCGTCGGCTACGGGAAGCAGACCGAGGACCTGCGGCGCGGGATGGACATCCTCGCGGCGACCCCCGGCCGGCTCCTCGACCACCTCGAGCAGCGGAACTGCTCGCTGGACAAGATCGACATCCTCGTCCTCGACGAGGTCGACCGGATGCTCGACATGGGCTTTCTTCCCGACGTCAAGCGGATCGTCCAGCAGTGCCCGAAGGAGAGGCAGACCCTCTTCTTCAGCGCGACCCTTCCCCCGGAGATCGAGCGGCTCGCCAGCTGGGCGCTGCGCAACCCCGTCAAGGTGGAGATCGGGCGGCAGCACTCGCCCGCCGCGACAATCGCCCACGCGTTCTACCCGGTCGTCGCCTCCCAGAAATTCGACCTGCTGCAGCTCCTCCTCGAGCAGACGGAGTTCAAGAGCGTCCTGATCTTCTGTCGCACCCGGATGGGCGCGGACCGGATCGCCACCCGGCTGACCTCCAAGGGGCACACGGTGGGCGTCCTGCATTCCGACCGCAGCCAGAGGGAGCGCGTCGAGGCGCTGGACGGTTTCAAGACGGGCAAGTTCGAGGTCCTGGTCGCCACGGACATCGCGGCCCGCGGGCTCGACATCGCCGGGATCTCGCACGTCGTCAACTACGACGTGCCGGAGAACGCGGAGGACTACGTCCACCGCATCGGGCGCACCGGCCGCGCGCTTCGCACGGGCGACGCGTTCACGCTCGTGACCGAGGACGACGTCCGGGACGCGCGCAGCATCGAGCGATTCATCGGGGCGAGCATCGAGCGGAAGAAAATCGAGGGATTTCCCTACATCTACTCGGCCCTCTTCGACGAGAAGACCCAGATCGAGACGGCCCCGAAGGCGACCAGCCGGCTGCACCGGGGCGCCCGGCGCTGACCGGTCAGTCCCTGCCGTTGACCAGCATGTAGGCGAGCGCCGCCACCGCGGCGCCGCTGAACTCGGCGACGAGGAATATCCCCAGGTGGCTGCGGCTGAGCAGGCCCATGAGGGTGATTCCCGCGGCAATTGCCGGGTCAAACGCGCCGCCTGAGATGTTCCCGACCGCGAAGCCGCCGACCATGAAGGTCGCGCCGACCGCCAGCCCGTAAAATGAGTTGCCGCCGGCCTGACGCGGGGCGGTCGTGTTGAGAAACACCCAGGCGATCGCGAAGGTGAAGATGAACTCGGCGACAAAGGCGGCCTTGATCCCGATCGGGAGCTCCTGGGCCGATCCCTCGAACTTGAAGAAGGTCATCAGCCAGGCGGCCGCCAGGGCGGCGGCGACCTGGGCGATCCAGTAGAGGGCCACGTCGCGAGCGGGGACCCGGCCGCGAAGCCAGGCGGCGAAGGTGACCGCCGGATTGAAATGGCCGCCGGAGACGTGGGCCCCGGCGTAGATCATCACCATCAGCGCGGCGCCGATCGCGAGCGGGGCGAAGAGGCCGACGCCGGGGGGGATGAGGGTGGAGCCGACGGTGAAGACGAGGAAAAATGTACCTATGAATTCGACGAGAAGCTTTTTCATTTTAAGCGAAGGGGCGTGTGCGGGCCGGCGTCGCCGGCCCGGGGAAGGGAACGGAGGAAAGGGGATAAAGACAAACCTTGATTGGAAACGCGCCCGACCGGACGGCCTTCCTGCGGGACAAGTGCTGCGCAATGCCCAATCTGGTCGCCACACCGCCGGCCCGCCTCATGGGGGGCCGGCCAGAGGCGACCAATAAGCTCCGCAGTAGTCCCTTCGGAAGACCTTCCGGTCGGGCGCGCTCATTGAGAGGTTTTTCGGATCGATGTAGCCCGGGTCGCTGACCCCGGTGCTTGGGGTCCTATATCCGATCTCCGACCCCGATGAGGCCAGGCCGGGGTCCGGAACCCCGGGCACATCGGAAGAGTGAGATGAAAAATTTCAGGCTTTGGGGAGGGAGGGAAAATGTGTTGGATGGGGGGCGTGAAACTTGAATCCCTCGCGAGACCCTCTGTGCTCACGCAGCCGGTTTATGAGCCGGGGAAGCCGATTGAGACCGTGGCGCGGGAGCTGGGGCTCGATCCGGCGGGGATCATCAAGCTCGCGTCGAACGAGAATCCGTTCGGTCCGTCGCCCAAGGCGATCGAGGCGGCCCGGCGCGCCCTCGAGCACGGCGAACTCTACCCGGATGGGGGCTGCTTCGAGCTCCGGAAAAAACTATCGGAGGTCCACGGGCTGGCTCCGGAGCAGTTCATCGTGGGGAACGGATCCAACGAGATCCTCGAGTTCCTGGGGCGGGTGTTTCTCTGCCCCGGCGACGAGGTCGTCATGGGGTCGCCGGCGTTTGTCGTCTACCGGCTGGTCACGACGCTCTTCGAGGCGAAGGCCGTCGAGGTCCCGCTCGTCGACTTTCGGCACGATCTCCCGGCGATGGCGCGCGCGGTGACGCCGCGGACGAAGCTGGTGTTTGTCGGCAGCCCGAACAACCCGACGGGGCCCGGAAACACGGCCGCGGAGGTCCTCGCGTTTGCGCGTTCGCTGCCCCCGCATGTCGTGCTCGCCTTCGACGAGGCCTATGCCGACTACCAGGAGGCCCCGGCCGACCTCGGGCCGCTCATCCGCGAGGGGCGGGCCGTGATTTGCCTGAGGACCTTCTCCAAGATCCACGGCCTGGCCGCGCTGCGGATCGGCTTTGGCTACGCGTCGGCGGAGATGGTGACCCTGCTCAACCGCGTCCGGCAGCCCTTCAACGTGAACGCGATCGCGCAGGCGGCTGCGATCGCCGCACTCGGGGACCGCGACTTTGTCGCGATGTGCGCGCGAGAGAACAGGGCCGGGAAGCTGCGGCTTCAGGCGGGGCTCGCGGCGCTCGGCTTCGAGGTCGCTCCCAGCGACGCGAATTTTCTCCTGGTGCGGGTCGGCGACGGCCAGCGCTGGTTCGAGGACCTGCAGCGGCGGGGCATCATCGTCCGGCCGCTGCGGCCCTACGGCATGCCCGAATGGGTCCGGATCACGATCGGGACGCCCGCGCAGAACGAGCGGCTGCTGCGGGAGATGGGCGTCCCGCCCGCCTGAGCCGGTCGTTGATCGCCTCGGCCAGGCCCCCGCCGCGGAGGAGGGACAGGTTGATCCGCTTGAATCCCTTGGCGTCGATCCGGCGAAGGGTGGCGAAGAGCCGGCGCGCCGCGGCCGGGAGGTTGCCGCGGGCGTCGAGCCAGAAATCGCCGGGGCCGGCCCGCCCCCGGGGGCGGGCGAGGAAGAGCCAGGCTTCGGCCGGGGCGGCGCGCCTAGCGGCGGCCCCGGGCAGCCGGTCGAGGATCGCGACGGGCGTGCGGGGGCTGTAGTGCCGCGCGAGCAGCCCGGGGGCGAGCTGGGGCCCGCGCCGGGACACCGGCCGGCCGGCGGGTCCGGCGACCGGGACACCAAGCACCCGCTCGAGTTGGGCGCGGGTGATCGCCCCGGGGCGAAGGAGGCGCGGCGCACGGGGATTGCGAAGATCGACGATCGTCGACTCGAGCCCGATCCGCGAGGGGCCGCCGTCGAGGATGTGCGCGATCCGGTCGCCCAGGCCGTCGCGCACGTGCGCGGCGGTCGTCGGGCTGACATAGCCGAAGGGGTTTGCGCTGGGCGCAGCGAGCGGACGGCCCGCCAGGAGGATCAGCCGGCGAAAGAGCGGATGGGCGGGCATTCGCACGGCGACGCTCGGCCGGCCGGCGGAGACGACATCGGGGATGCGGGGTTTCTTCCCCAGGACAAGCGTGAGCGGCCCCGGCCAGAATTTTTCCGCGAGCCGGTACGCGGCCGGGTTTGGCTCGGCGACCAGGGCCAGGTCGTCGACCGAGCCGATGTGCACGATGAGGGGATCGGAGGCGGGCCGGCGCTTGGCCTTGAATATCCCGCGGCAGGCCCGCGCGCTGAAGGCGTCCGCCGCCAGCCCGTAGACGGTCTCCGTCGGCACGGCGACCAGCCCGCCCTCGCGCAGGATGCGCGCGAGCCGGGCCAGGGTGCGCGGCGTGCCCCGGTGGATTTGGGCGGGCGGCTTTGGGCGGGCGGGCGGCATGCTGGCACGAAAAAGGCCGGAGCAAAACGACTCCGGCCTCGGGGAAAAAATCGCCTGACGATTACTGCGCCAGGAGCAGGTTGCGCGACTGCTTGAGCGTCCGGGTGATGGCGCGCTGGTGCTTGGCCGTGAGGCCGGTGTACTTGCGCGGCAGGATCTTGCCCGTGTCCGTCACGAAGCGGCTCATGGCCTGGGGGGTCGTGAAGGGAATCTCCGCGGGAGTCGGTGTCTGCGTCAGCGTCGTTTTTTGCTCAGGTGTGCTCATGGGAGGTGAGACGATAGATTTCCAACCGGGCTTGTCAACGACGCATCCGCCCCTCACGTTCTCCCCCCTGACGAGGGGTCGTAGCTCAACTGGATAGAGCAATTCCGTCCTAAGGAAAAGGTTGTGGGTTCAACTCCCGCCGACCCCAGTCTTTGCCGCCGCGTCAGCGGCGCAAAGACTGGCCCGGCGGATGCCCGCGTTCAGCGGGCAGTAGACGGGCAGAGAACTAGTGGGCGGCAAAGCCTGGCAAGCCAGTCTCCAGACAAGTTAGCGTCAGCGGCGCAAAGATTGGCCCGGCTCTTTTCCGCATTGCGGAAAAGAGACGGGCCCTCCCGAACAGCGATTTGATAAGTCCGCCGACGCGGTTCGCCCAAAGGTTCGCCCGAAGGTTTGACCGATTGACTCAGGCTTCAGGTCTCCGGTCTCAGGTCTCAGGTTTCTGCCAGTCCCCCCCCGTGTCATCCCCCATCCTACACCCCTTCATCATTGTCATATCCCCGAACTTCGATTGAGAGTACCCTCCACCAATGGTCGCCTGGGTCGCCAAACTTACCCGACGGAACAGCTCTGTCGTCTGGGGTGTTATCCTTATCCTCGGCATTGTCGCGGGCATTTTTGGGGAGTTGGCGGCGGATGAGAACCAGGCTTCGGGCCTCGCCGCGCAGGCCCTGCACGCGAGCGCGGCCCTGCCGGCGGACGCCATCGGCGCACTCACCGGCACGTCCGCCGACGCGTCCAGCCCGAACCTGACGCTCGTCAGGGAACGGCTCGCGCTTCTCCAGACCTTCATCCCTGACGCCCACCTGCTCTTCATCGTTCGCGTGGACCCGGCGACGGGGAAGGTCGCCTATCTCGCGGACTCCGGAAAGCCGGGCTCGGGTGGCCTCCTGCCCGGCGACACCTATGCGAACGCGGCGCTCCTGCCCGCGCTCAAGCGGGTGACCGCAACCAATATCCCCTCCGCACAGGGCCCGGTGTCGGATGTGGCGGGAACCTGGGCCATGGGTTTTGCGCCGATCACCGGCGGATCGGCCGTCGGCGAGGTGCTCGGGGTTGACGTGGCGGCCTCGGCCTGGACGCGGTCGGCCTGGATGCGCGGGTTCCACGACGCCCTCTACACCTGGCTGATCCTGGGCCTGCCCTTCGGGATCCTCCGCGAGATGCGCGGGCGCGGGGAGCAGCGCAAGGCGATCCGGAACCTGCTGGGCGCGATCGAGCAGAGCCATTCCGCGGTGATGATCATCGACCTGGACAACTGCATCGAGTACGTGAACGCGAGCCTGTGCGAGCAGGTCGGCTACACGCGCCGCGAGCTCCTGGGCCGGCCGTGGCGCGACTTCCAGCAGCCCGAGACGCCGGCGGAGCGGCTGGCCGACATGTCGGCCGCCGTGCGGTCCGGCAATTCCTGGCGCGGGGAGTGGTTCAACCGCCGGCGCAACGGAGAGATATTCCCCGTCCGCGGCGTCCTTTCCCCCGTGCGCGACCGCGACGGGAGGATGACCTGCTTCGTCGCGGTGTTCGAGGACATGACCGAGCTCAAGCGGAGCGAGGCCGCGCTCCTGGCGGCGCTCGGCCGCGCGGAGGCGGGGGACCGGGCGAAGAGCCAGTTCCTCGCGACCATGAGCCACGAGGTCCGTACGCCCCTCAACGGCATCGTCGGGTTCACAAGCCTCCTCCTCGGGATGCCGCTGACCCCGGAGCAGGACGAGTACATCCAGATCATCCGGTCCAACGGGGAGGCGCTGATCCAGCTCACCGGGGACATCCTCGACTTCGCGCACATCGAGTCCGGCAGCCTGAAACTCGAGCCAAAGCCCTGCAGCCCCCGGGTCTTCGTCGAGGCCACCTTGGACCTGCTGGCGGTGCAGGCCGCGGCCAAGAAGATCGAGCTGGTCCACTGGGTGGACGACTCGGTGCCCGCGTTGATCGTCGTCGACGAGGCCCGCGTCCGGCAGGTCCTCGTCAATCTTGCCGGCAACGCCGTCAAGTTCACCGAGGAGGGCGAGGTCGGGATCACCGTCCGCGCCGAGCCCAGGGACGGGGATGAGTCCGGCCGCAACTGGCTCCTCACCTTCACGGTCCGCGACACGGGAATCGGGATCGCCCCCGAGGACCACGCGAAGCTCTTCAAGCCCTTCAACCAGGTCGACGTGTCGGACACGCGGCGGCACGGGGGCACCGGGCTCGGCCTGGCGATCTCGAAGAACCTGGTCGAGATGATGGGCGGAAGCATCGCGGTTGACAGCGGCGCGGGCCGTGGGTCGGCATTCACCTTCGTCCTTCCGGTTGTCGCCGAGGCGGTCCCGGCGCGGGCAATCCCCGACCTGACGGGGATCCGGGTCGCGCTTGTGGCCAGGCCGGGCCCCTTCCGCCGCGAGTTTGCGCAGCTGGCGCGGCGCTGGGGCGTCCAGCTCGCCGAGCTGGAGAAGTGCGCGGACCTCGTGCGCTGCAAGAGGGACCTCACCTTCATCGAGGTCCACCCCAAGCTCGCCCAGTGCCTGGCGGCCCAGCCCGGCGAGACGCCGGACCCCGCCTGCGAGCTCGAGACCGGCTTCGTCAGCGGCGTGGACGGCCGGCAGTTTCCCTGGCTTCCCGAGAGCACCTACGCGATCGTCCCGATAACGCTCGCGCGGGAGCTGCGCTCCGCCATGCGCGGCAGCTTCGCGCACCTCATCAACAAGCCCCTGCACCACGAGGCGATGACCGACCTGGTTTCCGGCGCAAGGGCGGCCGCGGCGCCCGAGGACCGCCCGTCCCGCTTCGAGCTGAACATCCTTGTCGCGGAGGACAACGCGATCAACCAGCGCCTGGTCCAGAAGCTCCTGTGGAACCTCGGCTGCACGTCGATTCTCGTCGAGAACGGCCGCGCGGCAATCGACGAGCTGAGCCGGGCCGCCGAGCACTACAACCTGGTCCTGATGGACCTGCACATGCCCGAGGTCGACGGCCTCGAGGCCATCCAGAAGATCCGGGCCGGCGAGGCCGGCGGCCGCGCGAAGGGGCTCTGGATCGCCGCGCTGACCGCCGACGCGCGCGGCGAGCAGAAGGAACGCGTCATGGCGGCCGGCGGCAACGACTACATAGTAAAGCCCATCAAGCTCGGTGAGCTCGCCGACGCGCTGCGGCGCTACCAGGCGGCGGCGAAGCTGCTATAGGGGCGCCAGCCGGACAAAGTCGTCCGGTGCGTAGCGCTTGAACGCCTCGATGGCCTCGTACTCGGCCAGCCCGAGCGAGTTGTAGGCCTGCGCCAGCCTGCGGCCGCGGTCCTCGGAGCGTTCCCAGAATTCGCTCCGCTCCTTGCCGATGAACAGGGACTGGTCCTTCTGGGTCTGGTGGCGGAAGATCGCCCGCCTGCGGCGGAGCACCTCGACGGGGCTGAGCGGCACGGCCATGTCGATCTCGGCGAGCGGCCACTCGGCCCAGGCGCCACGGTAGAGCCACAGCTCGGCCTCCTGCAGCCAGGGTTCCCCCGCGGCGCGCGCCAGCGCCTCGCGCAGGACGCGCAGGCAGAGCCGGTGGGTGCCGTGCGGATCGTCCAGGTCGCCGGCCGCGTAGATCAGGTGGGGGCGCAGGTCCATCAGCAGCCGGTGAACGGCCGCGATGTCGGCCTCCCCGATCCGGCGCGTCCGCGGGGACGCGCTCGCATAGAAGGGCAGGTCGAGGAAATGCAGCCGGCCCGAGGGCACGCCGCAGACCCGCGCGGCCGAGGTCGCCTCGTGCCGGCGGATGAGCGCCTTCCATCGATGGATGTCGGGGGACCCGGGCAGCGCCCCCGCGGTGTCGTAGCCCCGGCACAGGTCGGAGATCGCGTCGGCGGCGCCGGGCTGGGCGAGCCCGGCGTCGCGGGTGAACGCGAGCGCCCGCCAGACCGCCTCGTCGCCCACCGCGGTGGCGCCCGAGACCTCGTAGGCGACGTGCACCTCGTGGCCCTGGTCGACCAGCCTGCAGAGCGTTCCGCCCATGGAGATGACGTCGTCGTCGGGATGGGGGGAAAGGACGAGGGCCCGCTTCGGGTAGACCCCCGCCGACGCGGCGCGGAGCGGCCGCACGAGCGCGTCCCCGGGCCGGGTGCGCTGGGGGTCGCGCCCCCCCGGCCATCCGGTGATCGTGTGCTGAAGCTGGTAGAACCCGGCGAGGTTGGCCTCGTAGGCGGAGCCATAGACGCGGAGGAGATCCTGGAGCCCGGCCTCGTTGTAGTCGTCGTCGGTCAGCTTGAGGATCGCCTTTTCGCAGCGCTGCGAGAGCCAGAGGATGGCGCGGCGGGTCATCCGCTCGTCCCACGACAGGCCCTGCTCCGTGAGGGGGCCGAGCTGCCAGGGGGCCCTGTACCGGGTCAGCTCCCCGGCGGCGGCCTGGTCGAGGACGAACACGGCGTTGTCGTGCTCCTGGAGGAAGGAGGCGGGAACCTGGGCCGAGCACTCGCCCTCGATCGCGGTGCGCACGATGTCCGCCTTGTGCTGGCCCCACGCCATCAGGACGATTCGCCGCGCCGACAGGATCGTCCGCACGCCCATGCCGAGCGCAAAATGGGGGGTCGCGTCGTCGCCGCCGAAGTCGCCGGCCGCGTCCCGCCGCGTCAGCGGATCGAGGGCCACGAGCCGGGTGATCGAGCGCAGGGAGCTGCCCGGTTCGTTGAAGCCGATGTGTCCGGTGCGCCCGATCCCCAGTATCTGGAAGTCGATCCCACCGGCCGCGCGGATCTCCTCCTCGAAGGCCCCGCAGTAGGCGTCCACGCGCCCCTTCGGCACGGTCCCGTCCGGCACATGGACCTGGCCGGGCGGGATGTCCACCGCGTCGAACAGGTGCACCCGCATGAAGTGGCTGTAGCTCTGCAGGTGCGCCGGGCTGATCGGGTAGTACTCGTCGAGGTTGAAGGTCACGACGTTTGCAAAGCTCAGGCCCTCCTCCCGGTGGAGCCGGACCAGCTCGGCGTAGAGGCTGACCGGGGTCGACCCTGTTGCCAGCCCGAGGACGGCCTTTCGCCCCGCCCGCTGGCGGGACCGGATCAGCTCGGCGATCTCGGAGGCGACGCAGTGGGAGGCCTCAAGGCTGCTCCCGAACGCGGCTATCCGTGCGTGCTCGAAGCGTGCGGACGGCAGGACGTGGGGGGCGATCATGACGTGGTTCTCCGGTGATCTATGCATAAAAACGCGCGCGAATGAAATGAATTGTATCAATCGCCCCGGCCGGGCATTCCTTGGGCAACGATGAAGGGCATTCCGATCCTCCCCCGGTCCCTCGCCCTTGCCGCCTGCCTTGCCGCAGGCTGCTCGCATCTGGACCTCACTCCCCAGGACGACCCGGACCGCGTTCTCGACGGGACGGTTGAGTTCAGCACCGGAGCGGCCGACCTGCCGGACGACGCGGTGGTGCAGGTGCGCGTGGTCGATGCGGTCGCCCCGTCGACCCGGACGCTTGTGACGGCCGCCGACCCGACGATGAAGCGGCCGGTCCCCCCCCCGGACATGCCGGCCGAGGTCCTGGGCGAACAGACGATACGCCATCCGTCCACCTATCCGATCCCCTTCCACGTCGAGTACCGCGCCGAGGCCGACCAGCTCAGGCACGGGCTGAATGTCGAGGCCAGGGTGTCCTACGGCGGCAGGGTGCGCTTCGTGAACCTGGACCACTACGCGATCGGGCTCAACGACTACACCGAGCCAAAGCTCATCCGCGTGGAGCCGTCCGGGCGCTGAAAAAACGCCGGGATTGCAAAATGGTGGCATCCGGGCGAGGGTCCCGCGCGTAGTTACCCCCGAAACTTAAACCCAACCCGATATCACCACACTATGAAACGATCGACCCGCCTCCTTGTCACCGCCGCCGCCGCCGCCGGGCTCTATGCCGGGGCGTTTGCCGCGCGCAGCTTCGCCGACGAAACCACCACGGGCTCCGGCTCGACGACCGCCACCGCCAAGGCCAAGAATTCCTGCAAGGGGCAGAACTCCTGCAAGGGTCAGGGGGGCTGCAAGGCAGGCGACAACGGCTGCGCCGGGAAGAACTCCTGCAAGGGCCATGGCGGCTGCGCGGGAACCGGCTCGTGCAAGAGCGAGGCGTCCTGCAAGAGCAAGAGCTCCTGCAAGGGCAAGGACGGCTGCACGACCAAGGCCTCCTGCAAGAGCACGGCCAAGCCGAACGCCTGATTCCTATTTGAGCGGCGCGGGCGGCGGTATTCCGCCGCCCGCGCTTTTTTTATGCCCGCCAACCGCTTCAACGGTCACACCGACCACGGGATCGGGATCGGCCTCCGGGTGCCGCACTACGCGCATATCCTGGAGAAGAAGCCGGTGGTCGGGTGGTTTGAGATCATCTCCGAGAACTTCATGGTGGACGGGGGCCGCCCCCTGGAGATCCTCGACCGGATCCTCGAGCAGTACCACGTCGTCCAGCACGGCGTCTCGATGTACTTCGGATCAGCGGACAAGCCCGACCGGGCGCACCTGAGGAAGCTGAAGGAGCTCGTCCGGAGGACGCACACTCCCTGGATCTCCGACCATCTTTGCTGGGGCAGCGTGGACGGCACCTACTCCCACGACCTGCTCCCGATGCCCTACACCTTCGCGGCCGCGCGGCGGACCGCCGAGAAGATCCGGCAGGTCCGCGATTACCTCGGGATCCCCGTCTGCGTTGAGAACGTGAGCAGCTACGCGGAGTTTCACGCCTCCGAGATGACCGAGTGGGAATTCCTTTCGGAGGTGGTCGAAGGGGCCGACTGCGGCATCCTTCTCGACGTAAACAATATCTACGTCTCGTCGAAGAACCACGGTTTCAATCCCTACGACTACCTCAACGGGGTCCCGGCGGAGCGCGTCGGGCAGATCCACATCGCCGGCCACACCAAATTTGAGAAGTACATCCTGGATACGCACGACCACCCGGTCCTGGACCCGGTGTGGAGGCTGTACGACCATGCCACCCGACGGTGCGGGGTCACGGCCACGCTGCTCGAGTGGGACGACCGGATTCCCTCCTTCGACGAGGTCCACGCCGAGGCGCTGAAGGCGGGGAAGTTCATCGCGGCGGCGCGGAAGGCATCCCGATGAAGACCGCCCGCGCCCAGGCGAGCGCCGTGCGCCGCCCATCCCGCGTGGGGTCCACCGCCGAGCTGCGCGCATTCCAGCGGACCATGCTCCGGGCGCTCATCCAGCCGCTCGGCCCGGACGACGGACCGCAGGAGAGGGGGGTCGACGGGCGCCCGATGGCCGAGGTCGCCGCCTCGTTCATCAAGCCGAACGCGCGCCTGGATTCGCTTGAGCGGCTGGAGATCTACCACCGGATGTACTGGTGGCGCCTGATCGACTGCGTGGTCGAGGACTGCCCCGGGCTGGCCGCTCTCCTCGGCAACGACGCCCTCGACCGGCTGGTCCGCGCCTACCTGGCAAAGTATCCGTCGCGCTCCTTCACCCTCCGCAATCTCTGCTCGCGGCTGCCGCGGTTCATCGCCGAGGAACCGCGCTGGACCGCCCCCCGCAGCGCGCCTGCGCTCGATGTCGCCCGGTTCGAGTGGGCGCAGACGGTGGCCTACGACGCCGAGGAGCGCCCCCTTCTCGGGCCCGCGGAGATCGCGGGGGTCCCGCCGGCGCGGCTCAGGCTCACGCTCCAGCCGCACCTCTCGCTCCTGGCGCTGGGGTGCACCGCCGATGAATTTGTGTACTCCGTGCGGCGGCGCTCGGCGCTCCGCGCCGAGGCGAGCAACGCGCCCGAGGCCCCCGGCCGCGGAAGGCGGCAAACGCGGCGCCCGCCCGCGCCGGGAAGGAAGCGCGTCTGCGTGGCAGTCTTCCGCGTGAAGGGCAACCTGCGCCACCTGCGGCTCGAGCCCGCGGCCTTCAGGATCCTCGAGGCGATCCGCGCCGGCCTGCCCCTCGAGCGTGCAATCGCCGCCGGTGGACGGGTGAAGCCGGGGCAAATTGAGGATTGGTTTGCCATGTGGATGAAGTTGGGGTGGTTTTGCAGGAGCCCCTGATATATAGGTCCTATAGGACCTATAGGACCTATACTTTTTTGGCCCGAGCCCGCTTTGGATACCGCTTTTGATATGATCCCCAAACTAAATCACACTCTCGCCCTCATCGGCGACCGGCTCCAGCCGGTCCTTCTCCTCGGCATCCGCCTCTACTGGGGATACCACTTCGTCCAGACGGGAACCAGCAAGCTGACCAACTCGGCCGGATTTGTGGGGCATTTCCAGGACTGGGGGGTGCCGCTGCCGCACCTGAGCGTCATCTTGGCGGGCACCACCGAGACCGTGGGCGGGCTGCTTCTCCTCCTTGGCCTCCTGTCGCGCATCATCGCTGTGCCGCTCATGTTCACGATGGCGGTCGCCTACCTGACGGCGGAGCGGCAAACGCTCATGACGCTCTTCAGCAACCCCGACGACTTCGTGAGCGCGACGCCCTTCCTTTTCCTGCTGGCCGCGCTGATTGTCTTTGTCTTCGGCCCGGGCCGCTACTCGGTGGACGCCCTTCTCGCCCGCAAACGGGCGTCCGGACGGCGCCCCCGCTCGTAACAGGGGGCGGATGAACCTCCGCCGCCTCGCCGTCCTCGCGTCCGTTTTCGCCTCCTGCCTCGCGGCGTCCGGGGCTGAGTCCGTCTCGTGGCAGCCATGGTCCGACGCCGCGTTCGCTCGGGCCCGGGCGGAACACAAGTATGTGCTCCTCGACCTCGAGGCGGTGTGGTGCCACTGGTGCCACGTCATGGACGCGACCACCTATCGCGATCCGGCGGTCGCGGCGCTGATCGGCGGCCGTTACGTGGCCATCCGCGTGGACCAGGACTCCCGGCCCGACCTCGCGAACCGCTATGAGGACTACGGCTGGCCCGCCACCGTGATCTACGGGCCCGACGGCACGGAGATCGTGAAGAAGCGGGGGTACATTGATCCCCCGGGGATGGCCGGGCTGCTGCGGGCGGTGATCGCCGATCCCTCTCCCGTGGATTACGGCGACAACCCGCCCGAGCCGCCGGCGGCGGGGCCGTCCGCGCTCGATGCCGGCGGCCGCGCCGCGCTCACCGGGCAGTGGCTCGGGGGCTATGACGCGAGGGCGGGGGGATGGGGCTTCGTGCACAAGTACCTGGACTGGGACTGCGTTGAGCTCGCAATGCGGGACGCGGCGCTCGGCGACGCGGCCGCGGCCGGCCGGGCCCGCGACACGCTGCGGCTTGAGCGCAGGCTCCTCGACCCGGTCTTCGGGGGCGTCTACCAGTATTCGGCGGGAGGGGACTGGGATGAGCCCCACTTCGAGAAGATCATGCAGATGCAGGCGGAGAACCTGCGGATCGCCTCGATGGCCTGGGCGCAATTCGGGGATCCGGATGACCGGAAGACCGCCCGCCTCATCCACGGCTACCTCCGAAAATTTCTCACCAGCCCGGATGGCGCCTTCTTCACGAGCCAGGACGCCGACCTGGCGTCCGGCGAGCCCGGGGCGGCCTATTATGCCCTCGATGCGGCGGGGAGGTGGCGCATGGGAGCCCCGCGAATCGACACGCATGTCTACGCCCGCGAGAACGGATGGGCGATAGCGGCGCTCGCGTCCCTTGCCGCGGCCACGGGCGACGCCGCCGCGCGGGGGGAGGCCGTGGCCGCCGCGCGGTGGATCGTGGCCCATCGGGGGCTGCCGGGCGGCGGATTTCGGCACGATGAGCGGGATCCGGCGGGACCCTACCTGGCCGACACGCTGGAGATGGGGAGGGCCTTCCTTGCGCTTCACCAGGTCACGGCGGATCCTTACTGGCTGCGGCTGGCGACGGGCGCGGCCGGATTCATCGGCGCGCACTTCAGCCGGCGGGGCGTCCCCGGTTTTGCCACGGCCGACACGACGGGATCAGCGTTTCCCGCACCCCGCCCGGAGTTTGACGAGAACGTGGCCGTCGCCCGCTTTGCCCGGGCGCTCCTCGAGGAGACGGGCCGGGACGAGTACCGGGTCATGGCCGCAAATGCGCTCCGCTGGCTGGTCGCGCCGGCTGTGACCGGCAACCGCGGCTTCGCTGTTGCCGGCCTGCTCCTCGCGGAGGACGAGGCGCGGACCGACCCGCTCCACGTCGCGATCATCGGCCGGAAGGACGACCCGGTGGCGCGCTCTCTCTTCGAGACGGCGCTGCGCGCCCCGACCGGCCACAAGCTGATCGAGTGGTGGGATCCGCGGACGGAGCCGGCCCCGCGCGGCGAGGACATCTACCCTCGGTTTCCCCGCGCGGCCGCGTTCGTCTGCTCGAACGGGACCTGCTCCTCGCCGATCTTCACAGCCAAGGCGCTGGCGGCAAGGCTTCGTCCGGCAGCTGCGCCGTACTAGTGCGCTACCGCCGGAGTATTGGCACAGTTTGCGAATTCCACTCCGGATTTGAACAGGAAGGTCGGGAAGAGCGGAAAGATCGATCCGCAACAATCCAACCACTTCTGAGCCAAGGCGGATCACCTGCATTCCGCTGGTTCCAAAGTTTGGTTTTGGGCGCTTCCTTTCGGGCCTTTTCGATCTTCCCGGCCTTCCTGTTAAAAAAGTATTCCTCTAGGAATGTGCCATGCCCACCGCCGGGGTCGCCTTGACGACGACGGTGCCGGCGATGTGGTCGTGCAGGCAGCGGCGATCGGCCCGGAAGATGTAGAAGATGTCCACGATGAGGAAGACCTGGCCGAGCCAGGGGATCATCCCGATCAGCTCCCGCAGGAGGCTGCGCAGGAGGAAGGCGTGGACGAAGCCCGCCCGCGACCCGTCGTGAAACCGGACGATCCGGATCCGGGCGAGGCGTTTCCCGACGCTTTGCCCCAGGGTCGAGAGCAGGACGAGCTGCACGGCGCCAAGGATGATGACGGGCAGGGCGTCGGAGAACAGGTGCTTGTTTCCGCTGAGGTTGAGGATGTCCGAAAAGGCCAGGGAGTACGAGTTGGAGGATGAAAGCGTCGTCAGGTTCGGCTTCATCAGGGGCATCAGGCAGAAGAGGAAGAGCAACCCGTCGATGATCGTCGCTCCAAGGCGCGCGAAGCGGCCCGCCAGCGGACGCCCGTCGGTCGCGCCGGCCTCCACGACCGGCGGCTCCTCCCGGCCGGAAAACTCGTCGTACTCCCGCAGCCGCTTCCACTCGCTGGTGCCGGCCGCCTTCGCCTGCGTGTCGAGGTTGACCCGTCCCGCCGCCATCCATGCCCGCAGCTGCGGCGCGGTCACCGGACCGTATTCCTTCCCGTCGCCCCCGATGATCGTGTACATGAACAAATGAAAGTCGAAAAAGGACGAAGCTGCTAGATCAATTCAATGCGGCCGCTCAGGGGGCCGTGGGCGGGCGGCCGGCGGCGCGGGCGATGGCGTGGGAGGCCAGGACGCAGTCGAACCGCGCCTGGAGGCGCGCCAGTTCCGCGGCCCTGGCGGAGCTCTGCGCGTCGAGCAGCTCAAAGTTCGTGACCACCCCGTTGGCGTAGCGGGAGCGCGCGAGGGCCAGCGCTTCCCGTGACTGGGCCACCAGGGTGTCCGCGTTCGCCAGGCGGGAGCGGGCGGCGTCGAGATCGGTGAAGGAGTCCTCGACGTCGGTCGCGATGACCCGACCGATCTCGTCGGTGCGGGACTCCGCGGCGCGCCGGTCCGCCTGCGCCTCGATGCGCTGGCCGGCGATCCGATTTCCGGTGAAGAGAGGGACGGAGACGCTCACCCCTGCGGTAAGGTAGCCCTTGTTCGTGTAGAGCGACGGCAGGTCGCCGTTCTGGACCCCGCCGGCCGCCTGGGCCGCGAGCACGGGCCGGTTCTCGCGGTCGGCGGCGTCGAGCCTTGAGTCGGCCGCCTTCTCGGAGTCCTGCGCGAGCCGCGCCTCGGGCCGGTTCCTGAGCCCCTCCGCGAGCGCGGCGGGCAGGTCGGGCAGCGGAATCGCGCCGTCAAGATCCCCGGCCAGGTCGAGCCGGGTTTCCCTGGGCCAGCCCAGGAGCTGCCGCAGCGCGGACTCCTCCCGATGCTGGGCGGCAAGCGTGTCGGTGCGGCTGTTTTGGGCGGTGGCGAGCCGGACCTGCGTGGTCAGCACGTCGAACTTCGTCGCGGTGCCCCCGGCGAGCTTTTGGCCCGAGACGCGGAGGGCCTCCTGGAGGGCCAGGATCTCCTCGTCGGCCACGCCGACGGCCTGGCGCAGGAGCAGCACCCGGTACCAGGCCTCGATCACCTGGTAGCCGAGCTGGCTGCGCGCCTGGTCGAGCGCATCCTTCGCGGAGATCTCCCCCGCCCGGGCGAGCGCCACCAGCGCGTCGGTCCGCCCGAAGTCGGTGAGCAGCTGGCGGAGGTTGAGGGTGGCATTGTAGCCATTCTGGACGGTCTCGTAGAAGGCGCTCGTGCCGGTGGGGAGCTGGAAGGCGACGTACGGGCGCAGGGACATGTACGTGTAGGCCCCCTCCGCGGACAGCTGGGGGAGCCGGCCCGCGTTGCTCTGCTCAGTCCGGCCGCGCGCCGCGTCGACGGCCGCCTGGGCCGCGCCGATCGTCGGATAGCGCGTGAGGACCGTGTCAATGGCCTGGGAAAGCGTGAGCGTGTCGGCCCGGGTGAGGGGAGCGGTGGCGAGTGCCAGGAGGATGAGGAGGGTGCTGCGTTTCATGGCGGATGGGGGTCAGTGGCTCTCAGCGACCGCCTTGATCGCGGCGGGCGCCGCCCTCCGGCGGCCGCCCATCACCAGGATGAGCGGCACGCAGCAGACGGCGATGGTTGCGACAAGGCGATAGGCGTCAAGGTAGCTGAGGAGGCTGGCCTGCCGCTGGATCGTCAGCTCCAGCGCGCCGAGCGCCTGGCGGGACGCCTCCCAGGGCGAGGATCCGTGGGCGAGCATCCCGCGCGTGAACAGCGCGATGCGGGTGGTGGTCGCCGGGTCCCCCGGCGCGAGCCGGGAGACCAGGTCGAGCCGGTGGGCGGCCACCCGGTGGTCGAGATAGGTGTTGATGAAGGCGATCCCGAAGGCGCCGCCGAGCTGGCGCATCATGTTGTTCAGGGCGATGCCCTGCGGGATGTCGCGCTGCGGGAGCCCGGAGACGGCGAGCTGGGTGAGGGGCACGGCTATCAGGCTCAGGCCGACCGCCCGCAGGATGACCGGCCAGAAGAAGTCGTCCGCGCCGGTTTCCAGGTTGAGCCGGCTGAGCAGGTAGGCGAACAGCGCGACGATCACGAACCCGGACATCACCATCAGCTGGAGGGGGAAGCCCTTCATGATCATCCGGCCGATCATCGGGAGGAAGACGACGGCCACTCCCGCCCCCGGCAGGAAGAGCATGCCGGTCTGCAGGGCGGTGAAGTTGAGGAGCCGCTGCGCGAAGATCGGGACGATGAAGACCGTCGCGAAGAGGGCGAACCCCATGATGAAGGTCAGGGTGGCCGCGGTGGCCAGGGTCCGGCTGCGGAGCACCCGAAGGTCGACGACGGGGTGCTTGATCGAGGTCTCCCAGAAAATGAATCCGACCAGGCTCACCGCGGCGGTCACGGCGAGCACGACGATGTAACGGGCCGAGAACCAGTCCTCGGTCTCGCCGCGCTCCAGGACGGTCTGCAGGGCGCCGAGGCCGGCGACCAGGAGCGTGATACCCATCCAGTCGATGTGCTCGGCGGAACGGGCGTGGGCCGGCTCCTTCACGTAGGCGTAGGAGAGCAGCGCCGCGCCGATGCCGATCGGCACGTTGATGTAGAAGATCCAGCGCCACGAGTAAGTGTCGATGATCCACCCGCCCAGGGTCGGCCCCAGCGTCGGCCCGACGAAGACACCGATGCTGAAGATGGCGGCGGCCAATCCGCGCTGCGCCAGCGAGAACGTCTCGAAGAGGATCGCCTGCGAGGTCGAGAGCAGCGCGCCGCCGCCGATCCCCTGGACGAAGCGGAAGGCGACGAGCTCCCAGATGGTGTGCGCCTGCCCGCAGGCGACCGAGGCCGCGGTGAAAAGCAGGATGCTGCTGATGTAGTAGTTTCGCCGGCCGAACCGGGCGGCGAGAAAGCTGGTCATCGGGATGATGATGACGTTGCCGATCGCGTAGGCGGTGACGACCCAGGCCGCGTCCTCGAGCGTGGCCCCGAGGTTGCCGCTCATGTCCGACAGGGCGACGTTCACGATCGACGTGTCGATCAGCTCGATGATCGCCGCGGCGATCACCGTGAAGATGATGATGATCTTCCGCAGGCCGAATTCGGACATCGGTCGGATGGGCCCGGCTCAGTCCTTGGTCCGCACCGCGATGTCAACGCTCATGCCCGGGCGCAGGATGTGCGCCGGGTCGGGCGCGTCGGTGAGGACGACCTTCACGGGAACCCTCTGGGTGACCTTCACGTAGTTCCCGGAGGCGTTGTCCGGGGGAAGGAGCGCGAAACGGGCCCCTGTGGCCCCGCCAATCGAGTCCACCCGGCCGTGAAACGTGATCCCCGGGTAGCTGTCCGCGGTGAATTCCGCGGGCTGGCCGACCTGGATGCGGTTCAGCTGGGTCTCCTTGAAGTTTGCGACCACCCAGGGGTTGTTGTCCGAGGCGATCGAAAGGAGGGTCTGGCCGGCCTGCACGAACTGGCCGGGTTCGACGTTCTTGTGGGACACGAGACCGGCGATGGGCGCGGAGACCGTCCCGTAGGAGCGCTGGAGCGCCGCGTAGTCGGCGTCGGCCTGGCGCTGCGCGATGACCGCCTGAGCCGCGCTGATCCGGGTCTTGGCGGCGGCGGACTCCGTGGCGGCTGCGTCGGCCTGCCGGCGGATCGCCTCGTACCGGGCGGCCGCCTCGTCGGAGACGGCCCGGCTGTCGGCGAGCTGGCTGTCGGTGATGGCCCCGGCTCGGAATAGCGAGGTATCGCGCGCGAGGTCGGATGCCGCCTTTGCCCGGGTGACGTCCGCGGCCGCCACGTTGGCAGCCGCCACCGCCTCGGCGGCGCGCGCATTGGCCAGGGCGGCCTTTGACGTGACCCAGGAAGCCTCGGCGGTCCCCAGGGCGGCGCCGGCCTCGGCGCACTTCAGGTCGAGTTCCTTGGCGTCGATCTCAATCAGGGGATCGCCGGCGGCCACGCGCGCGTTGTCGCGGACGAGCACCTTGCCGACATAGCCCGAGATCCGGGGGAGCACCGGGCTGATATCGCCCTCCACCTGGGCGTCGTCGGTCTCCTGATGCGCCAGGGAATAGACCAGGTGGCGGCTGCCGAAATAGGCTCCCACCGCAATGGCGACGGCGGCGGCAACGTAAAGGACCGCGTTGCGGGCTCCCCGGCGGGCGGGAGCGGTGATGGTCGGTGTGGGTTCGTCCGGTGGCGGGCTCATTCGATAAAAATGGGAAGGATGTTAATTAGGAGCCTAATTATAGTGAAAGGCAAGTTGAGCGGGGAAAATGCGATTTTCCCAACCGAGCGGAAGGTCAGTGGCGGCCTATCCGATGGCTAAATCCAGCGGCAGTTCTTTCCAGGTGCCGACGGGGATGTCCGAGAGGGAAAGGTTGGCGAAGCGGGAGCGGTGGAGGGCGGTCACGGCCAGCGACTGGCTCTCGAACATCCGCTTCACCTGGTGGAAGCGGCCCTCGGTCAGGGTCAGCGTGGCGGTCCTGGGCGACGTCCACTCGAGGGTTGCGGGGAGACAGGGGGCCGGGTCGTTTTCCAGGGTGAGCGTGCCCGCGGCAAAGAGGGCCGTGATCGCGGCGGCCTCGTCGGGGGAGACGTCGCGGTTGATCGTCGCCTCATACACCTTCGCGACGCTCCGCCGCGGCGAGGTCAGCCGGTGGACGAGCGCAGACTGGTCGGTGAGGAGGAGGAGGCCGGTCGTGTCGCGGTCCAGGCGCCCCACGCTGGTCACGGGCGGATTGCGCCGCTGCCAGCGCTCCGGCAGCAGGTCGTAAACCCGCGGGCCCTCGCCGGGGTTGTGCGAGCAGACCAGCCCGGCCGGCTTGTGGAGAAGGAGGAGCAATCCGTCCGGGTGGTCCGGCGCCTCCCCGTCGATCCGCACCTCGGCGGGATCGGCCTTTGCGCCCGAATCGCCGGCCGGCTCGCCGCGGACGGTCACCCTGCCGGCGTCGGTCCACTGGCGGGCCTCGCGGCGGGAGCAGTAGCCGAGGTTGGCGAGAAGCTGGTCGAGGCGGCGCATGGGCTGCGGGGCGCCGGCGGGTCAATCTCTCCCGAAGATCTCGGCGATCGCCGCGACCACCCGCGGGCGGCGCCGGGCGTAGTAGATCATCATCCAGCCCTGGTAGAGCGCGGTCACGGCGGCGAAGCAGCCGTAGACCGTGATGTAGAGGAGGGTCAGGAACTGGTCCTCCGTCACCTTGTAGGTATCAAGCGCCTGCCGCCATTCGTCCGTCACAACCGGCCTCAGGATCGAGATATCGATGTGCGTGAGCTGCCAGCCGACGTAGCCGAACACGGCGGCCATGAGGTAGCCCTGGCTCGCGATCAGCCAGGACATTCCGCGCTCGTGCCCGCCCCGGATCAGCCCGGTCCCGTGGAGTTCCATCGCGCCCGCGCCGGCGATCAGCACGCCGGCCACCGTTCCGGTGAGGTCGTGGAGCCACGCCGAGAGAAGGGCAAAGGAGCCGGCAAAGGCGAGCAGGCCGGTCCCGTCGATCTGGGATACGCGCAGGACGCGGCGAAAAACCTCTGTGGGAAGGAGGGGGGGGGCCTTGGCCATGGTGTCGGGGTCAGGATTCCGGCGGGAAGTGCAGGGCCAGCAGCTCGCCGGCGCGGGCGATCCCGTGGACCAGGCCCTCGGTGAACTCCCCGCGCTTGAAATAAGCCTCCATCGCCGCGGTGAGCTCCGCCCAGAAGGCGTCCCCGCAGGCGGCGTGGACTCCCTGGTCGCCAATGACGGCGAAGCGCCGGGAGCGCGGGGCGACGAAAAGCAGCACGCCATTTCGGTGCGCGGTGCGGGCGAGCCCCATCCGTTCAAATTGCCGCTGGGCGGCCGACACAGGATCCTCGGTCCGGTTCCGGGCGACCAGGACGCGGATCTTTCCGGAGGTCCCGCGCTCGGCGTCCACAATCGCCGCGTGAATGCGGGCGTGGTCGATTCGTGCGGGATTGGAAAAGAGCCAGCGCATGGGAATCACCAACGCCCTCCCGCGCCGCCGCCGCCGAATCCCCCGCCGCCCCCGGAGAATCCGCCACCGCCGGAGAATCCACCGCCCCCGCCACCCCCGAATCCGCCGCCGGGAAATATCATCGGGCCGCCCCAGACGCCGCGCCGGGCCAGGCCGTTGTACACCACGTGCTGCCGGCTTCGAAGAATCGACCCGACGATGATGAATACCAGGAATATCCCGACTCCCAGCAGGTGGGTCGTGGCCGAGGTCCCGGTGGCGCTGTCGTCGACGGTTGTGCCGTTGCCGCGGTATTCGCCGCGGGTGGCGGCCAGGATGGCGGTGACGCCGGCCTGGATGCCTCCGCCAAAGTCGCCGGAATGAATCCGCGGAATGATCTCGTTGTCGACGATGCGCCGGCAGAGGGCGTCCGGCAGGGGGCCCTCGAGTCCGTAACCGGTCTGGATCCGGATCTCGTGCTCCTGCACGAAGACGAAAAGGACGGCGCCGTTGCTCAGGCCCTTCCTGCCGGCTCCCCAGGACTGGGCGACCCGGACCGTGTAGTCCTCGACAGAGGAGTCCGACTCCATCCGCGGAAAGATCGCGACGAGGATCTGGTTCGAGGTCTGCCGCTCGAACTGGTCAAGCTGCGCGTTGAGCTGGGCCGCGGTCGCCGCGGGCACGACCCCGGCGTAGTCGTTGAAATAGGCCGAGGGCGCCGGCGGAATCACCTCTGCGGCGAGGGCGGGGGCCCGGGCGCAGAGTAGAAAGAGCGGCGCGGCGAGCGCCAGGAGGAACCTGCGGGAAAAATTCACGAATTCTTGCCGCCGAAATCAAAATTCACCTTCGGCGGCGTCTCCGCTCCCGCCGTGGCGGTGAAGTAGGGCCGGTCCCTGAACCCGAACATGCCGGCGATGATCAGCCCCGGAAACCGCCGAACGGTCGTGTTGTAGGCCTGGACCGCCTCGTTGAAGCGGCCGCGCTCGACGGCGATCCGGTTCTCCGTGCCCTCAAGCTGCGCCTGCAGGTCGCGGAAGCTGTCGGTGGCCCTCAGGCTCGGGTAGTTCTCGGAGACCACCAGGAGCCGGGAGAGGGCCGAGCCGAGCTGGCCCTGCGCCTGCTGGAAGGCGGCGAGCTGGGCGGGATCGGTCGGGGCGCCGCTGGCGGGAAGCTGGACGCGCCCGACGGAGGCGCGGGCGTCGGTGACGGCGGTTAGGGTGGACTTCTCGAAGTCGGCGACGCCCTTGACGGTGCTGACCAGGTTGGGGACGAGATCCGCCCGCCTTTGGTAGACGTTCTGGACCTGCGCCCACTGGGCATCCGTGGCCTGCTGGAGGCTGACGAGACCGTTGTAGGTGCCGAAGCACCAGAATCCGACCAGGAGCGCGAAAAGGACGATGACGCCGAGGACTATCAGGAAAATTTTGCCAGCGCTCATGCCCCATAGGGAATCCAAATCCCCGCCCGGGGCAAGGCCCAACCAAGCCCGCGTCGTTTCAGATTGCAGGAGATGCGGGTCGGCCAGAGCATCGCCGTCCCGCTCGCCCCGCGGGGAACACCATGAAGAAATCCGCCCACCTTGCCGTCCTCTTCGTCCTCTCCGCCCTCGCCGTCCCGCTTGCCGCGCGCGCCAAGCTGATCTCGCGGGCGATCGCCTACGAGCACGACGGGGTGAGGCTCGAGGGTTACCTCGCCTACGACGACGCCTATCCGTTCGCGAGCGGGGGACACGTGGGCCGTCCCGGGATCCTGATCGCACCCGAGTGGTGGGGGCTCAACGACTATGTCCGGGGCCGGGCCGACCAGCTCGCCGGGCTGGGCTACGTCGCCTTCGCCATCGATATGTACGGGAAGGGCGTCACCACGACCCACGCGGAGACGGCGAAGCGGCTGGCCCAGCCCTTCTACGGCAGCGAGCTGATGGCCGACCGCGCCCGGGCCGGACTGGACCAGCTGATCAAGACGGGCCTGGTCGATGAGAAACGCATCGCGGCGATCGGCTACTGCTTCGGCGGGGCGGCCGTGCTTTCCCTGGCATACACTGGCGCGCCGCTCGCGGCCGTCGTCTGCTTCCACGGTAGCCTCATCCCGGCGCCCGCGGCGGCGGCGGCGCGGATCCACGCGCGATTCCTGATCTGCCACGGCGCGATCGACCCCTTTGTGACCAAGGACCAGGTGGACGCCTTCCTGAAATCGATGAACGAGGGGAAATTCGAATACGAATTCATCAGCTACTCCGGGGCCATGCACGCGTTCACCAACCCGGACTCCGACCAGCTCGCCTTTGAAAACCGGCTCCACGGCATCGGGTACAACCCGGTCGCCGACCGCCGCTCGTGGGCGGCGATGCGGGGCTTCCTGCACGAGGTCCTGGGATTCAATTAAGACGATTTTTCCGGAAGGTTTTAACAGGAAGGCCGGGAAGATCGGAAAGGGCGAAGAATGACAGCCCCTGGGTCCAGATTGACAACCAGCGAATTTGCCGGGACCGAATCTTTCCGGTCTTCCCGATCTCCCTGTTCAAATCCGGTTCTGGTTATCCAAGCCGGTAGCGGCCGCCCGTTTTCCGCAGCGAGAGCCGCGCGCCGAAGGCGGCGCTGAGGGTGCGCGAGGTGACGACCCGCGCAATCGGGCCGGACGCGAAGACGGCGCCGTCCCGGAGCACCAGGGCGTGCGTGAAGGCGGGCATGATCTCCTCGACGTGGTGGGTGACCAGGACCAGCGCCGGGCCCCGCTTCCGCCGGGCGACGCCGTCGATGAAGCGGAGGAACTCCTCGCGGGCGACCGGGTCGAGCCCCGCGCAGGCCTCATCGAGGATGAGCAGCCGGGGTCGGGCCATGAGCGCGCGCGCAATCAGGACCCGCTGGCGCTCGCCCTGGGACAGGAAGAGCCACTCGCGGCGCTCGAGGTGGAGGCAGCCGGCGAGCCGGAGCAGGCGGCGCGCGGCGACGGTGTCCGCCCGGGTCGGCGCCTGCCAGAGGTCGAGCTGGGCGTAGCGGCCGCTGACGACCGTCTCGATCGCCGGCTCGGCGGCGGGGATGGACGCCTGGAGGGCGCTCATGACGATCCCCACCTGCAGGCGCAACTCGCGCCAGTCCGTCTCGCCGTAGCGTCGGCCGAGCAGGCTGACCGAGCCGGAGCCGGGCGAGAGGAACCCGGTGAGGGACTTCAGCAGCGAGGTCTTGCCGCACCCGTTCGGCCCGAGCACCACCCAGTGCTCGCCGCGCCGGACCCGCCAGTTCACGCCGCGCAGGATCGTCGTGGCGCCGCGCGCCACGCACAGTTCGGAAACGTCAAGGACATCGCGCATCGGGTGCAATGAAAGCCTGGCAGTTTCCCCTTTTCGATTCCAAAACAGTTCGATTCCCTGTCACCACACGCACTGATGGAACCCTACGACGAACTCCTCGCCCGCCTGCGGCGGATCCACGCCATCGACTCGGTCTCCGGCCTGCTGGGCTGGGACGAGCAGGTGAACCTGCCCCCCGGCGCGGCGGCCCTGCGCGGGGAGCAGCACGCCGTCTTGGCGGATCTCTCCCACGCGGAGTGCTGCGCGCCCCGGCTGGGCGAATTGATCGGCATCCTCGAGGCGGGCTCCGCGGGTCTGGAGCCCGATGCGGCCGTGGTCGTCCGCCAGATCCGAAGGGAATACGACAGGGCGACGCGGCTGCCGGCCGAATTCGTGCGCGAGAAGGCGGCCCAGTCCAGCCGCGGGTACCATGCCTGGGCCGCGGCGCGTGCCGCCGGCGACTTTGCGGCCTATGCACCCGTCCTGGAGAAGAACCTCGAGCTGGCCCGGCGGGAGGCCGGCTATCTCGGCTTTGGCTCCGCCCCCTACGACGCCATGCTGGACCTGCACGACCCGGGCATGACGGCCGCGGCCGTCGAGCGGCTTTTCGCCGAGCTTCGGCGCGAACTCGTGCCCTTCGTCCGGGAAATCGCGGCATCCCCCGTGCGGCCGAAGGCCGGGGCGCTGCGCGGGTTTCCCGTCGCGGGCCAGCGGGCCTTCCTGCGCGAGGTGACGGAGCGCCTGGGCTTCGACTACCGCCGCGGGCGGATTGACGTCTCGCTCCACCCGTTCTGCTCGGGGGGCGGCGACGACGTGCGCATGACGACGCGCTTCAACGAGGACGAGCCGCTCGATTCGCTCTTCAGCTCGATCCACGAGACCGGCCACGGGCTCTACGAGCAGGGGCTGCCCGGCGCCCATCCCGGAACCGCCCTGGCGATCCACGCGGGCATGGCGGTCCACGAGTCCCAGAGCCGGCTCTGGGAGAACCAGGTGGCGCGCGGCAGGGGATTCTGGCGCTTCTTCGAGCCCCGGTTCCGGGAGCTCTTCCCCGCCCAAACCGCCGCGGTGACCTCCGACGAGCTCTACCTGGCGGTCAACGCCGTGGCACCGACCCCCATCCGCGTGGATGCCGACGAGGTGACCTACAACCTTCACATCATCCTTCGCTTCGAGATCGAGCGCCGGCTCTTCGCCGGCACCCTCGCCGTCGCGGACCTTCCCGCCGCGTGGAACGAACTCTCGCGGGAGCTGCTCGGGATCGACCCGAAGGACGACAGGGAGGGGGTGCTGCAGGATGTGCACTGGAGCGGCGGGGCCTTCGGGTATTTTCCGAGCTACACCCTGGGGAACATGATCGCCGCCCAGCTCTGGCACCGGGTCCGGCTCCTGCGCCCGGGACTGGAGGGGGACTTTGCGCGCGGAGACTTCACCTGGCTCCTCGGCTGGCTGCGGGAGAACATCCACGCGCAGGGGCGCCGGCTCGACGCCCTGACCCTGGTCCGGCAGGTGACCGGGGAGGAGCTTTCGCCCCGGCCGCTGATGCGCTACCTTCGGGAGCGCTATGGCAGCCTGTATCTCTAGACCATGGGCCTGATCGACACCCACACGCACCTCGACGGATTCCTCACCGGGGGCTCGCTGCCCGGCGTGCTGCGGCGCGCGCGCGAAGCCGGGCTCGAGGGTATGATCGCGATCGGCACGGCGCCTGACGACTGGGACCTTCACCGCGGCATCGCCCGCGACAACCCCGGCTATGTCCATGCCACGGTGGGGCTGCATCCCTGCGCGGTCGACGCGGGGTGGGAGGGCGCTGTGTCGCGGATCGCCGGGTATTGGGAGACCGGGTCCGGTCCCCGGCCAGTCGCCCTGGGCGAGTGCGGGCTGGACCGGTTCCATCTGCCGAAGGACGCCGCGGAGGCGGAGAAGGTCTACGCGTGGCAGCGCGGCGCGTTCGCGGCCCAACTCGGGCTCGCCCGGAAACTCGGCTGCCCCCTGGTCGTCCATTCGCGCGGGGCGTTTGCGGACTGTATCGCGATGATCGCGGAGAGCGGCGTCGACTGGGGCCGGGTTGTCTTCCACTGTTTCAGCGAGGGTCCCGCGGAGATAGCCGTGCTCAATGAGCGCGGCGGGCGGGGTTCGTTCACGGGCATCCTGACGTACAAGAACGCGGACAGCGTCCGGGCCGCGGCGAAGGCGCAGGGCGCCGGCCGGCTGATGGTCGAGACCGACGCACCCTACCTGGCGCCGGTTCCCCATCGGGGAAAGCCCAACGAGCCCGCGTATGTGGCGCACATCGGCGACTATGCGGCGGAACTGCTCGGGATGCCCCGTGAGGAGCTGGCGGCCGTCACGACCGCGAACGCGCGGTCCTTTTTCGGGATCTGACCGGGGGGGGTCAGGCCTCGTCGAACTTGCGCGCGAAGAGGGCCTCGAGCTCGGCGAGCATCTGCGCGGCGTCGTCCCCGATCGCGATGAACTTGACCGTTGATCCCCTGCCGGCGGCGAGCATCATGAGCCCCATGATGCTCTTGCCGTTCACCTGCTCCTCCTCCTTCTCGACGAACACCTCGGCCTTGTACTTGTTGGTGATCCGCACAACCATCGCCGCCGGACGCGCGTGAATGCCCATCTTGTTCTGCACAACCAACTCCTTCACGAACTGCTGACCTGCGGGCGTTGTTTCGGCCTTGTTCATGGTTGAGGATTAAAGAGGTGTCGTTTGTCTCAGCAAAATGCTGCGGAAAGTCCGTGAGCCCGGGTCGGCTTGCAACCTAAAAACCAACCGCCAATTTGTCAAAGCATGGCCCGTACCGCCATCATCGTCCCCTGCCGCCTCGAATCTACCCGGTTCCCGCGCAAGCTTTTACATAAAATCAAGGGCAAGCCGCTCGTCCTTTGGGTCGCCGAGCGGATTCAGCGGGAAGCACCTGAATTTCCTTTGTATTTCGCTGTCGATCATGAATGTCTGCGGGAAATTATAGCCGCTAATGGGTTTTCCGCGATCCTGACGAGCGCCGCGCACCGCAGCGGGACCGATCGCCTGGCGGAAGCAAATATACAAGTAGCTGCTGATTATGTTGTTAATGTCCAGGGCGACGAGCCGTTGGTCTCCGGGAACCAGATTCGCACGCTGGCGGGCCTGATTGCGGGCGGAGCCGACATGGCGACCCTCGCCACGCCCTTCACGACGGCGGCCGACTTCCTCAACCCCAACCAGGTCAAGGTGGTCTGCGGCCGGGATGGCCGGGCCCTTTTCTTCTCGCGCGCCCCGATTCCCTACTCCCGAGACCACGGCGGAAAGGTCGACGACGCCTGGGTCCGCGCGAATCCCTGCCACCGCCATCTGGGACTTTATGCGTACAAGGCGGCCCTGCTGGAGCGCATTGCGACCCTGCCGGCGGGGCGGCTCGAGCAGCTTGAGAAGCTCGAGCAGTTGCGCGTCCTGGAGAACGGGTATGCGATCGCCGTCGGCTTCACCGACGACCCGACGATCGGCGTGGACACGCCCGAGGACGCGGAGAAATTCGCGAAATTGGTGTGAAGGGACTTGACCCCTTATATTTTTCCCGCCTTCCGCTTCGCGATCAGGTCGCGGAAATCGGAAAAGAGCGGGTCGGCGTCGTTTGGGCCGGGTGCGGCCTCCGGGTGGTACTGGACGCTGAAGACCGGGAGGGTGCGGTGGCGCAGGCCCTCGACGGTCTGGTCGTTGAGGTTGATTTCCGTGACCATGGCGCCGCCCTTCTCGATGCTCTTCGGGTCGGTTGCGAACCCGTGGTTCTGCGCGGTGATCGAGACCTTTCCGGTCTCGAGGTTCTTCACCGGCTGATTGCCGCCCCGGTGGCCGAACTTGAGCTTGAAGGTGCTGCCCCCGATTGCGTGGGTGATCATCTGGTGCCCGAGGCAGATCCCGAAGACGGGGTAGTCGGCCAGCAGGGCCGTGACGGTCTTGTGGATGTACGGCACGGCCGCCGGATCGCCCGGGCCATTGGAGAGGAAGACGGCGTCGGGCTTGTGCTCGCGCACCTGCGCGGCGGTCGCGGAGGCGGGCAGCACGAGGACCTCGAACCCGTGGCGGACGAGCTTGCGGAAAATGGAATACTTCGACCCATAGTCGAATGCGGCCACCTTGTAGCGCACCCCCGCCGGCGCCGCGGACCCAAACGAGGTGCCCACGGGCTGGTACGAGGCGTTGTGGTTCGCCGGGTCCGTGGCGCTCCACACATAGGGCTCACTGCACGTGACGTCCTTCACATAGTCGCTGCCCGCCATGTCCCGCCAGCCGCGGGCCCGGCCCACCGCATCGTCGTCCCCGATGGGTAGCGTGCTCAGGCAGCACTTCATCGCGCCCTCGACCCGAAGCTTCTTCGTGAGGGCGCGGGTGTCCACCTCGCTGATGCCGGGGATTCCGTACTGCTGGAGGTAGGCGCCGAGCGACGACTCGGAGCGCCAGTTGCTGACAACCGGGGAGAGCTCGCGGACAACAAAGCCGCTGGCCTTCGGCGCGGCCGACTCGGCGTCGGCGGCGTTCACGCCGTAATTGCCGATCTGGACGGCGGTCATGGCGACGATCTGCCCGAAGTAGGAGGGGTCCGTCAGGATTTCCTGGTACCCGGTCATCGAGGTGTTGAATACGCACTCGCCGGCGATCGTGGCGTCGGCGCCGAAGGCCAGGCCATGGTAGACGGTGCCGTCCTCAAGGGCCAGGATTGCGGGCTTGGAAAGGGACATTGGAGGAAAGGAAAGGATGAGGGAACGCTTGTGCCAAGGGTATTCAGGCGCCCGCCAAAACCCGCGTCGGAAAATAATATAAGTAACTTACATTGAATTTGATAGGCCACTCAAGTTGACACCCAATCGGTCGGTCCCTAAGTGTTTCCGACAGTCCCAATGGCCCCAATCGACGCGCTTTATCCATGGTTTGAAGGGCAGGGGCTGTGGCAGCACGTGCCGGAGGAGGAGTGGCGGGACTGGGCGTGGCAGCTCAAGAACCGGCTGACGACTGTGGCGCAGCTCGAGCGCTACATGACGCTGACGCCCGAGGAGAAGGCCGGTTGTGAGTTTGCAAACCAGAAGCTGGCGCTGGCGATCACTCCCTATTTTTTCAACCTCATCGACCGGAACGATCCGAATTGCCCGATACGCCGGCAGGTCATCCCGCGCGGCGAGGAGATGATGGTCAGCGAGGGCGAGATGACCGATTCGCTGGGCGAGGACGGCCATTCGCCGGTGCCCGGACTCGTCCACCGCTACCCGGACCGGGTGCTCTTCCTGGTCACGGACCGCTGCGCGTCGTATTGCCGCTACTGCACCCGGAGCCGGCTGGTCTCCAACGCGCAGGACTATAATTTCCATCCGGAGTACGAGCAGGGGCTGCGCTACATCGAGGCGCACCCGGAGATCCGCGACGTCCTGCTCTCCGGCGGCGACCCGCTCCTTCTCTCGGACAAGAAGATCGAGCATCTGCTCAGCCGCCTGCGCGCGATCCCGCACGTGGAATTCATCAGGATCGGCTCGAGGATCCCGGTTTTTCTCCCCCAGCGGATCACTCCCGAGCTGTGCGATATTTTCCGGCGGCACGGGCCCATATGGATGAGCATCCACGTGAATCATCCCCGGGAGTGCACGATCGCCCTGCGCGAAGCCTGCGAGCGGCTTTCCTTCGCGGGCGTTCCCCTCGGCAACCAGAGCGTCCTGCTCAAGGGCGTGAACGACGACGCCGAGGTGATGAAGGCCCTCGTCCACCGGCTCCTGCGCATGCGCGTGCGGCCCTATTACCTCTACCAGATGGACCTCATCACCGGCGGCGGCCACTTCAAGGTGGATGTGCGCAAGGGGATCGAGATCATCCGCGCGCTGAGGGGACACACGACGGGCTACGCGGTCCCCCAATACGTCATCGACGCGCCGGGCGGCGGCGGGAAGGTGCCGATCAATCCGGACTACATTGAGAAGATCACCGACGAGGAGATCATTTTCCGCAACTACGAGGGGAATATCTTCCGTTACCCCCTGAAAATCGTGCCCATTCGCCCGGTTGATGCCGAAAAACAGGTCCCGGCCGAGATTTTTCCGGGTAGGATTCAGGGAACCTGATTATTTTAGTTGTTTATTACAAACAACTTAAAGCATTTTGAACGTTTTCGAACCGACTGCGTCTATCTCTGTGTAATCTCTCATTGCTCTTCAGGAGCGGTGAATGTTCTTACGGTTTGCTTGGTGTTAGGTCACACGGGGCGCCTCGAAAGGGGCGCCTCTTGTGTTTATGGGGATTTTCGCTCAATTGGTAATGGATAAGTTGAAGCTTCGAAACCCCGGGAGGCGCTGGCGCGTCTACCCCAGGGAACAAAGCCACACTTATTTCGGACTAATTCGCACCATGACTCAGCACCACAAGCTTATTTTCACGATGGCCATCGCCGCGCTTTGCGCGGGATGTGAGGGCAACGGGCCCAGCACGCAGGAAGGGGCGGTCGCGGGTGGAACGCTCGGGGCGATCGCCGGCGGCATCCTCGGTCACAATAGCCGGGGCGGCAACACGCTTGGCGGCGCCGTGATCGGCGGCATTGCCGGCGCCATGGCCGGCGGGGCGATCGGCAACGCGGCCGACCACCAGAACGGGACGATCTACGGGTCGGAGCAGGCGGCGACGACGACCGTATACGTGCAGCAGCCGCCCAACCCGCCGATGCCGCCGCCGCAGCCCGAGGTCATCGTCGCGCAGCCCTCGCCGGATGCGATCTACATTCCCGGGTACTGGTACTTCGATGGAGCCCAATATGTCTGGATCAACGGGCACTGGGAGATTCCGCCGCCCGGCTATCGCCACTACGTCGGGGCCCACTGGGCCTGGCGCGGCGGCAACTACGTCTATATTCGGGGCTACTGGCATTACTGATAGATCTGCTGAGACCTGAGACCGGAGACCTGAAACCGGAGTCGGTGATTCAGGCTTGAGGTGGAGCGCGATCTCCGAGCGCGCTGAGAGAGCAGAGTCCCTAAACCAGCGCGCTC